>CABUWK010000004.1 GCA_902495325.1 uncultured Acidiphilium sp.
CCGATGATTTTTCCCGATTTCGAAATCGATAGTACTTGATCGTACATCAATAGAGAAATCGGGGAAAAGGGCGGAAAAGAAGCCTTTAAGGTAATTAGTGATGACGAATGCTAAGCCTAAGGAATAAAAACAAAAATATTTTCCCGCAAAAAAAACCGCCTTGCGAAATACGCAGGGCGGTTTTGAATCCGATAAATCCGAAAGACATTCCGCAAAACGCGAAATTCTTTCTTTGCGATCATCTCTTGGAGAACTGAGGAGCGCGACGAGCTTTCTTTAAGCCGTACTTCTTTCTTTCCTTCATTCTCGGGTCTCTCGTGAGATAACCTTCTTTCTTAAGGGCGGGGCGAAGTTCGGGTTCCGCAACGATAAGCGCTCTTGCGATACCGTGACGGATCGCGCCTGCCTGACCGGTGAAACCACCGCCGTTCACGTTTACGAAAACGTCATACTTGGAATCGGTTTCCGTTAAAACCAGGGGCTGACGAATGATCAGTTTTAAAGTGTCAAGGTCGCAATATTCGTCAATGCTTCTGCCGTTGATGTTGATCGCGCCCGTGCCGCCGGGGATGAGTCTGACTCTTGCAACGGCGCTCTTTCTTCTGCCCGTTCCCCAGTACTGAAGTTTTTTCTTAACAGATACTTTTGCCATGACCGATTCCTCCGATTATTTCTCTAACGTAAGTTCAACAGGCTGCTGAGCTTGGTGGTTGTGTTCCGCACCTTTGTAAACTCTCAGCTTGGTGAGCATTTGTCTGCCGAGCTTATTCTTGGGAAGCATGCCCTTAACCGCTTCGTAAACGGCAAGGTCGGACTTTTCAGCCATCATTCTGCTGTACGGAACCTGTTTGAGTCCGCCGATGTAACCCGTATGATAAGTGTAATATTTCTGTTCCAGTTTTTTACCCGTGAGAACAACTTTATCGCTGTTCAGAACGATAACGAAATCGCCGGTGTCAACGTTCGGGGTGAACGTAGGCTTGTTTTTTCCGCGAAGGATCGAAGCGACCTGCGAAGCAAGTCTGCCGAGAGCCATTCCGGAAGCGTCGACGACGTACCATTTTCTTTCAACCGTCTGGTTGGTAGCCATGTAACTCTTCATCGTATCATCTCCGATATTTTATTATATAGAGGAACGACCTGTCAGAGGGGCTAGTTCATCAAGCGTACGTTTCCTTATAATCGCCATATTATTTTATAAAATCCCGTTCGGTTTGTCAAGCGTTTGAAAGCATTTTCCCGAAAAAAGCCTTTTTCTCCGTATTTTTGGCAAATTTCTCCGCCGAGCTTCCCTTTATTCTTGCCCGGATGCCGGGGACAAGCTGCGTTTTTATTCCCGGTTCTGCCCGGAATATTCCACGGAAACGAGGGTGAGCCCTTGCGGCGGCATGGTCATGCCGGCAAGAGACCGGTCTTTTTTCTCTATGATCTCCGCAATGCTTTCCGGGGAAATTTTGTGTTCGCCGGCTTTTAAAAGGGTGCCGGCGGCGATCCTTACCATATTATATAAAAAGCCGTTGCCGCAGATCTCGAAGAAAACATTTTCTCCTTCTCGGGCGACGGTGGCGGAATAAACCGTCCGCACCGTGTCTTTTACGGAAGAATTGCTCGCGAGGAAACAGGAAAAGTCATGCGTGCCGACAAGGGCTTTTGCCCCTTCCGCCATGGCTTTTACGTCCGTTCCCGGGGCGATTTTCACCGCGTAGCGGCCTTTCAGTGGGAGTTCGGTATCCGAAAGATAAAAGGAATAGCGGTAGGTTTTTCTCTTTGCGGAAAACCTTGCGTGAAACCCTTCCGCGGCTTCTTCGCTCGCAAGGCATTTCACGTCTGCGGGGAGCACGGTGTTGAGCGCAAGGCGGAACCTTTCGGGCGGAACGGAAGATCCGGTATCGAAATGGGCGATCTGCCTTTCCGCGTGCACGCCGCTGTCCGTTCTGCCGCTTCCCGTTACGACGACCCGTTTTTCTCCCGTGATCTTCGAAAGGGCGGCTTCGAGTTCTCCCTGAACCGTTCTTTTTCCCGGCTGAACCTGCCAGCCGCAGAAATCGGTGCCGTCATATGAAATTGTGAGAACGATTCTTTTCATAAATGCCTCCGCAAGATCTCCCGGAACGGGGGACGACGGGGTTTCCGGCTTTGTCAGAACAAAGCGGGCAGGTAAGCCGCGTATACGTTGCACAGGATGACCCCCGCGAGGAAAATCCCCGTAGCGAGAACGGCGATCGGGTCGCGGTAAGAAAATTTCAGTTTTTTATATTTCGTTCTGTGCGGGCTGCCCGCGTAGCAACGGGCGTCCATGGCGTCTCCGAGTTCGTTTGCACGGCGGAAAGCTCCGATCAGCAAGGGAACGAGCACCGGGATCAACGCTTTTGCTCTCCGGATGAGGTTCCCGCTTTCGAAATCGGCGCCGCGCGCCTTCTGCGCCCGGATGATCCTGTCCGTCTCTTCCGCGAGGGTGGGAATAAAGCGAAGGGCGATGGACATGATCAGCGCGAGATCGTGCACGGGGAAATGCAGCCACGAAAGGGGGGTGAGCAGCGATTCGAGCCCGTCCGTCAGACTGACGGGGGTGGTCGTTAACGTGAGTACGGAACTGCCGAGCACGAGGAAAATGATCCTCAGTGCGAAAAAGGACGCCGAAACGATTCCCTGAACGGAGATCCGCCAGAAAAGGATCCGGTCGCCCTCCTGCGGAATGTAAAACACCACGTTTAAGATAAAAGTGAAGATAACGAGGAAGAAGATCCCTTTCAGGCTCTTTAATACGGAGCGGAGAGGAACCCTCGAAAACAGGATCGCCGCGAGTACGAAAATCAGGGAAACGGCGAGCCCGTAAAAGTTTTTGGCGACGAAAACCGTCACGATGTATACGATCAGAAGGACCAGTTTTGTCCTCGGATCCATCCGATGTACGGCGGATTCCGTCGGGTAATACTGTCCGAATGTCATGTCGCTTAGCATAATATCCTCAATAAAGCGTTATATAAGTCGATTATCGACCGATTTTACAATTTAATACCCTTGTGTGTTTTTATTTTCTGCCGTGCCAGAGGGCGGAAACGGCGGAAACGAAATCGTCCGTCCGGAGAGAGGAAGAGAGTCCGAAGCCTTCCGCACGGAGAGAATCGAGCAGTTTTTCGGTGACCGGAACGTCGAGGCGGAGCGATTCGAGTTCTTCGCGCCGCGCGAAAATTTCTTCCGGCGTGCCCGTCATCACTACTTTCCCTTCCGAGAACACCGCTACGGCGCTGCAGTTTTCGGCAACGTCGTCCATATCGTGCGAAACGATGACGATCGTTTTATCGCCGCCGTTGTGGATGCGGTGCAGAAGCTCCATCAGTTCCGTTTTTCCCGCGGGGTCGAGCCCCGCGACCGGTTCGTCCAGCACGAGAACGTCCGGGTCGGAAACGAGCACCCCCGCGATCGCCACGCGGCGTTTTTGTCCGCCGGAAAGATCGAAGGGGGATTTTTCCGCCACGGAAGGGTTCAGCCCGACTGTGGCAAGCGCCTGCATGACGGCGGATCTCGTCTCTTCTTCCGTCTTGTCCGGGAAAAAGTTCTTGTAACCGAAAGCCACGTCTTCGTAAACGGTGGTGGCAAAAAGTTGATATTCGGGGTACTGAAAGACCATGCCGATCTTCGCCCGCAGTGCGCGCAGTCCCTTTTTATCCGCCTTTTTCCCTTTGGAAAGATCGAAATCGCCGACGGTGAGGGTGCCGCTTTCCACCGGGATCAGACCGTTCAGGTGCTGAACGAAAGTGGATTTTCCGCTGCCGGTATGCCCGATGATGCCGAAAAAAGATCCCTCTTCCACGGTGAGGGAAACGTTGTCCAGCGCCTTTTTCGCGAATTTCGTTTTTTGATTGTAGGTAAACGTCAGATCGTGTGCAACAATTCGCATAATTTCTCCGTCAGCTCCTCCGTCGTTAAGATGCCCTTTCCGACGGGAACGCCCTGTTCGTTCAGTTTTCTTGCGATTTCCGCCGCGCGCGGAAGCTCCAGCCCGCATGCGAGAAGAAGGTCCCTGTCGGCATAAAGTTCGCGCGGGGTGCCGGAAAAGGCGAGTTCCCCTTCGCGGATCACGTAAACGCGGTCGGCGCCGACCGCTTCGTCCATATAATGGGTGATGTCGATCACGGTGATGCCGTTTTCCCGTTGCAGTTTGCGGATGACTTCGGTCACTTCTTTTCTTCCTTTGGGGTCGAGCATGGAAGTGGATTCGTCGAGAATGACGATTTCGGGGCGCAGCGCGAGCACCCCCGCGATCGCCACGCGCTGTTTCTGTCCGCCGGAAAGCCGGGCGACCTGTGCGTGCCGGAATTCTTCCGTACCCGTGGCTTTCAGCGCGAATTCAATCCTTTTTCCTATTTCTTCCCGGGGAAGTCCTACGTTTTCCGGTCCGAAAACCACGTCGTCTTCCACGATGGAAGCGATCTGCTGGTTGTCGGGGTTCTGAAACACCATGCCCGCCGTTTTGCGGATCTCGAAAATCGTTCCGTCCTTTTCGGCGTCGACCGTGGCTTTCCCGAGCACGACGACCCGCCCGACTTCTGGCATGAGCAGGGCGTTGATCATTTTCGCCGCCGTCGATTTGCCGCTTCCGTTTCTGCCGAGCACGACGACGAACGAACCTTTTTCGATCTCTAAGGAAAGATCCTTAAGCACGTACGACTTTTCGCCCGTGTAGCGATAATTGACTTGTTCGAATTCAACAGCTTTCATAATTATCGACAGTATAGCACAAAACGGCACATTTTACAAGGAAAGAAGGGCGAAAAAGCGGTTTTTTCACCTTTTTTCCACCGTGCGGAAAGCCCGCTTGCTTTCGCTTGCCCGCGCGGAAGATCCGGGGCGGGCTGCGAAACGACGGCGATCGCGCGTCTCCTTCCGGGAGAGCGGCGGGAAGGAATGCGGCGTATTCCCGGAAGACAAACGGGCGGACGGAAGACAATTTGTAAAAATAGTGAAATTTTCGGGTTTTCTATTGACAAGATTCCGATGTCATGTTATAATAAGATACGTAAAAGGGGTATAAGGAAGGTTTTCGGACCTTTTAATATTTTTATTGTGTACCTGGGTACAAAGTGAAATGACTCCTTGCATTTTCCGCCGGCAGAATGGTAAAACGATAAGCAGGAACATCTGTTTTCGGAATGATTTTGCCGTAAGCGGCGATAATAAAAGCGGATAGCGTGCGGAAGAAGGGTGTAATGGGAAAAAACGTAAGCAGAAAATCGATTGCGGAGATCGCCGGGGTTTCGAAAACCACCGTGACCCGCGTGATGAGCGGATCCGACTCCGTTTCCGAAAAGACGAGAGAAAAAGTTTTGTCCGTCATATCGGAATACGGCTATACGCAGAACAAACTTGCCGTAAACGTGAGCAACAACAAAAACAGCAATTTCGTGGCGATGTTCGTACCGGATATGTCCAATTATTATTATCTGGAAGTTTTCAACCACATGGTCAGCTTGTTCGAGGATTACGATTACACCATTTCGGTCTATCTCGTAACAAAACACAATTTTTCGAAAATTCTCAATAAAGTGCTGGAAAACAGGGTTTCGGCAATCATCAACCTGGCATTCGTACCGATGAGCGAAAGCGACCTGAAAAAAATCCGTTGCGCCAACATCAAAGTGATCCACCCCGGGCTTCACGAAGATCCGGTAAAAATTTCCATTGATTATCTGCCCGCCATTCGCGAGGCGTTCGAAGGCATGGTGGCGCGCGGCGCGAAGAAGTTTTATTTTCTCTGCGGTGCGGACGAAAGCTTTCTGCGGGATAACCGTATCGTAAGCTATCTTTCCTTAATGAGGGAAAACGGGCAGGCGGAACCGGAAAAAACCGTTCTGATGGGAGAATATCCCGAGATATCCGCGCTGAACGCCGGATACGAAACGGTGGCGAAACTGCTTGAAAGCGGAGAAAAGCCGGACGGTCTCTTCTGTATGAACGACATGATGGCGATCGGCGCGATGCGCGCCTTAAGAGAGGCAGGTATCGAGATCGGGAAAGAAGCTTTCGTGGTCGGGTTTGATAATATTCTGCTCGGGCAGTATTCGGCAACTTCGCTCGGAACGATCGATTCCTTTATCGAAAAGGAAGCGCGGCAGTATGTGGATTACGTGCTCGGAAGACCGGGCGGAACGAAGAGCATCGTTTCGAGGTATATCCCGCGGGCAAGCGCGGGAACGCCGCCTGCGGAAGACAACCCGCGGCAGTCATAAAAAACAAACGACCGGGAAATCCGGAAAAGCGGAAAGGGTATACCCTTTCTGTTCGTCTTCGACGAACAGAAATCCCCCTATAAGTTCTTTATTAAGGTGTTTTATATGGAAAAAAGAAAAATCAACATTCCGTTTCTGATCGGATTGATCCTGTCTTTGGCGGTGTTTGTCGGGTCGGTCGTCATGATCGCGTACTCGGCGAAGATCGCGGGCGGGAGCAGCGATCTCGGCGTCGATCCGAACGACGGCATCACGAAAATGTATACCGACGACGAGACGATCAAGATCGCCGGAAACCAGAAAGGCGAGATTTACGCCGTGGATATGGACGGCGAAACCTTATGGAACGTCGGCGCCCTTTATTCGCGCGCGCTTTACGATATCACGAAAAACGGGGACACCGTTTATGCTCTTTACGCCAACGGCAACGTGGTTTCCTTCAGTGTGAACGACGCCGTTTCTTTCACCCCGAAAGAGGTTGCCGAAGGAGACGATACCCCTTCGGGAGAAGAGTTCCTCGCAAAGTGCACCGTGTACGAAACGGGCGGTATCAACGCGCAGGGGAACGTTTCCAACTCGCAGCTCCTTCTGTCGGAAGACGGAAAGACCCTTTTCGTGCGCGGTATTTTCAGCGCGAGAAATCTCAATAACCGTATCTATGCGTTCGATCTTTTAAGCGGCGACAGAAAAACGGTGAAGCAGAGCGCCGGAAAGATTGGCGGAAGCGGCGTTACGGGCGGAAAACTTTACTTCGCGAACGGCAACGCGATCGGCGTGTACGACGGCTCGGAAACGACGGATCTGGCGTTATCGGGCACGATCGAAGAGACGATCGTATCCCTTTCCTGCGGGGAAGGTTACCTTTCCGCGATCGGCGAAAACAGCACGATCTACAAGATCGATCTGACGGACGGCAACAAGGTCTCGAGCGCTTCTCTCGGCATCACGCTGAATACGTCCTTCGTATACACCACGGGCGAAAACTTCGTGGCGAAGATCCAGAACGGCGGCGTCGCGATGATCGACGCGAGATCCATGAGCGTCTCGCTGAACATGAAAGCGGACGACAAAGCCAACCTGATCATGTGGTCGGAAGGCGGTTTTGCCCTCCGCGACGAAAGCGATATCACGAACACGAGCGTTATTTACTACAACGCGGCGGACGCGCACGCGAAGGTGTTATATACAAGGCTTCGCACGGTATTCGTGGTCGTCATGATCCTGGCGGCCGTTGCCGCGCTCTATTTCGGGTTCGGGCTCTCCGCAACGTACAGACGGAAGATCAACGCGAAAGCGATCGCGTTTTTCAAAGCATTATATAAATACAGACTCGTTTACATTTCTCTGATCATACCTTTCGCACTGCTCACGCTGTTCTATTATATCCCCATCGTGTTCGGTTTCCGCCTCGCGTTTTACGATTACGTGCCCGGCGTGAAAGATTCGTTCGTCGGATGGGCGAACTTCCGCGCGGTGGTGAAAACGGCGGAATTCTGGAGCTCGGCAAAAACGATGCTCGTATTCCTGATCGCCGATCTTCTGAAAGCGCTGATCCCGCCGATCATTCTGGCGGAGCTCATCGTGGCGGTCAGATGCAGGCAGTTCTCTCTCTGGACGAGAATATTGCTCTTCCTGCCGGGCGTTCTTCCCGGCGTGGCGACCGTTCTCGTCTGGCAGTCCGGCGTGTTCGGCGCGACGCAGAACAGTCTGGTGAACGCCTTTATCGGGGTGTTTGTTCCGGGGTTCGTGAAAAACTGGGTGTACAGCGCGTCCAACGCGACGGCGATCGGAACCCTCATCGCGTTCGGCTTCCCGTGGATCGGTTCCTATCTGATCTTTTACGGCGCGATCACGGGGATCAACGTTTCCTATTTCGAAGCGGCGAAACTCGACGGATGTTCGTGGTGGAAGAGGATCGTGAAGATCGATATTCCGCTGATCGTTCCGCAGATCAAATACATTTTCGTAACGTCGTTCATCGCGTCGGTGCAGAACTACACGAGCATCTTCGTCATTCACGGCGTGGACGGACAGATCAAAACGCCGGCGCTTTTGATGTATCGCGAAATCGTGAACGCCAACTACGGCATAGCGAGCGTCATGGGGATCATCATCTTCCTGTTCCTCAGCGTGGCGACCTTCTTCAACTTCAGAATGCAGTCGGATAATTCGTAACGGGAGGACAGAAAGTTTATGGAAAACGTACAGAACGTACAGTTGCGGACGGATCCTTTCGGACCCGCAAAGAAAATCAGATACAGAAAGAGAGGGATCGAGGGGACTGCCGCGCAGGTCGTTCTCATCGTGATCCTGGTGATCACGCTGATCCTCGCCTTAATGCCCATATTCGTCACTCTGATCATGTCGGTCAAATCCGCGCAGGACATCACGAATTATCCCATTTGGACTTTCCCGAAATCGGGGTGGATGTTCAAAAACTATTCGGACGCTTTTCAGGTGCTGTCCCTGCCCCTTCTGAATACCGTTCTGATCGACCTGATCTCCACGGTGGCGGTGTTGTTTTTAAGCTGTTATGTGGCTTTCCTGTTCGAAAGAAAGGCGTTTGCGGGTAAGAAATTCCTGTTTTTCGCCTTTATCGCGCCGATGCTCGTACCGGGCGCGGTGCTCCTTTCCCCCACGTATATCGTGGTGGCAAACTGGCTTAACCTTTCGGAAAACTGGCTCGGTCTCATCCTGCCGTATATCGCGGGCAACCAGATCGCATCCGTTTTCCTGATGAGAACGTTCATGGGGCAGCAACCCGCTTCTTTATACGAAGCGGCGGAACTCGACGGGGCGAATACCTTCGGAATGTTCGTGTATATCTGCCTTCCCCTCACGTTCCCCATCATGATGATCCAGGGCATCTCCATTTTCGCGGCGATGTATAACGATTACATGTGGCCTCAGCTTCTTTATCTGAAGAACCTGAACAAGGGCGTGCTGATGCCTTACCTCAAATCGATCGCGGCGAATTACGAACAGGGCGTGCAGTA
This sequence comes from uncultured Acidiphilium sp., assembly GCA_902495325.1. Lineage (GTDB taxonomy): Bacteria > Bacillota > Clostridia > Christensenellales > Borkfalkiaceae > UBA10281. The sequence goes on from CABUWK010000004.1 coordinate 9,227, forward strand.
CGCGATGTACCTCGTGGCGGGCATTCCGCTGATCATCTCCACGGCGATCAGCGTGAAGTTCTTCATCGGCGGCGACTTCGCAAGCGGCATGAAGCTTTAACCGGTTCCGTAACGGGAAAACCGAAACTATGTCAACGTCTCTTTTCCGTGCCGGTTGTTTCATAACCGGCTGCGGGAGAGGGGATGAAATAAAAAATCTGTTTCTTCAAGGAGGAAATTTATGAAGAAATTTTTGCAAACGACACTCGTAGCGGTGCTCGGCTTTGTAATGGCGTTTTCCGCGGCTGCATGCGGAAACAAAACGCCGTCCGGTTCTTCCGAGCCGACGTCTTCTCCGGAATCGACGTCGAAACCTTCGGAAAGCACTTCCGAATCCAAGCCTTCGGGCGAAACGGGGCTTTCTGCCACCATCGAAATGTACACGACCGTAAACATCATCGAGCAGAGAGCGCTCGAGAGAGTTGCCGAAGCCTATATGAACTATCAGTACGACAAGGGCAACGACATTACGGTCATCATCAAAAACAACACCGATCCCACGGCGTATTCGCAGTCCGTTAAAACGATGGCGGGCGGCACGGTAAGCACGCCCACGATCGTATGCACGGGCGTTATCCCCGAATACTACGGAACGAACAAGCTTTACGATTTCACGGAAGCCCTCGAATCCGCCAACCCCTACATGGGCGGCAAAACGTGGAAAGACGGGCTGGAAGCGGACGCTTACAGAACGCAGGTCTCCGGCTCTTCGATGACCGTTCCCGGGCTGAGCTATTCTTCCAACTACCTCACCGTGTTCTATAACAAGCAGGCGGTTGCGGACGTTCTCGCCGGCTACGAAGGCGTTGCCGCGGACGGTACGATCGACAATTCGAAGATCACCTGGGCGTGGATGCTCGGCGCGCTCGAAAAAGCGCAGACCGCTTCGGGCAAAAACTTCAAAAACCCCCTCGCGCTCTCCACGAGCACGCAGTCTACGGGCGAAGTCGCGTTCAACATGCTTTCCCACCTCGTGAACATGTATCTCGATCAGTATTACCGCGATTTTATCAACGAAGTTCACTCCGTTTCGGGCGATTACAGCTTCCTCGAAGGGGATGACGAATGGACTTACGACGCGAACGACGCAGGCATCGATTCCGCGGATAAATATTCTTACAACCTCAACAAAGTGGTCGATCTTTACTTCAACAAAGAAGGTTACAACCCCACTTCCGCTAAATATAAAGAAGTGATGGAAAACCTTTACGACCTGATGAGCTATGCCGACGATCAGGCTTCTTACAGCGACGTGTTCAACCGTTTCAACGAAACGACCATCGTTTATTCGAAGGGCGGCGGCGCTTACAGCGACATGAAGCTTTTCTATGTGGAAGCGCTCGACTATGTGAGAACGTACAGAGACGCGCATAAAAAAGGTTCCGTTTACCCGAGCTCTGCCGAGATCGGAAGCGAGATCGGCTGGTTCCTGATGCCCGCAATGGAATCTTCTCTTCCGGGCGTTGCGGATAACGTGAGAGCGTACGGCGGTCCGCAGGAAAACTACGGTATTTTAAACAGCACGGCTACCAACAACAAATTTGCGGTCGACTTCATGATGTATCTTTACTCTCCCGAAGGGCAGAGCGCGATCTACGCTTACTACAAGAGCCAGAACAACGCACCCGTTACCATGCGCCAGCTCGTGAAGAACGTTACCGTTCCTTCCGAGATCGATTTTACGGGATTGATTTCCGCTTCGGGCGACTGCACGACTTCTCCTTATCTGATCTTCGGTAAATGCTCCGGCATGAATCAGGCGAGAGTGGGAGACACCACCGAATACGTTTACGACAGAGTCGGCGGCATCCTCAGCGATTACTTCCGCGGATCGGAAAAGACCTGGAACGGAACGGCTATGTTCGACGCGATCAAATCGGGCTTCGCAAGCTATGCGAGCAACGCGAATCTGAAATACACCGATTATTCGAAAGTCGCGGAAGCGACCGGTTCCGCGCTGAACGGCAACCCGTTCAACACTTCGGGTAACTGATCCTTAAAAACGAGGGAAATTTCATGAGAAAAAATTTAACGGCGCTTGCGCTGTGTCTTGCGCTCGCAACGTCGGCTGCCGCCTGCGGAAACAAAGTCGATCACTCTGATTCGACGAAAGAGTCGGGAAGCACCGGCGAAAAAGCGGAGATCACGGGGGAATACGTTTCCTCGACCGATCTCGGCAGCGGGTTCTTTCAGACTGCCGGTACGGACGACTACGGCAGATCGTTCGGGCAGGTGAGCGCGTATAACGAAAACGTGGTGGGCGTGTTCTATTTCCTCTGGCTCAGCCAGGCGTCCGAAACGACGACGATCGATTCTTACGTAAGCCAGGGAAAAGCCGAGAATACCCTGAAAGGGGACGAGATCCCCGGCATGCCCTCTTTCACCTATTGGGGAGAGCCGATGTACGGCTACTACCAGGTGGAAGACGAATGGGTCGTGAGAAAGCACGTGGAGCTGTTTATCAACGCGGGGCTTGACTTTATCTGTTTCGACGCCACGAATAACGACTGTTATCAGGCGGCTGCCAAACAGGTGCTCGACGTTCTTCTCGAGTATAAAAAACTCGGGTATAACGTGCCGAAAGCCATGTTCATGACCAACAGCGATTCCACCGGCATGACGGAAGATATCTACAGAAAGTTCTATCGCAGAAACACTTACGACGATATCTGGTTCACCGGAAACGGCAGCAAACCGTGGATCATCGCCGATTATCAGGGCGGCGACGCGGCGATTCAGGATCGCTTCTATTTCAAAGCGGCGCAGTGGCCCATTCAGTCCTTCAACCAGAACAAATTCCCGTGGATCTCTTACCGTTATCCGCAGGAAACTTTCGTGGACGCGGCGAACGATTACGGCATCATGAGCGTTTCCGTTTCTCAGCACACGGGGATCGGCGGCAATCTGTCGGACGCGAACAAATCGGGGATCAACTTCTCCTTGTCCGGGCTTTACGCGCCGTATAATTACGACAGTTTATCCGATGATCTGAAAAAAGTATATTCCAAAGAAAAAGCCCTCGAGGTTTATAACGCCAACCGCGGAAGAGGCTGGTCGAACGCGAAAAAAGCCAACACTTACGAAGACGCGGTGAAAAACACCAACTTCGAAGAGCAATGGAACACCGTTTACGATACGCAAGGGATCAATCTCGTATTCGTGACCGGCTGGAACGAATGGATCGCGCAGAAACAGAGCACGGATCCGATGCTCGGCGCGGGATACGGGTATTTCGTGGATACGTTCGACATGGAATTCTCCCGCGATATCGAAATGATGAACGGCGGTTATCTCGATAACTGCTATCTGCAACTCGTAAAGAACATCCGCAAATACAAAGGATACGGCTTTAACGACAAAACGTATAACGACCCTGTTGCGGACGGAACGGATATGCTCGATCTCGCAAACTGGGCGAACATCCGCTCGTATGCCGACCTTACCGGCGAAACGAAGGCGAGAGATCACGCAGGCGTCGGGAGCACGTATTATAAAAACGAAACGGGCAGAAACGATATCCGCGAAGTCAGGGTGGCAAGCGATTCGGAAAACCTCTGGTTCATGATCGCCACGACGGACGCGATCACGGCGAAATCGGCAGACGATACCCGCTGGATGAATCTCTGGATCGGCGTGGAAGGCGAAGAAGGAGGTTTCAATAACCTCGGTTACGTGGTGAACAGAAGCTTGAACGGCACGACGGCAAGCCTCGATAAGATCTCGAACAACGCGTTCGAATCTGCGGGCACGTGCGACACTTACGTTTCCGGCAACGTGATGATCGTCCGGGTGAAAAAGAGCGCGCTCGGCATCACCGACAGTCGTTTCGGCTTGCAGTTCAAGGTGACGGACAATCTGCAGAAGGATTTCGATATCACCGATCTTTACACGAACGGCGATTGCGCCCCCATCGGCAGGATCAATTACAGCTGGTATACGAAATAAGCGATACCGGACGGAGGAAAATCGTTGAAAAAAAATTTATTGATTAAAATCTTATCGGTCATGATGGTGCTTACTATGGGTATTTCGACGGGATGCGGCAACGGCAATTCGTCTTCTTCGGAATTCGAAAAAACTTCTCAGAGCGAAAGCAATTCGACGAAGGAGCCCGAAAGCGAATCGGAAAGCGGGTCTTCGGCGGAACCGGAAGGCTATCGTTACGGCGAGGATTGGCTCGACGTTTACGACGCGGCTTATACCGAAGAGCTTCTCTCCGCGGGCGATCTCGAATTTACGAAATCGCAGATCTCCGGTTCTTATCTGGACGGCGATTCCGAAATAAAAACGCACGCGAAGAAAACGGGCGGAAAATACGTAGGTATTTTCTACTTCATGTGGCTCGGCGAAGGCTGGGGCAATATTTACGACATTTCCAAACTGCAGGAAAAGTATAATCCGTACGATACGTCGAACGGCACGAATCCCCTGTGGGCGCTTTCGGGGAAAGCGGGTTACGACGCGAGCATTTCGCCGATGAACGCTTTCCACTATTTCGAAGAGCCCATGTACGGCTACTACAATTCGTGGGATACCTGGGTGATCAGAAGGCATCTCGAACTTCTTTCCATGGCGGGGATCGATTTCCTTTACCTTGATTTCACCAACGCAAATGCGGGCGGGGCGAATCTTTATAAAAAAGCGACCACCGCTTTGCTGGATGAGATCCTCGCAATGCAGAAACTCGGTTACGACGTTCCGCAGATCGTTCCCATCTGCTGCAACCCCTATACGGGGAGCGATAAGGCGGTAACGCAGGTCGTGGAATGGGTTTACGACAATTATTACGCCAAGGACAATTTCAAATATAAATCCTGCTGGTTCACCGCGGATCCCGTGAGAAATCCCTCGGGAAAACCGTTGCTCGTGACCTACGGGTTCGATTCGCAGTATTTAAGCAAGAAGGAAGTCGCGAACGCTTTCTGGATCAGAAACGTGGTGTGGCCCACGGCGGTCACTTCGTCTTCCTATGCGAACGGTTTCCCGTGGATGGATTACAGCTACCCGCAGGAAAACTACGGCGGCATCATGAACGTTTCCATCGCGCAGCACATCGGCGGTAGCTGGTCTTCGGAAGCTTTTCTTGCGAAAAACAAGGGTAACAAAGGCTTGACTTACCGCGGCAGAGGGGCGCTTCCCACGCAGAAATACGCTTATCAGACGGACAGCCTGGAAGCGGCGAAACTCGGCTACAATTTCTCCGGCGAATGGAAAAACGTGCTGAACTATTCGGGCAGCGAAGAAGTCTGGATGGTCACGGTAACGGGCTGGAACGAATGGGTCGCGCAGAAACTGGATACGGGCAACTCTTACGCAACGTTCGTGGATACGTTCAATGTCGCATTCTCCCGCGATATCGAAATGATGAGAGACGCGAACGGTTACGGGGATAATTACTTCCTGCAACTGTGCGAATACGTGCGCGAATTCAAATACGGCAAAGCGACGGGTAAAAAGTCTTCCTCGGCGATGTGGATGAGAAAGACGATCGACATCACGAACCTTTCCGCCTGGAACGACGTGAAAGCAAAGTACGTCGATTTTACTTCCGACGCCAATAACCGTAACGAAAAGAGCGCGGCGAACAAATACACCTATACCGATAACTCGGCAAGAAACGATATCGATTATATCAAGATCGCGAACGACAGCGAAAATCTTTACGTTCTCGTCGCCGCGAAAGACGATATTACCGATTATACCGAAGGCGATTTCAACTGGATGAACCTGTGGCTTTCCACCAACAGGGGCACGGGCTGGAACGGTTACGATTTCTATATCAACCGTACCCCGGGCACGAACGGCGAAACCACGATCGACCGCCTCGGAACGGACGCGGACGGAAGAATCACGACCGAAAAACTTTCGTTTGCGGCAAACTATTATAAAGAAGGCAAGTTCATCGCTTATAAGATCCCCCTCGAAGCCCTCGGCGTAACGAGTGCGGACGAGATCGGGCTGAAAGCGACCGACAATATCTTTGCCAACAAAGCCACCGCTTTGAACGACGGCGTGGGCGTGTATTCTTTCGGCGATATCTTCGCATTCTATTGCGGGGGAGACTGTGCGCCGATCGGCAGACTGAACTACGCTTACAGAATGGCTTATTGATTTTGTTCACCCTATTTAATTTATCCCCCCTTTTTTTGGTTCCGGATCCCCGGGGATCTTCCCCGGGATCGGGAATCTTATGCCGAAGGAAAACGGCGAGGGGAAAAATTCATATCGGCTTAAAAGCGAATGCTTTAACAAAAATATACCGGGAGGTAGAAATTATGAGTAAAACAACCAAGGCTAAGTCCTTAATTACCGTATTTTTATCGGTAGTTATGGCATTATGTCTCGTTTGCGGCATCACCATGAACCAGAAACAGGTTCTTGCCGACGAGACGACGACTACGAAGACGTGGGAATTCAGCAATCCCAACACGCCGCTTGTCGATTTAACGGGAAGCTCCGGAATTTATAAAAATACGTATCCGGGAGCAACGATCAACAATGTAAACGTGTTGGATATGCCTAACAGAACCGTGTCGTTCCAGTTTATGCTTTCCAACAAAGGTCAGTGGACGGCGTTCTGTCTTCTGAACGGTAAAGACGGATGGACTTCCGTGCACCATGTCGGGCATGCGTCTGCAGATGCTGCGAATAGCGATAAATTTCCCCACCTGATTCTTGACGTTCCCACTCAGGGAGCTCAGCTTCACCCGGGTGCTTCCGACGGGTCGTATGCGCCTCACCAGGGTGTCAACGGCTTGCCCGCCGATCTGACCGATCAGTTGCATACCTTCGAGTTCCATATCGGAACCGGTACGGATGGCGATATCTCGTATGTGAAAATCGACGGCAGCCAGCTCGGTACCCAAGCCGACGCGAAGGTTTCTCTTTACAAATGGGTAACGCCCGATCTTTTCCCGAACGGATGCTATATCGTTTTCGGTGCGGGCGCTGTTGCTGAAAATTGCGTAATGCTGTTCGGCGAATACAATGCTCCTTATGTGACGAACATTTCCTCGGGTCTTGCTCAGGTCGATTTGTCCAAGGGCGAAGCTCCCGAAGGGCTCAGCTTTATCGCGAGAAACGTTCAGGGAACGGCTACGTTCAAAGTGAACGGCGTTGAAGTGACCGACGCTTCCACCTATACGGCAGAAGCTGTCGAGGGCGGCACGAAATATACCCTTAACGCTTCCTTCTGGACGGTTTATATGTCCGCTTTAAAGAAGATTTCCGCTCTGACGGTTGAAGGCACGAACGGCAAAGGCGCGGTTGCCATGACCGTTCAGCTCGCAGAACCCCCGGTGTGGGCGGGCGCAAGCTATCAGGAGATCGCTTCCGTCGAAAACGGACTTTCCTACACGTTCACCTATAACGGCAGAGAATATACCGCGGAAGACATCATCGTGAAAACGGGTATTGCTACGGCAAGCACGCAGATCACGGCAAATACCGACTACACGCTGACGAAAGACGGTTCGACCTACACGCTTGCGTTCACGCAGGAATACCTTGCGAAAGCGTTCGAAACGTATAACAGCTTTAAATTCACGGTGACCCTCGGCGAAGACAGCCTTACCGGTTCCGTTTACTGCAAACCCGCCGCGGAAGGCTGGTATGCAAGATCGGTCGACCTTGCAAGCGGCACGCTTACGACTTCCGGTTATTATACTTCCGGTAACATGAACGTGTTCAACGCGGGCAAACTTTCCACCAGACTTGTTTACAACAAAGCTCTCGATGTAACGAAAACCATCACCCTTGAATTCAGCGCGATCGACGCAGGCACGACCTGGGCGATGCTTGCCGTTCACGATACGCCGGCTTATAACGATTACTTCTCCGACGGCACAGCGAAAGATTCCATGCTTGAGGCTCTTTTCTTCGGCGGCAGAACGGATATCCAGAAGCTTGCGGGCTTCGTTGCTACGGCTTCCACCAATGCGAACTATCCTCTTCTTGCGGAAGTGAAGAACGTCGTTGTCGAAATGTATTTCGGTGCGACTGCGGAAGAAGGTTACTTCAAAGTTAACGGCGTCGATTGCGGCACGCCCGCTAAAACGCAGGCTGATTTCCGCGACGGAAAAGCTTATATCGGTTTCTTCTTCTCTCGTCAGAACGGTCAGCCGTTCGATTTCACGGTAAACAAAGACGTGAACGGCATCGCGATCACGGGACCTGTCGATACGACCGATAAGGACAAATATTCGATCGACCTTGCAAAACCCGTAGACCTTACCCTTGACGTGATCAACACCGACGGAACTTCTCTTAAAGTTACTTCGGACAGCGGCGTAGAATCCGCGGCAGACGATCTTTCTTACGCAAACGGCAAACTTACGATCAAAGCTTCCTATTTCGCGAAACTCGCGTTCGCGAAGACCGGTTTCATCCAGGTGGAAGACACCAAGACGGGTACGGGTACGGCGATCGCCCTCACGTATACTTCTTCCAACATGGAAGCTTCCGTTCTTGCTTTCGCAAAGAAAGGCGCGCTTGCGGATACCGAACTGACCCTTGGCTCCGATATCACGACGGTAAACTCCGTCATGAAGAACGACGAAGCTCTTGCCGCTGAACTCTGGAGCTTTGCAAACGGCAAACTTACGATCAAGAAAGAAGCGATCGCAGATGAGATCGGCGCAACCGAATTTATCGTGATCAGCGGCAGCAAGATCATCCCCGCTTACGTTTACGTGAACGATTTCAACGAAAACGGTTATGCAAAGAGCGGCGCAGGCACGATCGAAACGGGCAACGGCGCATACCTTCTCACCAACGAGAATGCCGTTACCTTCATGAAAGCTTACGACCTGACCGAAGGCGTTTCCTTCAAGGTTGACTTCAAGTCCACGATCGGCTATATCAAAGACGGTCTGAATCAGCAGGGCAAAAACGGCTATGTGAGATTCATGTTCTTCGATCCGTACAGCGGTTGCACCTTGTTCGCGACCCTTTACACCAACTTCGAAGCAAGCGAAGTTACCGGCAATGCCTATGCGCTTTACCTGACTTACTCCGTTGTGAAGAAGGACGGTTCTTACCTCGCGGAAAACACGCAGATTCCCGTTAATATCAACAAATCGGAAAACAAAGATCCTCTCGGCGTACACGTTGTGAAAATCAAGGCGACGGGCACGGGAATCGGCATCAAAGTCGACAGCGCGAGAGAACAGACCATCACCGAAGATCTCGGAACCTTCAACCTTTCCACGACCATTCTCACCGTTTCCGTTCCCGATAAAACGGATAAAGCGGAAATGAAACTCGGTCTTCAGGAATATGCTTACGATGCGACGATCGATTATACCGCGATCGAAGTGACGAAGAAACCCGACACGTCGGAAAGCACTTCTGCCGGCGAATCCGCTTCCGCTGCGGAATCCGTTAAGGAATCCGAAGGCGAAAGCAAGAAGAAAGGCTGCAAGAGCGGTCTCGGTGCAACGGGCGTGCTTGCGCTTGCCGCACTTGCCGGAGTCGTTGCGCTTCGCAAAAAGAAGGAAAACTGATCCCTCCCGGGAATAAACCGTCCTTGAAAAAGGACAGAACAGAATAACGCAAAGGGGCTGACCGAAACAAATCGGTCAGCCCCTTTGTCGTTAATAAGGCATATTCCCGTAATCATAAACACCATAATAAAAGAAAGCCTTTCTCAGATTCTTCGCAAGTCTGCCAATTGGTTTTTGAGATCCTTCGTGAGCAGGGCTATGGAGCAAGGCTCAGGATGACAAAAACCAATTGGTTGTTTTTCCTCAGACAGGCTCAGGATGACGAGAATGGCTTTTTTAATGATCCGGTCACGGTATTATCTTTTCTTTTGGTTGTAGTGCGAAAAACCATATCATTTTGTCATCCTGACCCGGCAATAATATCCTGCTTGGGAAGGATCTCAAAATGATATGATCTATTATAATTACGGTGTCATCCTGATCCTGCCCCCTTGCCCCTGCCGGGAAGGATCTCAAAACCCATAATGAAAGATAGGTTGGATTGTCGTTTGCCGGATAACCTGCGTCTTCATCATTTCGTGTTGTCTTTTTTAGAAAAATATGATATAATGAGCTTGAACATAGTAAAGGAAAGAGGACTACGGTCATGAGAGACAAAGAACAAACGCTGTACGAAAAGGCGGAAAAGATCCTTCGTTCGGTATACGGGCGGAATGCGAATTTCCGGGACGGGCAGTACGAAGCGATCGAGGCGACGATGACCCGTCGGCGCACGCTCGTGGTACAGAGAACGGGTTGGGGGAAAAGCCTTGTATACTTTATCTGTTCCCGACTGATCCGGGAAAGGGGCGGCGGAACGACGATCGTCGTCAGTCCGTTGCTCGTTTTAATGCACAACCAGCTGGAAGCCGCGGAAAAAATGGGGCTTAGGTGCACGGTTCTGTCCGGTGCGGTGAAAGACGAGCGGGAAGACATTCTTGCCGCCGCGGAAAAGGGGTATTACGACCTGATCATCGTGACGCCGGAAACCTTGTTTTCGGAAGACGTCCGGGAAACGATATCCCGCATGAACATCGGGCTTTTCGTGGTGGACGAAGCGCATTGTATTTCCGATTGGGGGCATGATTTCCGCATGGAATACGGGCGGCTTCGCTCCGTCGTGGCGAATCTTCCGCAAAACGTGCCGTTGCTCGCCACCACAGCAACCGCGAACGACCGCGTGATCGAGGATCTGAAAGTGCAACTCGGCGGAGACGTGTACCTTTCCCGCGGAAGCCTTCACCGCGAATCTTTATACATTCAGGTGTCTCATTTGCCGGGGAAAACGGAACGGTATGCGTGGATTCTCGAAAATCTCCCCAAAATGCCGGGGAGCGGGATTATCTATTGCCTTACCCGCCGCGATTGCGAAGAGCTGAGCTGCTTTCTGAAAGACAACGGGATCTCCGCCGAAGCCTATTATTCCCGCGAAGGAGAAGAGGACGACGAGACCAACCGCGGGATCGAACGGAAATTTCAGCGCAACGCGATCAAGGCGATTGTCGCCACGGTGAAGCTCGGGATGGGGTACGACAAAGGAGACGTCGCGTTCGTCATTCATTATCAGATGCCCGGTTCGATCGTTGCCTATTACCAGCAGATCGGGCGTGCGGGGAGAAATATCGGAAAAGCGTACGTCGTGCTGCTTTGCGGAAAGGAAGACGAAAGGATCCTGAATTATTTTATCGACACCGCTTTCCCGAGCGAAAAAGAAGCTACGGACGTGATCGCGGCGATCGGGGCATTGCAACCCGTGAAACGGGGAGATATCGAGGGGACCCTCAATTACCGGCGGGGAAGGATCGAAAAAGCTCTTTCCTTTCTGACCGAAGAAGGGTTTGTAAAAAGAGAAAAAGCCGTTTATTCTCTTACCGATCGGAAATTCCGTTATAACGGGGAGCATTACGCCGCCGTAACGGAAACGCGTCGCCGCGAAACGGCGCAGATGAGAGAGTATACCGAAACGAAGGAATGCTATTCGTCTTTTATCGGGCGTTGTCTGGACGAGCGCGATCTGCGCCCCTGCGGGCATTGCGCGAATTGTCTCGGGAAATCGTTTTTCCCGGACGAAGTCGGGGAAGAATATCGGAAAAGGGCGGCTGCTTATATCGACGGGTTGCTTCTTCCCGTTGTCCCGCGAAAAATGTGGGCGGCGTCGGACGTTACGAAATATTCCCGCATTCCCCTGTTCAATCGGGAAGGGATCGCCCTGAGCGTGTACGGAGACGCGGGGTTCGGGGCGACGGTGGAAAAGAACCTTGAAGAAGGCGCAGAAGAGTTTGACGGAAAACTGCTTGATAGAAGCGTGGAAGTGCTTTTCCCGATCGTCGCGGAAAACAGGATCACGCAGGTTGCTTACGTTCCTTCCGAAAAAAAGACGATCGTGCGGAATTTTGCCCTTCGCCTGGCAAAGGCTTTGGGACTTTCGTTTACGGATGCGATCGGAAAATCTCCCGCGCCGCCGCAGTCGGAAATGCAGAACGCGTCTTTCCAGTGTGCGAACGCCTATCGCTCTTTTTCGGCGAAAGAAGGGGTTTCCGTTGCCGATTCCGTGCTTCTTGTAGACGATTATTACGACAGCGGCTGGACGCTTACCGTGTGCGGATTCCGTTTAGCCGAACTCGGCGCGAACGATATTTTCCCGTTCGTTCTCGCCGAACGGAAGCGGTGATTTTGTCTGCAAAACAATAGAACAGCCCGTTAATCGGCTTATAGGCTTGGTAATTTGCCTTTGTTTTTGTCATCCTGAGCCTTGCTTCGTAGTCCTGCCCGCGGAGGTGGATTTCCCCCGCCGGGGGCTCAAGGCATATTCCCGTAATTGCAAAACCATATCATTTTGAGATCCTTCCCGGTCAGGGTATTTTTGTTGGGTCAGAATGACAAAATGATATAATGTCTGACGAATGCTGAGCCTATAGAAAAACGGTTTTGACCGTCGGGGAGAGGAAAATTTCCCCGCGGAGTGATATTTTTTGTGAAAACCGGCAAAATCAGGGGCGTTTTCACAATTCTTTTTCTGTGAAAATAGCGCTATAAGTCGATTATTGCGTTATTATGCTGCCTAATTATCTGAAATGCGCGCCCGTGCGGTTTTTAAATGTGATAGTTTTGTGTTTCTGCATTTTTAGGAAAAATAGCAAAAAAAATGGTTTTGCTACAAAACGCAACCAAACGCAACCAAAAAAGTGACAGACTTTTTCAAAAGTTTATGATATAATATAAGCGAGGAAACTTGCTTGCAAGGGTTTCCGAGCGCAATATTTCAACGGAAACGGCGATTTGGCGAAGACAAAGCGCAGGGCAACGGCAGTTGCCGACAAAATTCTATTTTGTCACGTTTCAATGTTATAATTATAGGCGAAAAATCTTTCTGAAAAGGGTTTCCGGGCGAACCGGTTCAAAGGAAAAGGCGATTCGGTGGAAGAGAAAGATAAGGAAAAGGAGGGGGAAGCCGATGTGAAAATAGGATTAAATCATATTATATAATATGTAAGGAAACCGAAGGCAAAAAATGAAACAAGTTTCTTGTATTTCAGAAAAATAAAGGAGGTTTGAAAATGAAGAAACATTTAACGGCAATTGTATTGTGCATCGTGCTTGTATTTGCAAGCATGCTGTGCGGGTGCGAAAGCACAAACGAGCAAATAGAAAAAGTTTCTCCGAATATATGGGTAAATTTAATCAGGGTGAATGGCGGTACCGAAACCATTATTTACGGTTGGGGATTTAATAGGGATTCTTATAGAGGGGATCCGAATTATATGTACCGTGCCGATCGGCAATCATTATTGTGAGTCATCGTTCGGTACGAGCAGACGATGATATTGGTTATCGGTATCCGATTCGGCAAATGTAAAAATAAGGCTCAAAAACAGATAGGAGAAGGATAAAGGAGAGATACTATGTTTGACAAACTTAAAGAAAACTTTAAAAACTTTAAAAACGATATTAAAGAAAATTTTAAAAACTTTAAGAACTATAATCAAATGAAGAAAAAAGATTTCGAAAATATGTCAAGCGATCGGTGTATACTTCGTATACAAGATGTACAGATGAACATGGCGGTGGCAACAATTATATTGATCCCGTTTATGTTATTTTGTTTCTTTTCTGGTAAGGTTTCGGGAGGAATATTAGCCCTTCTTTTTGTTTGTGGTACCGATATATCCGGATATTTCGGTATCAGATCTTTAAAGAAAAAATATAAACAAGCTCTTTTAAGAGAAAAACAAGAAAAAGAAAAGGAGAATCAAAATGAAAAAGATAACTAAAACAGTAATCGTTGGAGTATTATGCTTGCTTATGTGTTCGGCTTTTATTTTTGGGAAAACCGGTATTAAAGGCAAACACGCATTAGCGGAATCTCAATCGGTGAAATATGATTATACCGACAGTGATTATCTCACCGAAGGAAGTTCTTACACTATTCGGGATTATGCTGAAAAATTGATAGGAACTCAAGCTCATGTTCAACGTTTAGATGGTAAATATCAGATTGTGGATTCCGAGCGGGATGATCCCATAGTGAGCATTATACCGAAAGACTTGTTCTATACCGAGGGGCAGAAGTTGGTAATATAGTATAGTTAAGAATATTATCTATTGTAGGAGTTTTTGTGGGTTGTTTTATTGCTTTTCGATTAATAAAAACAATAATAGTGATAATGGAATAGAGAATAAAAAATTGGAGTGTTTATGTGTAAGTGGCTTAAAGAATATGATGAAGCGGCAAAGAATATTCGTGATAAAGGACTATCAAGCGATCAGTACAAAATTCGTATTATGGATTTGAAGATGTACATGATTATTTTTACAGTGATTTTAGTGCCTGTATCATTCCTTGGCTTTTTTATGTATAAAAACGTTTGGTGGGTTGGACTTGTTCCTCTTACTATCGTTGCAGTTTTAGATACTATGGCGTATAGAGGTATAAAGTCCTTAAAAAAAGACTATGAACTAGCTCTTTTTAGAGAAAAACAGAAAAAAGAGGAGAATCAAAATGAAAAAGATAACTAAAACAGTAATCGTTGGAGTAAGGGATTAACAGACAATGAAACAGCGGAAAGGTTGATTGAAAGATATTCCGAATTTTTTGCGTAACGTTATTTAGAAATCCGGATTAAGAGGGGCTATAAAAATTCGCCAAATTAAGGGTAGGCTTTTTAAGAAAAGCCAAGGGATACAGAAAGCACGGTGCTATCGCCGTGCTTTTTGTTTTTGTGGAAATGGTTTGTTTATCGGCTTATAGGGGTAGATTTTATGGGAGAGAATGGTATTTACGGCAAATATGTCTTGTCATCCTGATCTTGCCCCTTGCCCGGCTGATGAAGGATCGGTTTTTTGTCATTCTGATCCTACCACTTGCCCTACCCGCGAAGTAGATTCCCCCGTTGAAGCGGGGGAAGTGGCTGACGAAGTCAGACAAAAGGGGGGCGCCCCCGCCGAGGGGGTCTCAAAAAACACAGGATACGGGATACCCCGTCGAGGGAGTTCAAGGTATATTTTCTGCAAACGTAATGCCATTCTTTCGGGTAACCGCTTTTCTTTTTCCGAAGAAGGAACAACTGCTTTCCGAGTCCGTTTTCTCCGCAAACATAATGCATTCTTTCGGGTAATCGCTTTTCTTTTTCGAAGAGGAGACAACTGCTTTCCGAGTCCGTTTTCTCCTCTTCGAGCATCACCTTTTTCCGAGAACTCCGTTTATCCCATGCGGGTTTGTCGTAACAATTACCTATCGTACGCCCTTAGTCCTTAAGGGACGAAGCTTTTATCGGTATTGAAACCTTTAGATTATATTTGTTTGTGGCGTTTTCTTGTCTCTGTCAGCTCGTCAGGTAGGGCGAAAACTTGGGGTGTTTTTAGATCCTTCGCGGGTGGGGCTACGAGGCAAGGCTCAGGATGACAAAAAACAGATCTTTCCTGATCTGTTTTCCCCTGACGACACGGAAAAATGCCGTTCGCGATCCGAAGTTCCTTAACAGGCTTACGCGTGATCCGCAAACGGCATTTGTTATTTGAATTTAATCGTCGCTCAGTTTTTTTCCGGTTCCGTCATGGCGAAAGGATTCAGAATCTGTTCGAGAAGCTCGTCGTCTAAAAGGTGTTTTTCGCGGACGAGATCTTTGATCTTTCTGTTCTTCTTCAAAGCCTCTTTGGCAAGTTCCGCCGACTGTTTATACCCGAGATAGGGGCAGAGGGCGGTGACTGTTCCCACGCTTTCGTCTAAAAGCTCTTCGCAACGGGCGCGGTTGGAGCGGATGCCGTCGATGCAGTTTTCCGTCAGCGTTTTTACTGCGTTTTTCAGGCATACGAGAGATTCGAACAGTTTATAGAAAATAACCGGTTCGAAAGCGTTGAGCTCAAGCTGACCCGCTTCGGCGGCAAGGGTGATCGTGGTATCATTGCCGATGACGGCGAAAGCGACCTGCGATACGACCTCCGGAATGACGGGGTTTACTTTGCCCGGCATGATGGAAGACCCGTTCTGTTTGGCGGGAAGAATGATCTCTTCGAATCCCGTTTTCGGCCCGCTGGATAAAAGGCGCAGGTCGTTGCACATTTTGGAAAGGGAAACGGCAAGCGTTTTCAGCGCGCCCGACACGAACACAAATCCGTCAAGGTTCTGCGTCGCGTCGATCAGGTTTTCCGCACGGAGAAGGTCGTATCCGGTGACGGAAGAAAGGGTGGGGACGATTTCGTCCAGATACTGTTTCTTCACGTTGACAGCCGTTCCGATCGCCGTTCCGCCGAGGTTGACGGAATACATTTCCTGCACGGCTTCATTGAGAAGTTTCATGCAGCGGCGGATGCCGGAAGAATACGCCGCGAATTCCTGACCGAGACGGATGGGAACGGCGTCTTCGAGCTGTGTTCTGCCCATTTTTACGATGTCGTTGAATTCGACTGCTTTCCGGTCGAGCGCGGCGGTCAGTTCCGAAACGTTGGCTTCGAGTTCCGTCGCGTAGTCGAGCACCGTGAGGCGTCCTGCCGTGGGAATGACGTCGTTCGTCGATTGCGAGCGGTTCACGTGGTCGTTTGGGTGGCAGAGGTATTCTCCCTTTTTGCCGCCGAGAAGTTCGGTCGCGCGGTTGGCGATCACTTCGTTTACGTTCATGTTTGCCGTCGTTCCGGCGCCGCCCTGAATCGAATCGGTGATAAACCAGCGGTCGAGTTTGCCCTCTATGGCTTCTTCGCACGCCTGTACGATGGCTTCTCCCGTCGCTTTCGGGATAAGCCCCGCCTTTGCATTGGTGATCGCCGCCGCTTTTTTGATTTTAACGATATTTTTGATAAAGCGGGGATTCAAAGGGATCCCCGTGATATGAAAGTTCTGATAGCCCCGGTAGGTCTGCACGCCGTAATAGGCTTCCGCGGGGATGTCCAGAGAGCCGATAGAGTCGCTTTCCGTTCTTTTGTCCGTCATGTGTGTTTTCTCCGTTGGAAATTTTGCGTTTTTTCCCGATCAGAGCAGGGGGATGGGAGCGAGATAGTGGATATCCGTTCTCTTTGCGGCGTCTCCTTCGGCAAGCACGAAAATTCTTTTATACACAATGCCGCCCGCTTTTTCCACAAGCGCCTCCAGTCCGTTCAGACTTGCGCCGGTGGAGATCACGTCGTCCACGATGCCTACTTTTTTCCCTTTGATCAGATTGACGTCGTGCAGGGAAAGGTAAAGTTCCTGCGGTTTTCCCGTTGTGATGGAAGACCCGTAAGAAACGCCGACGCCGTCCTGCATGTAAAGTTTTTTCGATTTTCTCGCTACGGCATAATAGGGCTGACCGAGTTCCCGCGCGGTCACGTGGGTCAGCTGAAGTCCTTTGGATTCCGCCGTGATCAGCACGTCGCACCCGTCGGCGAATTTCGCGAGGGACTTGCCGCAGTGTTCCGTGAGTTCCACATTCCCGTGGAGATTAAAAAACGCGATTTTTACGCCGCTCGGCAGGGGGATGATCGGGAGATCCGCGCGCATGCCGGCGATATCGATCGTCAGAACGTCGTTAGCCATATATTCTTACCTCTTTTATGCTTATATTAGTCGTTTTTGCGGTTTTTTGCCCATTCCTTCATGCGAAGATCTTTGGAAAGGATCTTCTTGCGGAGACGAATGTTTACGGGGGTCACTTCCACAAGTTCGTCGTCCGCGATGAATTCGAGACACTGTTCGAGGGAAAGGGTGACGGGCGGAATGAGTTTTAACGCGTCGTCGCTTCCCGAAGCGCGGCTGTTGGTCAGGTGCTTTAATTTGCACACGTTTACGGCAAGATCGTCTTCGCGGGAGTTTTCGCCCACGACCTGTCCTTCATATACGTGAACGCCGGGTCCGATGAACAGCGTGCAACGTTCCTGCGCGTTGAAAAGTCCGTACTGAGTGGTTACGCCCGATTCGAATACGACAAGGCTTCCTCTCGTTCTCGTGGGGATATCTCCCTTGTATTCTTCATATCCGCAGAACACGTGGCTCATAATGCCGAATCCCTTCGTGTCCGTCAGCATTTCGCTGCGGTAGCCGAACAGGCATCTCGCGGGGATCTTGAATTCGAGTTTCGTCGTGCCGCGGTCGTCCGCGGACATGTCGAGCAGTTCCCCTTTTCTCGCGCCGATCTTGTTCATGATCGCGCCGACGTAATCGTTGGGTACTTCGATCACGAGATCTTCCATAGGTTCGTGGCATTTGCCGTTGATCTCTTTGAAGATGACGCGCGGGCGGGATACCTGGAATTCGTAACCCTCTCTGCGCATGTTTTCGATGAGGATGGAAAGGTGCAGTTCCCCTCTGCCGTAAACCTTGAAGGTGTCCGCGCTGTCCGTTTCTTCCACGCGCATGGAAACGTTCGTTTCGATCTCTTTGAACAGTCTCGCGCGGAGATGACGGGAAGTGACAAACTTTCCTTCTTTGCCGGCAAACGGGCTGTTGTTTACCATGAAAAGCATGGAGACGGTCGGCTCGTCGATGGCGACGAAGGGAAGCTGTTCGATGCAGTCGTTCGAACAGATGGTCTCGCCGATGTTGATCTTATCGATGCCGGAAACGGCAATGATGTCGCCCATTTCCGCCGATTCCACTTCGATCCTCTTTAAGCCTTCGAACTGATAGAGCTTGCCTACGCGGGCGGGAGAAGTCGTTTTGTCGGTGTGGATCACGGTGATCGCCTGTCCGTCCGCTATCTTTCCTCTCACAAGCCTGCCGATGCCGATCCTGCCGACGTATTCGTCGTAGTCGACGTTGCAGATGATCGCCTGCAAAGGTCCGTTCAGGTCGCCCTGCGGCGCCGGGATCTCGGAGAGAATGGTATCGAGCAACGGGGTGAGGTCGGTACCGGGAACGGCGGGGTCGTAAGTTGCCCAGCCTTGTTTCGCGCTGGCGTAAACCACCTTGAAATCAAGCTGATCGTCGTTCGCGCCGAGCTCGATGAAAAGGTTGATGATCCCGTCGATGGTGGCGTTGAGGTCTCCGCCTTTGTCGATTTTGTTAATGCAAACGATGGGCTTTTTATTGAGCGAAAGCGCTTTTTTCAGTACGTATCTCGTCTGCGGCATGCAGCCTTCCACCGCGTCGACGAGAAGAACCACGCCGTCTACCATGGAGAGGATCCGCTCTACTTCGCCGCCGAAATCGGCGTGTCCCGGGGTGTCGATAATGTTGATTTTCGTGTCTTTGTAAATAACCGCAGTGTTCTTTGCGAGGATGGTAATTCCTCTTTCTTTTTCGATATCGCCGCTGTCCATGACTCTTTCCGCCACGACTTCGTTGCTTCTGAAAATGTGATTCTGCTTCAAAAGCCCGTCGACGAGGGTGGTTTTGCCGTGGTCGACGTGCGCGATGATCGCGATATTTCTTACGTTGCTTCTGATATCCATATGGAGTTCTCCTATTCAAACTCCTTTAGTATATATTTTGTCGCGCGATTTGTCAAACAAATGGAAAAGTATTTTTTAATCTCCGCCAAAAAATTAGACATTTTTTCTTTGATGTGTTAAAATGCTTACATGAAAAACATACTCATTATCGCAACGGGCGGAACGATCGCATCGAAACGGACGGAAACGGGGTTATCTCCGCTGATGACGGTGGAAGAGATGCTTGCTTTCGTACCGGAAATCAGAAAAATAGCGAACGTCGGCGTCGTTCAGCCGATGAATCTCGACAGTACGAATATCGCTCCGTCGGACTGGCTCGTTATGGAAAAATGCATCGAAGAGAATTACGACCGTTACGACGGTTTCGTGATCCTTCACGGAACGGATACGATGGCATATACGGCGGCGGCGCTTTCCTACCTCGTGCAAAACAGTCCGAAACCGATCGTGGTTACGGGTGCGCAACGCCCTATCGACATGGAAGTGACGGACGCGAAAACGAATTTTACCGACAGCGTGCGTTATGCCGTTTCGCCTGCGGCGAAAGGGGTCTCGCTCGTATTCGACGGTCGGGTGATCTGCGGAACGCGCGCAAAAAAGACGAGATCGAAGAGTTTCAACGCCTTTTCGAGTATTAATTTCCCTTATCTTGCCGTCGTTTCGGGAGAGAAAGTGATCGATTACGGCATCGGAAGGGTCGCTTGCGCCCGCCCGATTTTTTACGATAAGCTCAATCCGAGCGTCGGGTTGTTCAAGCTGATCCCCGGCGCAAAGGAGGAGCTTCTCGATTATTATTTCCTTCTGCACGACGTCGTCGTGATCGAAAGTTTCGGCGTGGGCGGTATTCCGGAAGGGGATCGCTTCGGCTTTTACGACGTGATCGCAAAATGGCGGGAGAGGGGAAAAGTGACCGTCGTCTGCACGCAGGTGATGAGCGAGGGCAGCGATATGTCCGTTTATCGCGTCGGCGTAAGGGGCAAAGAGGAATACGGGCTTATGGAAAGCTACGATATGACCCCCGAGGCCGTCGTGACGAAACTGATGTGGGCTTCCGCCGTTGCGAAAGATCGGTCGGAGCTTGAAAAGTTGTTCTATAAGACGATTAACAACGATATTTTATGTAAATAAACGTCGGTGCGGAATTTTTGCCGACAGAGGAAGTACCATTGAAAAAAGAGAAAGAAAAAAGCAGAAAAGGGAGATTCGTAAAATTCGCGTCTTACTATAAGCCCCATAAGAAATTGTTTCTGATCGACATGGTTTGCGCGCTGATCGTTTCGGTGTGCAATCTCGTGTACCCCGCGATCGCGGGAAAGATCGTCAGAAGCGGAGAGACGAGCGTCGTGCTGACGGGGTGCGGCGTTTTGCTTGCCGTATTTCTGTTGAAAGCCGCGCTCAACTACGTGATCGCCTATTGGGGGCACGTGGTCGGCGTGAGGATCCAGGGCGATATGCGCAGCGAGCTGTTCGCTCATTTGCAAAAGCTTCCTTTTACTTATTATGACGAAACGAAAGTCGGTTCGATCATGTCCAGGCTCGTGAACGATCTGTTCGAGGTGTCCGAGCTTGCGCACCACGGTCCGGAAGATATGTTTCTTTCCGTTCTGACGTTCATCGGGGCGGAGATCATGATCGCCCTTATCGACCCGTGGCTCGCGCTGATCGTTCTTGCGGTCATTCCGGTGATCGTCATTGTGGCGGTGAAACTCAGATTGCAGCTTCTTTCGGCTTTTAAGGTTTCCCGCGAGAGAACGTCCGAGATCAACGCTACGGTGGAAAGCTCCGTTTCCGGGATCCGCGTGGCGAAGTCGTACACGGCGGAAAAACACGAGCATGAAAAGTTCGAGTCCGCCAACAAAGGGCTGAAGGACGCGCGCAGTCTCCAATACCGCGCCATGAGCAATTTCCAGACGGCGATGTCCTTCTCGCTCGATTTTCTCTATCTCGTCGCGCTGCTTTCGGGCGGGTTGTTCTATGCGATAGGGAAACTCGACGCGTCCGGGCTCACTTCTTACGTTTTGTATATCGCCATGCTGATCACTCCGATCCGCACGTTCATCACCATTTTCGAGCAGCTGCAGGAAGGTATGACGGGGTTCGACCGTTTTCTGGAAGTGCTTGCCGTCGCGCCCGAAAAGGAACCTTCGTCTCCCGTGAAGGTCGGTACGCTCAAAGGGGATATCCGTTTCGATCACGTTTCCTTCCGTTATAAAAAGGATGGGGAAGAAGGGAAAAATCTGATATTAAACGACTTATCGCTTGAGATCCCCGCGGGAAAGACCGTTGCCCTCGTAGGACCTTCCGGCGGAGGGAAAACGACGTTCTGCAATCTGATCCCCCGTTTTTACGAGATCGACGAAGGCAGGATCACGATCGACGGGATCGACGTGCGCGACATGCGCCTTGCCGATTTAAGGCGGAACGTGGGCATCGTCGCGCAGGACGTTTTTATCTTCAGCGGCACGGTGAAGGAGAATATCGCTTACGGCGATTTCGACGCCACGGACGAACAGATCGAGCGGGCGGCGAAACTTGCCAACATTCACGATTTCGTTTCCGGGCTCGAGAACGGATACGATACTTATGTGGGCGAGCGGGGTGTAAAACTTTCGGGCGGGCAACGCCAGCGCATTTCCATCGCCCGCGCTTTTCTGAAAAATCCGCCTGTTCTGATCCTGGACGAAGCGACCAGCGCCCTCGACAACGTGACCGAAATGCAGATACAGGACGCCCTCGAACGCCTGAGCGACGGCAGAACGACGGTCGTCGTGGCGCACAGGCTTTCCACCGTAAAAAATGCGGACGAAATCATCGTTCTGGATGCCGACGGTGTGAAGGAACGCGGAACGCATGAAAGTCTGATGGCGAAAAACGGCGAATACGCCACGCTTTACCGCTATCAGTTCCGCGAGTAAATTGTTTGTTGAAAATATCGATAATCAGCTTATAGAAGGACTTTATTTATTAATTATCATGTTGGATCGTCAGGAAATCATATCCTATTTCAAAAAAGACCCCGTGCATTTCGCGAATGCGGAATACGCATTGAAAAGCGGCGGCGAGGTTTTGTACGCCGAAGAAGACGGGCTTGCCCTGCGGGTGAAAAAATACGGGATCCCCACCGTTTACGGGTTAAAAAAAGAAAGCGCGGAAAGGATTCTGCGCCTGTTCGGAAAACCGGATATTCTCGTTTGTTCGTCTGAAGAAGAAGCGCAGATCGCGCTTGCCGTTTTTCCTTACATGAAAACGGCAAAGCCCTGTTATCAGGTCCGGTACGACGGCGTGAAGGAAGACCCTCTGCCCGTCGGTTTTTCGGTGAAGAAACTTATCCCGGACGAGGAGACGGTGAAGTTTGTGACGGCAACTTATTCTCTGCATTACGGCGAAGCCGCCATAAGGGAAGTGATCGGGAATCTCGGAATGTACGGCGTGTTTTCCGGCGAAAGGATCGCGGCGTATATCGGCAGGCACGAAGAGGGGTCGGTAGGGCTGCTTGAAGTGATGCCCGGATTCCGCCGGCACGGGCTTGGCACCTATCTCGTGAAATACATGGCGGCGCGGGTGATTGAGGAAGGGGAGATCGCTTACGCGCAGATCGTTTCGGATAACGAAAAAAGTTTAAACATGCACCTGAAAATGGGCTTTGTCCCTTCGGAGAAAAAAGTTTACTGGTGTTACTGATCTGTTCTTATCTGGCATAAGGGGAAGGGTTTTGCCTGACCGAAAACAGGTCAAATATAATTTTTTGATTTTTTATCGCACGGTTCAGCGTTGCCGCGGCACCGTTGCCGGAACGCCACACGTATGCGATCACGATATCGGCACGGTCTGCCATCCACAGATTTCTTTTGCAAACGGCAAATTTAGGCGGGGAATTTTCGATCGGCGGGTATATGATTTCGTCATATCCTTCCGCATCGCGGATACGATCCGGATATGCCGTGATCAGGATCAGTTTTGCGTTCGGATGCGTGCGGCGAAAAACGGAGCAACAGTTTTTCGCAAAGAAATCGAATTGTCCGTAGCCGCCGAGATAAAATTCACAGGGGGATTCGCCGACGTGTTTTTCCAGAAAGTCGAGAACGGTTGATTTATCTCCCGGTTTTTCCGAGAAATCGGAGTGCCCGCAAAAGGTTACAATCATAATAGTCTCCTTTCGGGATAAAAAAAGAGCGCGTCCCGAAACGAAACGGCTCCTTTACAGAATGCGCGTCTCGCCTTAGTGCGACCTAACCAAACGTTCACCTTATTCAGACTACGATTTGTTGCGGACACGAAAACTGCCGTAATTAAGTGTAGTCTAAAATAAGGGCATTATACCCCGAGGGAAGTTTATTCGGTTAGGTCGCAGGATAATCTTATCATAAAAACACCGGATTGTCAATATAAAAACCGAAAATTCCCGATCGCGTTTCGTGGAAATCGTTCTCGGGGGTGTTAAATTTCCGATAACGGAAGGAGGAAAAATGGCGGCGACGGAAGAACAACAGGCGGTGATCGACGATTTCGATCACAATATCTTATTGCTCGCCCGCGCGGGCACGGGGAAAACCTTCACCATTGCGAACAAGGTGGCGGAAGCGATCCGCCGCGGGTTCTGCAAAGGGGAAGAGGTTCTGTGCGTAACGTTTACCGTGAAAGCGGCGGAAGAGCTCCGCGAGGATATCGACGCCTGGTGCGGCGAAAAAAGCGGCGCCGAGGTCTGCACGATCCACAGTTTTTGTTATTCCCTTGTAAAAGCATACGGAAAACTGACGGGAGAATTCCGCGATCCGACCGTTGCCGACGAGGTGGACGTGGGCGAGATCCTGACCTCTCTTCTGCTCGATCATGCCGAACTCGGGGAGTATGTCATGGCGGACGGTCTTCCTCTTCTTCCCGAACGGCAGCTTGCGAGGATCGCCACGGCGATCAAGCACGAGCGGGAAGAACTCGGCTTCGGTTATTTCGATCGCGGCGGTTATGCGGAAGCGATTTTTTCCCTGGAAAAAACCAAGGCTTACGCCGATTTGTTTTCGGTGAAAAAGCGGGGCGTAAAAGTGACGGATTACTCTTTGAGGGAACTGCTGAAAAGAAGCGGCGGAAAGTTTTTCGAAGAATATGCTTCCGTGCTCCGCGCTTCCGACCTTCTCGATTTCGACGATCTCATTTTCGCCGCGAAGGACTGTCTGAAACGGGAGAGATCGTTTACCGAAAAATATAAACTCGTTATCGTGGACGAAATGCAGGACACGAGCATGACGGAATACGAGGTTTTGCGGAATTTCTTTCCGGGAAGCCGCGTTCTCATGTGCGGGGACGACGCGCAGACCATCTACGGCTGGCGGGGTTCCGCACCCGCTTCCGTCATCGCCGATTTCAGAAAGAATTTCGCCGCCGTGACGAGACGGCTTACGAAGAACCGGCGTTCCACCCCTCTTCTTTCCTATGCGGGCGCGTATTATCTGAAGCACACCTTTTATCCCGAAGCGGAGATCGGAGAACCGCAGACGGAAGGGGATAAGATCGAAATCGTGAAGTGCGGAGACGATACCGACGAAGCGGAAGCGATTTTCCGCATCCTGCAAGGGGTTTCCTGCAAACCTTACGAGGTGTGCGTGATGGCTCGTTCGAACCGTTATCTCGCGGGGCTGTATAAGAAATTTGAGGCGATAAACGGCTTATTGCCCGCCGAATCCCGCCTGCACTTTTTTACGGCGGACAGCGATTATCAGTTTTATAAAAAGCCCGTGGTAAAAGATTTTCTTTCTTTTCTGCGCATTCTCGTCAATCCGAACGACGCGCCCTCTTTCGAGCGCGTGGCGGAAAAATATCTGCCGGGGATCGGGCGTCCGAGCCTTCGGGCTTTGCGCGATTACGGAAAACTCGGGCTTTCCGTCTCCTCCTTCCTTCTTCCCGAAACCTACCGTTTCGGAGATCCGTGGGAAACGCTTCTGAAGGCATACCGCGAAGACAAGATCGTGGTGTACGATCTCGAAACGACGGGGCTCGATCTCGCTCTCGACGGACCGATCCAGATCTCCGGCGTGAAAACGGGGATAAGCGGAGAAAGAGAGGAATTCAACCGCTTCGTGCTGCCGGAGCGCGAGATCTCCGCGGCGGCGCTCCGCACGCACGGATACGACCTTGCGGAAATCGGCAAACGGGGCGGCGTGGAGACGGCTGTCGCCTTAAAAGAATTTGCCGCGTTCTCGCATGACTGCGTTCTTGTCGGGCATAACAGCGGCGCTTTCGACGACGTGATCCTTCGTCGCGCGGCAAAGGAAAACGGCACGGAACTTTCCGTCCGCGGATTTGCCGATACGAGGGTGATCTGCTCTCTGTTTCATCCCGATTTTCCCGACTTCCGCCTGTCTACGCTGTGCGAAAAATTCGGGGTGAAAAACGAGCGCGCGCACGACGCTTTCGCCGACGTGGAAGCGACGGAAAAGTGCCTGCAAAAGATGATCGTTGCGGATATTCTGGCGACCGGACATGCAAGAAAAAGCGTCGTTAACGAACTTCGGGACAGGTTTTCCGATTTTTACGCCGATTACCTGGCGCAGAGGGAAATGCTTGCCCGCGGCGACGTTTCCGCCCTGCTCGGGCATATCGGAAAAACGTACGCCGTGTTCGACGTCAATTCCCGCGCGGAAGACAGGGAGTCCGCAAGGGATCTGTACCGGGCGATGAAAGGAGAGTTCGGCGAAACCTGCGCTTTGCCGGAGATCCGCCTTGCCGCCTTTCTCGCGGAAGCTTCTCTGTCGGGCAGCCAGATGGACGTGATGATCAAAAAGCTCGGAAAGATCCCCGTCATCACCGTGCATCAGTCGAAGGGATGCGAGTTTTCCGTCGTCGTTCTCGCGGGGATGAACGAGAGCGAATTTCCCTCTTACGCGGCGAGAGCGAGCGGCAACGAGGACGAAGAAAAACGGGTGTTTTACGTCGCGATTTCCCGCGCGACGAAAAAACTTTTCATTACCTATCCCTCTCTTTATCGCGCGGGGCAGAACGCTTATCCGCGCAGTCCGTCCCCCTATCTTTCCCGCCTTCCGGAGAAGTGCGCGGATCGGGTGACGTCCGATGAGATCTGACGAAAAGCCTGCCGGCGAAGGACAGAAAAATGTTCTGTGCGCCGCCAGGCGAAGGCGAACGTTCCGGTTTCCGGAACGGTTTTTCCGAAAATATCGCCCGAAAACGGAATTTTACCGAAATTTTGTTATCGGGCTTTTTATTTCGTTGTTTTTTTACGCGGAATGTGGTAAAATGAAAAACGTATTATATAGTCCCGTTTTTCGAGACCTCTTTTCGCGTTTTTGGTTTTCCGCCCCTGCCGGCGGAGAAAAGGGGTTTTGACAAGGAACGGAATAACGGAGAGAAAATTATGAAAAACAGAACGCTCGTAAAAGACATTTACCGTTCTCCGGAAACGTTCGGCGGCGCGGAAGTCACCGTCGCGGGGTGGGCGAGGACCATCCGCGATTCCAAAGCGTTCGGCTTTATCGAGCTGAACGACGGCAGTTATTTCAAAAACGTGCAGGTCGTGTTCGAAAGGGCGAACCTTCCCGAATACGATGAAATCGCGAAACAGAACGTCGGTTGCTCGCTGATCGTAAAGGGCAAGGTCGTTTTAACGCCCGAGGCGAAACAGCCGTTCGAGATCAAAGCCGGAAAAATCGAGGTGGAAGGTCCGTCTTCTCCCGAGTATCCCTTGCAGAAAAAGAGACATTCTCTCGAATATCTCCGCGAGATCGCCTATCTCCGCCCGAGAACGAACACGTTCGGCGCGGTGTTCCGCATCCGCAGCGAAGCGGCGTTTGCCATTCACGAATTCTTCCATTCCCGCGGGTTTGTGTACGTGCACACTCCGCTGATCACGGGGAGCGACTGCGAAGGCGCAGGCGCGATGTTCCAGGTAACGACGCTCGATCTCGCAAATCCGCCGAAGGACGATGCGGGCAAGGTCGATTATAAGGAAGATTTCTTCGGAAAGCCCGCTTCTCTCACGGTGTCCGGGCAGCTTTCGGCGGAAGCTTATGCGCTTGCGTTCGGAAGCGTTTACACCTTCGGTCCCACTTTCCGTGCGGAAAAGAGCAATACCGCCCGTCATGCCGCGGAATTCTGGATGATCGAACCGGAAATGGCGTTCACCGATCTTGCCGGCGATATGGACGTGGCGGAAGCCATGGTGAAATCGGTCATCCGCCACGTGATGAAAACGTGCGGTCCAGAACTCGAGTTTCTGAATAATTTTGTCGATAAAGGGCTTATCGAAAGGCTTTCGCACGTTGCGGACAGCGATTTCGTGCGGTTGCCCTATACCGAGGCGATCAAAATTCTCGAACCGATCAAAGATAAATTCGAATATCCCGTGTTCTGGGGATGCGACCTGCAGAGCGAGCACGAGAGGTATATCACGGAAGAGGTGTTCAGAAAGCCCGTCTTCCTCACCGATTATCCCAAGGAGATCAAGGCGTTTTATATGCGTCTGAACGACGACGGGAAAACGGTCGCCGCGGCGGACCTGCTCGTGCCGGGCATCGGCGAACTGATCGGCGGCAGCCAGAGGGAAGAGCGGTACGACGTTCTTCTTTCCCGCATCAAGGAACTCGGCATGAAGCCGGAAGATTACGACTGGTATCTGAACCTTCGTAAATTCGGCGGCGTGACGCATGCCGGATTCGGGCTCGGGTTCGAAAGAATGATCATGTACCTTACGGGTATCGCCAACATCCGCGACGTGATCCCCTTCCCGAGAACGGTCGGCAATCTCGAATACTGATCCGTTTCCGCGGAAACGGTCCGGAAATGAGGATAATTTTATGAAAATCATCGTAGACGCCTACGGCGGCGATTTCGCTCCCGCCGAGGTCGTGAAGGGCGCGGTTGCCGCGCTCGAAGCCAAAGAAGGATTCAAAGCGGTGCTCGTCGGCAAGGAAGAGGGGATCAGAGAAGCTCTTTCCGCCTGCGGGTATACGGGCGACCGCGTGGAGATCGTGAACGCGCGCGACGTGATCTCCTGCGAAGAAGCCCCTACCGAAGCCATCCGCAAAAAGCCCGACTCTTCTATCTGCCGCGCCCTTAAGGTCCTGAAGGAAGATCCGGAAGCCGCGGCGTTCGTGTCCGCCGGGTCGACGGGTGCCGTGCTCACGGGGGCGGTCCTTCTCACAAAGAGGATCGCAGGGGTTTCGAGACCTGCTCTCGCCCCCCTTCTGCCCACGGTAAAAGGAACGTCCGTCATGCTGCTCGACAGCGGCGCGAACGTGGACTGCAAGGCGATCAACCTCGTGCAGTTCGCTCTGATGGGCAGTGCCTATATGAAAGAAGTGGTCGGGGTGGAAAATCCGAAAGTCGCTCTTCTCTCGAACGGGACGGAAGAGAAAAAGGGTTGCCTTCTGACGCATGAAGTGTTCCCCCTTCTGAAAGAGAGAACGGATATTAACTTCGTGGGAAACATGGAGGCGAGAGATATTCTTTCCGGCGAATACGACGTCGTCGTGACGGACGGTTTTTACGGAAATATCGCGTTAAAGAGTACGGAAGGGGCGGTCAACACGCTGTTCACCGTGCTCAAGCGTGAGATCAAAGCCTCGAAAAAGGCTTCGGTCGGAGCCCTTCTCATGAAAGGCGCATTCCGCAACGTGAAAAACCTGCTCGATTATAACAAGCGCGGCGGCGCGGTCCTTCTCGGTATGGAGAAAACGGTCATCAAGATCCACGGCGCGTCCAAAGCGGAACCGGTGAAAAACGCGATCCTGCAAGGGGTGGCGGAAGCGGAAAGCAACCTGAACGAGGTGATCCGGAAAGCCGTTGCGGGCGGCGGAACGGAGACCGCGGTATGATCTTTTTCATGCAGGAATGCGAGGATAAGATCGGCTATACCTTCCGCGACAAGGAGTTGTTGCGTCTTTGTTTTACCCATTCGTCTTATTCGCACGAACACGGCGGCGGAAAGGACAACGAGCGGCTCGAGTTTTTCGGCGATTCCGTGCTCGGCTTTGTCACGGCGGAATATCTGATGGCGAAATATCCCGGCGACGACGAAGGCAAGCTTACGGAATACAAGCAGAAACTCGTTTCGCGAAAACCGCTTGCCGAGGCGATCGGAAAAGCGGGGCTGGGCGAATACATCCTCTTCGGCGAAGGCGAGAGCCGCAACGGCGAAGAACACCACGAAGCGGCGAGGGAAAACCTGTTCGAGGCGATCGTGGCGGGCATTTATTACGACGGCGGGCTGGAACCGGCGAAAAAGTTTATTTACGATAAACTGTTTTCCCTTCACGAAAGCGATCCGGGCGGAAAACCCTCGAAAAAGGGCGGCGCGCCGGACGACCCGAAAAGCCGGTTGCAGGAATACGTGCAGAAAAAGAAACTCGGCGAACTTTTTTACCGCGAAGTTTCCCGCAGCGGTCCCGATCACGACCCCGTGTTCGTGATCGCTGCGGAACTCGGCGGAAAGAAGATCGGCGAGGGAAAGGGCAAGAGCAAATCCGAAGCTTCGCGGCAGGCGGCGGAAAACGCGCTTTCCGGGTTGAAAAAGAGAAACGCTTCCCCGGAGCCCCCCCTTTTGCGCAGCGTGAAAAAAGGCGGAAAAAAGGAGACGGAAACGCCCCGCGGCGAAGCCCCCGCGGACAAGCCCGCGCCGAAAAACGGCGGGCGAAGAAACAAAGGGCAGGATAAAACCCGATCCGCACGGGGCGGCAACGCCGCAGGCAAAGCGGAACATTCAAAAAGACAAAACGGCGCGCCCGGGAAGAAAGAGGGAACGGTTCCGGGCGGCGCGGCGGAAACCGGGCGGAAAAATCCGCGGGGAGAAAAAAGGATCCCGCGGCAGAAGAAAGCCCGTAAGGAGTAACAGGTGAATTTTAAAAAGATAGAGCTGATCGGTTTTAAGTCTTTCGCCGACCGGCAGGAGATTCAATTCGAAAACGGCGTTACCTGTATCGTCGGTCCGAACGGTTGCGGCAAGAGCAACGTTGCGGACGCGATCCGTTGGGTGCTCGGCGAACAGTCTGCGAAATCCCTTCGCGGAACGAGCATGCAGGACGTTATTTTCAACGGCACGCAGAACAGAAAATCCCTTTCTTACTGCGAAGTGTCTCTCACCTTCGACAATACGAACAAGATCTTCAAGGAGATCGACTATACCGAAGTCGTCTTCACGAGAAAACTGTATCGTTCGGGCGAGAGCGAGTATTTTATCAACAAAAAACCGGCGAGAAGAGGGGATATCATCGATCTGCTGCACGAATGCGGCGTCAGCAAAGAGGGATATACCATCATCGGACAGGGCAAGGTCGCGGAGATCCTGAACAGTAAGCCGGAAGACAGAAGAAGTATTTTCGAAGAGGCGGTAGGCATCGCGAAAACGAAGGCGAAGAGACTGGAAACGGAGCGTAAGCTCGACCGTACGAGAGACAACGTTACCCGTATCGTGGACATCACGACGGAGCTCGAACGCCAGCTTGAACCGTTGGAAAAACAGGCGGAAAAGGCGAGAGCGCACCGCGCCCTTTCCGAAGAGCTGAAATATCACGAAGTCAACGCGTATCTTTATAAATACGACAACGCCGCCGCGATCAAATCGGGGATCAGTGCGAGAATGCAGAGTTATGCCGACGAAGCCGAAGTGAAGAGCATCGCGCTTCAGGAGGCGATCCGCAGCTATAACGATCACCTCGGCGAAATTTCTTCCGCCGACGAATACATCCGACAGCTGAACGAGGAGCTGCGTGAAAGAGCGGTCGCCGCGGAACGGCAGTCGGGCACGGCGCGCGTTTACGGCGAAAAGATCAACACCCTTCGCGCGGAGATCCGCCGTCTCGAAAAGGAGATCGAAAACGCCAAAGCGGAAGGCAATAAGATCTCCGATAAGATCGCAGGCAAAAAGGCTCACACGGAAGCCGTTCTGGCGGAGATCGCGGAGAAAGAAAAACGCGCCGCGGAACTGAACGCCGAACTTGCCGAAGTCGCCGCCGCGATCGCCGAAGGCAACAGAATGGCGCAGTCCGCGCAGCAAGCCGTTCTTCATTCGGTGGAATCTCTCGCCGACCTCAAGCAGAATATCGGCGCGCTCTCTTCCGAAAAGAACGTCATTTCGGCGCAGCAGCAGGAAACGGTGGAAAGGGTTCAGTCTCTTACCGATAAGCTCGACGGGCTTGTTAAGGAAAACGCCGTCAACGGCGTGGAATTGCAGAAACTCGAAAAGTCGGCGCAGAAGGCGAAGGACGATATCCGGGACATGGAGAGCGACGTCGCTTCCACGCAGTCCTTCATTGCGGATATCACCACGAAAATTTACTCGATCAACAGCGAGATCGCCGCGCTCGAAGCGAACGGCAGGGTTTACGCCAACTTAAAAGATAATTACGACGGTTATCAGTTCGCCGTGAAAAAACTCATGCAGGCGACGAAGGAATCGCGCGACGTCGCGTCCCGCGTGAAGGGCGTCGTTGCGAATATCATCAAAACGGACGCCAAATACGACGTGGCGATCGAAACCTGCCTCGGCGGCGCGGTGCAGAACGTCGTGACCGCTTCGCAGGACGATGCGAAATACCTGATCCAGTTCCTGAAGAGAACGGAATCCGGAAGGGTGACGTTCTTACCCGTCGAGTCGATGAAACCGCGTTACGAAACTTCGGAAACGAAGAGCGCCCTGCGGGAACGCGGCGCGCTCGGGCTTGCGAACGAACTCGTTTCTTATGATAAGTATTACGACAAAGTGGTTCGCTTCCTTCTCGGAAACACGCTGATCGTAGACAATATCGATAACGCCGTCTCCATTGCGAGAAAGTATCAGAATGCTTTTAAGATCGTAACGCTCGACGGAGATCTCCTCGCTTCCAGCGGTTCGATGACGGGCGGTTCGAGAAAACAGAATACTTCCAATCTCCTCGCAATGGACAGAAGGGTGGCGGAGATCGAAGAACAGCTCAAAGCGAGAAAGAACGAACTTTCCCGTCTGTCTTCCAAGAAAGCGCAGCTCGAAAAGCAGATCGCGGGGCAGAGAGAGGAACTCGAGCGTCTGAACACCTTCCTGCAGGACGTCCGTCAGCAGACGGTCGCCATGCGCGAAAAGATCGCCGCGACGGAAGGGAAGATCGCGGATACGACGAAAGAGATCGAAGGATATCGCGATTCCATCGCCCTTATCAACACTCGTCTTACCGAGATCAACAAGGAATATTCTTCTATCGAACTCGGCAACGAAGAACTCGACCGCAAACGCCGCGACGCTTCGTTCGACGCCGAAAAACATCAGTCCGTCTTTGCGGAATATACGAAGAGAAGAGACGATCTTATCGACGAGAACACCGGGCTTCAGGCGAGCCTTTCCTATCTCCGTTCGCAGATCAGAGCGGACGAGGAAGAGGTCGCGAGAATGGAGGAGAGATCGAACGAATTGCTGAAGCAGATCGAAGAAAACAAACAGTCGGTCACCCGCAACAACAACGCGCTCGGAAATCTCCTTGCGGACGTCGAGAAAGTCGCTCTTTCCGACAGCGAAAAGGAATACCTCAACAGCCTGCGCGAGAAGATCGCCGCCTTCGAACAGAGAAAGAAAACGCTGAACGAACAGGTTCAGCAGGACAATATGCTCCGCGGCAACCTTCAGGCGGAGATCACGAAGCTCAACGAAAAGAAATACGGCGAGGAAGTCGCTCTTTCCAAAGTCGATACCGAGCTCGAATACATGCGCCAGAAGGTGTGGGAAGACTATCAGATCACCTACGAAAACGCGGCGTCTTTGAAAGACGGGAATTACGATATCACGGTAAGCAATCAGGAGATCAACCGCATCCGCAAAAAGATCGCGTCTCTCGGAGCGATCAACCCGAACGCGATCGACGATTTCAACGTTCTGAACGACCGTTATCAGGAAATGGCGGGGCAGAGAGACGATCTTTTAAAGGCGGAGCAGGATCTGAAAGCGGTCATCGCGCAGCTGACCGATGAGATGAGCACCACTTTTGCCAAGGGCTTTGCCGCCATTCGCGCAAACTTCACCCGTATTTTCAAAGAATTATTCGGCGGCGGTACCGCCGATCTGATCCTGGAGAAAGGCTTTACGGAGGATCCGCTCGAACAGGGCATCGAGATCGTCGCAGAGCCGCCGGGGAAGAAATTGCAGAAGATCTCTCTGCTTTCGGGCGGCGAGATGGCGCTCACCGCGATCGCCATTCTGTTCGCTATCTTAAAACTTCGTCCGATGCCGTTCGTCGTTCTCGACGAGATCGAAGCCGCGCTGGACGACGCGAACGTGGAGAGATTCGCGCAGTATCTCAAACATTTCTCCGACGATACGCAGTTCATCGTTATCACCCACAAGAAGGTCACGATGGAACGCGCGGACGCGCTTTTCGGCGTGACCATGCAGGAAAAGGGCGTTTCCAAGATCGTTTCCGTCAAAATTGCCGACGCCGTGGAATCGATCGGCGCGTAACCGAGGAATACAGGAGCAAAAATGGGTTTTTTCAATAAGATTTTTTCCGCGTTGAAGAAAACGAAAGACAGTTTTTCCGAAAAAATGCGGCAGCTTTTCGCCCGCGATAAGATCGGCGAAGATTTTTACGAGGATCTCGAAGATATTCTCATTACGTCGGACATTTCCGTTACGACGGCAGAGGAGATCGTGGAGAACCTGCGCGACCGCATGATCGAAGAGAAGGCGAAAGACAAAGATTACGTCGTGGAAGAGCTGAAAGGCTCGATCCGCGATTGCCTTGACATGGCGGAGGATCTCGAGATCGAAACGCCCGCCGTGATCATGGTGATCGGCGTGAACGGCGTGGGGAAAACCACGTCGATCGGCAAACTTGCCAATTATTTCGCGCAGAACGGCAAAACGGTGACGATCGCCGCGGGAGATACCTTCCGCGCGGCTGCCGCCGACCAGCTCGAAGTGTGGGCGGACAGGGCGAAAGTCCGTATCGTTCGTTCCGACGAAGGCAGCGATCCTTCCTCCGTCGTATTCGACGCTCTTTCTTCCGTCAAAGCGAAGAAAACGGACGTTCTTATCATCGATACCGCAGGGCGGCTTCACACAAAGGCAAACCTGATGGAGGAATTGAAGAAGATGTCCCGCGTGGTCGCGAGAGAATATCCGGAAGCCAATTTCTATAAATTGATCGCTCTCGACGCGACGACGGGGCAGAACGCTCTTTCGCAGGTGGAAGTGTTCAACGAAGCCGTCGGCATCGATGGGATCATTCTCACCAAGCTCGACGGAACCGCGAAAGGAGGATTCGTCGTGTCTCTCTGTAACGAGTTACAGGTGCCCGTAGCCTTTGTGGGAACGGGCGAAAAGAAAGAGGATATCGAACCGTTCGACAAAGAATCGTTTATCGAAGGTATTTTCGGCTGACGCATTTCCCCGGCATGCCGGGCAAAAATAAAACGAAAACACCCCTCGGAAAGCTTTTTTCAAAGTTTTCCGAGGGGTGTTTTATTTTGTCTGTCCGGTTCAGGCGCGATTTAAAAGCGCGAGGGAATGATCGATCCTGCGGATCGTTTCTTCTTTTCCGAGCAGAGAAACCATTTCCGTCGCTCCGCCGGGCGTAACGCCCTGTCCCGTAACGGCAATGCGAAGCACCCAGAAAATCGCTCCGCTTTTCACGCCGAAATCGGCGGCTTTAGCGGAAAGTCCGGCAAAAAGAGCGTCGTTTCCGTAATCGTCGACGGAAAGAAGATACTCTTTGATCTGCGGCAGAAGGGTTTTCGCGACTTCCGCGTTCGTCTTGTTTTTCTTATTGTCGAAAAGAGAAAGGTCGTAATCTTTCAGCTCGGCAAGCCAATCGATCTTCTCGGGGATCTCGCCGAGGGTCTCCACGCGCTGCTGCAGAAGAGCGGCGATCCTCTTTAAATCGAATTTTCCGTTGACTGCCGATTTCTGCAGGAACGGGAGAGCGGCTTCGTAAAATTCTTCCGGGGTCATGGCGCGGAGGTATTCGCCGTTCAGCCAGCGCAGTTTCGCTTCGTCGAAAATGGATTGCGATTTGGAAATTCCGTCGAGGGAGAACAGACGGATCATATCCTGCATGTTCATTTTTTCAACGTTTTCTTTCGGGCTCCATCCGAGCAGGGCAACGTAGTTGATGATAGCTTCTTTCAGGTATCCCTTGTTGACGAAATCGTCGAAATTCGCGTCGCCGTAACGTTTGGAAAGTTTGCGCGTCGCGTCCTTCATGATGGGCGGCAGGTGAATATAAACGGGGCGTTTCCAGCCGAAAGCGTCGTACATCAGGTTGTATTTCGGAGTGGAGGAGAGATATTCCGTCCCGCGGATCACGTGCGTGATGCCCATCAGGTGATCGTCGACCACGTTGGCGAAGTTATAGGTCGGCATACCGTCGCTCTTGATCAGAATGTTGTCTTCCAGTTCGCTGTAATCGATGTTGATCGTACCGTAGATCAGGTCTTCGTACGTGCTCGTTCCCTCCGTCGGGATATTCTGGCGGATGACGTACGGCTCGCCTGCGGCGATCCTTCTTTCGACTTCCTCTTTGGGAAGGTGCAGGCAGTGTTTGTCATACTTGCGGTTGCCGTTGGCGTCCGTAAGGCTTTCGAGCCTTTCCTTCGAGCAGAAGCAGTAATATGCGCCGCCGAGGTCGATCAGCTTTTTCGCATATTCCGCATAGATCGCCTTTCTTTCGCTCTGCACGTAAGGTCCGTAATCGCCGCCGATGTCCGGACCTTCGTCGTAATACAGCCCGGATCCTTTCAGAGAATCGTAAATAACCTGAACGGCTC
Source organism: uncultured Acidiphilium sp. (assembly GCA_902495325.1). Taxonomy (GTDB): domain Bacteria; phylum Bacillota; class Clostridia; order Christensenellales; family Borkfalkiaceae; genus UBA10281. Next base: position 45,337 of record CABUWK010000004.1, read on the forward strand.
CTTCCACATATCTCTGCTGATCGGTGTCTTCGATACGCAGGATGAATTTTCCGTTGTGCGATTTTGCGTAGAGATACGCATAAAGCGCGGTGCGGAGACCGCCGAGATGCATGAAACCCGTCGGGCTCGGCGCAAATCTTGTTCTGACCGTTTCTTCCATATAATGCTCCTTATAGGTATGTAATAATGCTTGTTTATCGCCTTATAGGCTCGTTTTGTGTCGATTGTAACCGTTGGTTGCGGCGGCAAGTTTAAATATCCGTCGTTTCGTAAAATGCCTTCTGAACGGATTTTTCTATCTTTTCCAGCATGCCTTCGTAAAAGAAACTGTAGGCGGAATCGTCGCTTACGATGATGTGATCGAAAAGCCTTACCCCCGTGAATCGAAGCAGAGCGAAGATCCTGCGGGTGGTAGCGATATCCGAATCCGAGGGCGACGGGTTGCCGGACGGGTGATTGTGCGTGATGACCACGCCCGCCGGTTTTAGTGCGGAAATGGACGAGGTGAGATCCTTCATATCGAAAAGGACGCGTCGCGAGTTATCCGAAGTGAACCTGCGCTGTGCGATGATGTTCCGTTTCGAATCGAGAAAGAAAACGACGAAAAACTCCTGCCGCGCGCTTTTGTAAAAGGAGATCAGATATTCGCGCACCGAATGATAACTGTAAACGCCGGGCGTTTTCGTTCTTTCCTGTTCGATGCGGTCGGCGATCTTACCGACGCATACGAGAAAATCGGCGGTATTTTTACCGACGCCTTCCACGCCGAGCAGTTCTTCTTCGGTTGCGTGGAGCACGTTGTCGAGCGTGCCGAACCTGTCCACGAGGATATGCGCGAGCGGATTTACGTTCTTTCGCGGGATCGCGTAAAAGAGAAGGATTTCAAGCAGTTCGTGTCGGGAAAGAGAGTCGGCATTGTTCGCCAGGCGATTTTTCATGCGCTGTCTGTGATCTTCGTGCAATTTCGGCGATTTTTGCTCGTCCCCCATAAATTTCCTCCTCAAAATAAAAAAACGTCCTTAAAATATTTTACCATAAAATAAAAAAAGAGTATAATAAAATAAACGGGTATTTTAAAATTTTCAGGAGAAGTTTTATGGAAATCGAAAAAAAGGACCTTGCATTGTTCTCCGCAATGAAGGAGAATCTGAAAAAACTGATCGGGATCCCCTCGGTCAAGAGCGAACCGGTCGGGAACGCTCCCTTCGGCGAATCGGTGAAAGAAGCTCTTTTGTTCACCCTTTCCCTGGCGGAGGAACTCGGCTTTCACACCGTGAACTACGATAATTATATCGGCGAAGCCGTTTACGGCGACGGCGAGGACGAAATGGCGATCCTCTGCCATCTCGACGTGGTGCCGGTCGGGAAACTGTCCGACTGGAAATATCCCCCTTTCTCCGCAACGGAGGCGGACGGAAAAATCTACGGTCGCGGCGCGACGGACGACAAGGGACCCGCGATCGTGTGCCTGTACTGTATGAAGGCTTTGAAAGACGAAGGGTATCTTCCGGGAAAGAAGATCAAGTTGATTTTCGGCTGCGACGAAGAATCGGGCTGGGGTTGTATCGAACATTATAAGAAGGTGGCGAAAATGCCGGATTTTGGTTTTTCGCCCGACGCCGATTTCCCTGTGCTGTATGCCGAAAAAGGCATTCTCCACGTGAAATTCTTCTTTGACGCCGATCCGAGGCTCAAAGAGCTGAAAGGGGGAGAGCGCGTGAACGTTGTTTGCGACAGATGTACCTCGATAAGCCCTTTAAACGACAATTTCGTATCGACCGAACACGTGAAGAAAGAAGGAAACGAGCTTGTTTCTTACGGTGTTTCCGCACACGGTTCCATGCCCGAAAAGGGAAAGAACGCGATTTTGCCGATGATAGAGCTGCTTGCGGAAAACGGGCTTGCGGACAAGAGGATTGCCGAAACCTTGTTTTACGACTGTTACGGGCTGAAGGAGCTGGAAGACGAAACGGGAAAGCTTACGATGAGCCCGGACGTGATCGACCTTGCGAACGGGAAGATTGGAATTTCCGTGGATATCCGCTATCCTTCCACCGTGCCGTTTGAAAAGGTGAAGGAAAAGATCGATCGCATCGCGCCTTATGAGATCCTGTCTCATCAGCTGCCGTTGTTCAACGATAAAAATTCCTTCCTCGTGCAGACCCTTTTAAAAATTTATAACGACACCATGGGAACGAACATGCAGCCGATGGCGATCGGCGGAGGAACGTATGCCCGCGCCCTGAAAGAGGGAACGGCTTTCGGTCCCGAGATGCCGGGCGAAGAATCCACGGTGCATCAGCCGAACGAATACGTTTCGGTGGAAAATCTGAAATTGCAATGGATCATGTACAAGAAAGCCATCCGTAAACTGTCCGAGTGAACGGCGGCTTGCGGAAAAAGGTTCGGAAGGGGGAGTGGTTATGACGGAAAACGGGTTGCCGCCTTTTTTGAAAAACGAAACGTGCGCCGTTACGGGACACCGGATCCTGTCCGCCGATTTCGACGAAAACGAACTGTACCGGACGCTGAAGGAAATTTCGGAACAGGGATTCCGTTGTTTTCTTGTCGGAATGGCGATCGGATTCGATACGGCGTGTTTCCGCGCGCTGTTAAAGGTAAAAAAGGAAGATCCCGCCGTGAAGATCGCGGCGGTCATTCCCTGCGTCGGACAGGATGCTTTCTTTCGTGAAAAAGACAGGGAGACCTATCGTTCCCTTATCGGGCTTGCCGACTATAAGGCGGTGCTCGAGGACGAGTACCGGGAAGGATGTATGCTGAAACGGAATGATTTTCTGCTTGCGAACAGCTCTCTTCTTCTCGCGTATCTCCGCACGAAACGCGGAGGAACGTGGTATACGGTGAGAAAAGCGCAGTCTCTCGGTATTCCGGTGCGGTATTTCCCCGAAGATAGTTTGCGTGAGACGTAAGGCGGCGGGATATTTTTAGAAAATAAGCCGGTTGTTTTACAGGGCTCTATCCGCTTTGCGCGGAAATCGGCATGAGAGATAATAGGACGGAGGTGCGATGAAATGAAAACGATTACGGTAAAAGGAACGGGGCGGCTTTCCGTGAAACCCGATCTGATCGTTATTTCGATGCGGCTTGAAACCGAGGAGAAGGAATACGAAAGGACGACGGAACTCGCCGCGGAGAAGATCGATCGCCTGAACCTGGCTCTCGAAGAGGTCGGGTTTGAAAAAGGAGCAATGAAAACGACGAGTTTCAACGTTCGTACGGATTATGAAAACGTCAGGGATAAGGAAGGCGGCTATAAAAGCGTTTTTAAAGGGTACGTCTGTAACCATAATTTAAAGGTTGAATTCGATTTCGATACCCAAAAGCTTGCGCGGGTGCTTTCTGCAATTTCCCGTTGCGTTGCGAAACCGGAGCTTTCCGTTGCGTTTACGGTAAAAGATCCGTCTGCCGTCGGCGAAGAGCTTTTGCGCTCCGCCGCGAAAAACGCGAGAGAGAGGGCGGAGATCCTTTGTTCCGCTTCGGGGGTGAAACTCGGCGAACTCGTATCGATCGATTATAACCGGGGAAACCCCGACATGGATTCCGATACCGATTACAAAATCGAAAGCAGATGCATGATGAAAGCCGAAGCCTGTCTGTCGGACGTTGCCATCGAGCCGGACGATATCGACGTGAACGATTCCGCCGCGTTCGTGTGGGAGATCCTCTGAAATAAAAGGAGACCCGGCAGCATGTCGCCGGCGAACGTCGTGATCGGCGGAAAACGGGTTAAAAACAGAGAAAGCGTGACTTCGGGTCGCGCTTTTTTGTGTGGTCAGACTTGCGCGAAGATCCGGTTCCGGCTTGTGGTTCCGACTCATTCTGCGTTTCCGAAAATATTTAAAAATTTTTTCTTTGAAACGCTTGACAATCGGAGAAGGGTGTAATATAATTAAAACAGTTGAACAAACATTCAACTGTTTGTCGGAAGGAGGCGTGAAACCATGGAAGAAAGGGAAGAGGAAATGTGCGAATGCACGCTCGTACACAAAGGCGTTGTGGAAGAAGCGAGATCGAAAATGCCTTCGGAAGACGTTCTGTACGACGTTGCGGAGCTTTTCAAGGTGTTCGGCGACAGTACGAGAACGAATATTCTGATGGCTCTTTTCGAAAGCGACATGTGCGTTTGCGATCTTTGCAGTTTGCTTCAGATGACGAAATCCGCCATTTCCCATCAGCTCAGAGTGCTTCGGCAAAGCAAACTGGTAAAGGCAAGAAAGAGCGGGAAAGAAGTGATCTATTCTCTGGCGGACGATCACGTGAAAGGAATTTTCGAAATGGCGATCGAACACGTTTCCGAATAAAGAGAACGTCATAAAACAAAAGGAAGGTAACCGAAAATGAAAAAAGTGGCAAGAATCGAAAATCTCGATTGCGCGAACTGCGCGGCAAAACTGGAAAGAGCGATCGCGAAGATCGACGGCGTGAAAGAGGTAAGCATCAACTTCATGACGACGAAGATGAACCTCGAACTCGCGGACGATCTCGCGGAACAGGCGATCGCGGAGATCAAAGCAACAGCTACAAAAATCGAGCCGGACTGGAAAATCATCGGCTTATAAACCGATCGCAGCTTCGCCTTTCGCGGATCTTTTCCGTATCATCCGAAAACCTTTTTCCGGCGAAAGGAAAGATTCAAAAAGGTAAAATGTCAGGCGATAAGTCGATTAAACGATCATTTTAACGGGTTTTGTCTGAAGGAAGCGAGGAGTGGAAACCATTTATGAAAAAAAAGAAATTGAGTGCGAACACAAAGCGCGGCATACGATCGGTCGTATGCCTTGTATGTCTGATCGCTTGTATTATATCGGAAAAAGCGCTGAGCGGACTTCCCGTATGGCTGATGCCCGTTCTGTTTGCCGTCGTTTATCTCGTTTCCGGATACGACGTTCTGAAAAAATGCGTTGTCAATATTTGTCACGGACAGATTTTCGACGAAAATTTTCTGATGACCGTTGCGTCCGTCGGCGCGTTTCTGTTGCGTGAATACGCGGAAGCGGCTGCCGTTATGATCTTCTATCAGGTGGGCGAAACTTTTCAGAGCTATGCGGTCGGAAAGTCGCGTAATTCCATCTCTTCGCTGATGACCCTTCGTCCGGACGTCGCGAGGAAAGTGAAGGAAACGGGTACGGAAGAGGTTGCCCCGGAGGAGATCTGCGTGGGAGACGTGATCGAAGTCCGCGCCGGAGAAAGGATCCCTCTCGACGGTACCCTGACCGAGGGCAGCTGCTATCTCGACACGTCTGCCTTAACGGGAGAATCGGTGCCTGTGTTTGCGGAAACGGGATCGTCGGTTCTGAGCGGCAGCATCGTTTCGGACGGCGTGATCAAGGTTCGGGCGGAAAAGGCGTTTTACGACAGCACCGTGTCCAAAATTCTCGATCTTGTGGAAAACGCGTCTTCGAAAAAGGCGAAAACGGAACAGTTTATTTCTGTATTTGCAAAATACTATACGCCTGCCGTCGTGTTCTCCGCACTCGCGCTTGCGATCGTTCCGTCTCTCTTTACGCATGAGTGGATGAAATGGGTGGGAAGGGCTCTCACCTTCCTGGTCGTCAGCTGTCCGTGCGCCCTCGTGATCTCCGTTCCTCTCGGATTTTTCGGCGGGATCGGCGGCGCGGGCAAGAAAGGGATCTTGCTGAAGGGCGCCGATATGATCGAGCAGTTCACAAAGGTGAACACCTTCGTTTTCGATAAAACGGGAACGCTGACGGAAGGAAAATTCTCCGTGACGAAGGTCTTTCCCGAAAGCGATCGCGAAAAAGTTCTGCGTTACGCGGCGGTATGCGAAAGCCGTTCCAATCACCCGGTTGCGCGCTCCGTCATGGCGGCGTACCGGGGGGATATCCCGGAAGGGTATTCCGTCGAAGAGATCGCCGGGCACGGGGTGAAAGCCGAAAAGGACGGCGAGGTGATTTTAGCAGGCAATCTCTCGCTTATGGATAAATTCGGTATTTCCGTCGATACGGTCGGTGAAGGAACGACGGTCTATATAGCGGTTAACGGGCAATTTGTCGGGCTGATCGAAGTGGAAGACAAGATAAGAGACGACAGCAAACGACTGATCTCCGAGTTGAAAAAAGAGGGTTTCCGCGTCGCGATGCTCACGGGAGACAACGAAAAAGTTGCGGCGAAAGTGGCAAAGGAACTCGGGATCGACGAGTATAAAAGCGGGCTTCTTCCCGCCGACAAGGCAGACGAGATCGAGCGGATCATGACGGGAAAAAAGGAGAAAGACGTCGTCGGATTCGTGGGAGACGGCATCAACGATTCGCCCGTGATCATGCGTGCGGATATCGGCGTGTCCATGGGCGGGATCGGAAGCGATTGCGCCATCGAAGCCGCGGACGTCGTTTTAATGCACGACAATCCGTCCGCCCTTCTCGACGCAAGAAAAATTTCCTTTAAAACGATGAAAATCGTGAAGGAAAACATTATTTTTGCTCTGGCGGTAAAGCTTGCGATCCTTGTTCTCGGCGCGTTCGGTCTGATGTCGAAATGGTTCGGGATCCCGGATATGTGGTTCGCGGTGTTTGCGGACGTAGGCGTTTCCGTCATTGCGATCTTAAACTCCATGCGCACCCTCAACACGGACAGGAAAAAGAAAGCGGCATGACCCTTTCCGAAAGATAACGAAAAAGGATCGGTTTTTTAAACCGATCCTTTTTATTTTCCGATACGAACTGTCTTACATATATGACAAAAATATCGGATTTTTATTGAAATTTCTTTCGTTTCATGGTAAAATAGAAAAGGGGGAAGCGAACCTCTGCCGCAAGCCGTCGGACGGAAAACGGAAGCGGAAAGCATGGTGTAAAACGCGGGCAAGAAAAAAAGAGCCGTAAGCTCTTTCGATCCGTTGCCGACGCAACACCTTTTAAAAAAGGCATTTTGTTTTACATTTATTTTAACCGCTATGTAATTTAAATGCTATGCTTATTATAAACGATGAAGGGAGATTTGTCAAGTGGAAAACGAAGGAAAAACGGGAAATTACATTATCGGCTTCGATCAGGGAACGAATTCGCTCGGATATGCCGTGATCGACAAAAATTGCAGGGTGATCCGCAAGTCCGGAAAACGAATGTGGGGAAGTATTCTTTTCGACGAAGGGAGGTCCGCGGCGGCAACGCGCGTACAGAGAAGCGCTCGCAGGCGTTACGAAAGAAGAAAAGAACGGTTGCGGCTTCTGCGTATGCTGACGGAAAAGAGCGTTCTTTCCGTCGATCCGTCTTTTTTCAGGCGTCTGGACGATTCGTTTTTGCTGAACGTGCGGAAAGACGCCGAATTCGGAAGAGACAATCTTTTTAATCTGTTCGACGGCGACTATACCGATCGCGATTATTATCGCGAGTATAAAACGATCTATCATCTTCGCAAACGGCTTTGCGAAGATCCTTCCCGTGCGGATATCCGTCTGGTATATCTCGCCCTGCATCATATCGTAAAATACCGCGGAAATTTTTTGCATGATGAAGAAAACATGCGCACGGAAGGAAATGATACAGCCGGTGCGATCGAAGACTTTTTCGCTGCTTACCGGGCGATTTATTGTGACGATGACGGCGTAGTCTCTTCTTTCGGAAACGATATCGACTATGGCGAATTTGCCGCCGTTTTAAAAACGAAAGCAAAACGAAGAGAAAAAAAGGATAAGTTGATTTCCTTATTTTCGACGGGATCGTTTAAAAAACAGAGTGACGCGCTTGTCTCGTTGCTGCTCGGCATGAAAGTCGGGCTGACAGATCTTTTCCCCTTGCAAAATCAAGAAGAAGTTCCGGAAGACGTCGTAAAGGAGACAAAAGTAACTTTCGAAGACGGAGATTATGACGAAAAAGCGGTTCGTTTTCCGGAGATTTTCGGGGACGAGGTTTTCGACCTGATCGAAAAACTCCGTCGTATGTATCTCGATCTCGTTCTTTCGCAGATTCTCGGCGAGGGAAAGAAATATATTTACGAAGGCATGATCGACCGCTTCGAAAAAAATAAAAAGGATCTTGCGCAACTGAAAAGCGTGCTTCGCGCGGACAAGGCGGAATACGATCGTTTTTTCAAAGAAGCTTCCGGTAAAAATTTTGTCAATTATTTCCGAACGCACGTCAGGGGAGGGGCGAAACCGATGTGCAAAGGGGTTTCGCGCGATGATTTTTATGGCGAAGTGAAGAAAGTTCTTGCGAAGTTTCCCGATTCGCCCGAGAAAGCCTATTGTCTCGACCGGATGGAAGAAGACGATTTTCTGATCAGGCTGAATTCCACCCGTAACGCCGCGATCCCTTATCAGCTGAATCTGAACGAGCTTAAAAAGATCCTCGATCTGCAGAGCGTTTATTATCCCGAGCTGAAGGAGAACTATGAAAAGATCGTCAGTCTGCTCACTTTCCGTCGTCCTTATTCCGTCGGGATCATATCGCCGGAAAGCAGATTTTCGTGGGTCGAAGAGGGAGACGTGAAAAAGGAACGCGCCTACCCGTGGAATTTCGAAGAGATTGTCGATTACGACGCCGCTTCCGAAAAATTTGTCAGGCGGATGACGAACCGCTGTGCGATTTTTAAAGAGGAAGAAGTTCTGCCGTCTTCTTCCGTTTCCTATCAGATTTTCAACGTGCTGAACGAACTTGCCAACGCAAGGCTTCTTCTGTCGGACGGAAACAAACGCCCTCTCACAGCCGAAGAGAAACAGGCTGTGTTCCGCTTGTTCTTGTGGGAGAAAGCGACCGTTACCGCAAAGGACGTAACGAATTGGCTTTATGCGAAATTCAAAGTTTCAAGCGTAGGGATGGACGGGCTTGCCGATAAGACCGGAAAGAAATTCGTAAGCAAAATGAACGGCTATCGCGCCGTGCGGAATGTTCTGCAAGCAGATTGTTTCGAAACGGACGGCGAAAAGATCGTAACAAATTACGAGCTGTTCGAGCTGTATGAAAAAATTATCGAAATTCTTACCGTGTTTACCGATAAGGCGATCAGAAAGCGCGCGCTGAAAAAGATACTTCCTTCCGGTTCCGACGAGAAGACGATCGAAAAGCTTCTTTCCGTCCGTCTTGCGGGTTGGGGACGATATTCCGCGAAATGTCTGTGCCGTACGGGCGGCGCGAACGGATTGAACGTGCTGGAAACCATGTATACGACCGACCGTAATTTCCGGCAGATCGAAACGGATGAAAATCTCGGGTTTAAAGACGCGTTTTCCGGTAAGACGGAACAGACGAAAAACGGCATCACGTATGCAGACGTAAACGATCTGTACCTTTCGCCCGCCGTGAAAAGAACGGTATGGCAAACGGTGAAAGCGGTGAAAGAAATCGTGAAGATCATGGGGGAAGAACCCCGTTGTATCTTTCTGGAATCCACGCGGACGGACGAGGCGAAAAATCAGACGAGAAAGCGTTCGGATATCATAAGCGGACTTTACGATCGGATCCGGGGCGATGTCGATCGGTATAACGAAGATCTGAAAAATGCCAGGGCAAATCTGAAAAAGAGCGACGAAACGAAACTGAACGACGAGAAGGTTTATCTGTACTTCTTGCAGATGGGCAAGTGCATGTATTCCGGCGAAAGACTGAATTTCGAGGACCTGTCTTCTTACGAGGTGGACCATATCGTTCCCCGTTGCTATATCAAAGACGACAGCATTCAGAACAAAGCACTCGTGCTGAAACAATACAATCAGGAGAAGGCCGGAACGCTCGCTTTACAGAAGAGCATACGCGATAAAATGACGCCTTTCTGGACTTTTCTGAAAGATAACGGCATGATCGGCAGAAAAAAGTTCGATAACCTGACAAAGGCTGAATATTCGGATGGCGATCTGAACGGCTTTATCGCACGACAGCTGACGGAAACGAACCAGTCGATAAAAGGTGCGCGGGAATTGCTGAAAAGCTGTTACGCGGATACCGACGTGGAATTCGTAAAAGCGGGCATTTCTTCCGTTTTCCGTATGGCTCGGGCGGAAGAGGGATATACGGAGTTTCTGAAGAGCAGAAACCTGAATGATTTTCACCATGCAAAAGACGCTTATCTTGCCGCCGTGATCGGCTATTTCACGCGGAAAATTTACCCGATCTGGGGTGCGGATTCCGAGGCGAGATTGCTGAAAGACGAAATAAAGTCGTGCAGAAGCGGCGCAGAAACGAGAGAGCTTTGTCAACAGCGGAACGGCATCGTTGTGGACGCAATGAAATACGTGACGCCCGACCGTGACGACGGCGTGGAATGGAACGTTTGTTACAACAATATTTTATCCGCGTTTTCCAATAACGATTGTCTTGTAACGCGCAAGAAAGAAGAAGCTCCGGAATCCGCTTTTTACAATGCGACGATCCGAAGCCCGAAAGATAATAAGGGGAATATTCCCTTGCGTTACGTGACCGATCGCAACGGTCGGAAACGCCCTTTGCCGCCGGAACTTTACGGAAATTACGAAGGGGAGAACGACGCTTATTTCGTGTTTGCAACCTTTGAAAAGGGGAAGAAAAGAACTACGGTGCTGACCGGCATCCCCGTGCGCATCGATTACCTCGCCCGCAAAGACGACGGCGCGATCGGGTCCTATCTTGCCGGATTCGCGGCGGCGGAAAAAAAGAAATTGATCTCTTACGAGAAAAAGAAAATTCTGAAATACCAGTTGATCCGCCTGAACGGGCAGCTTTGCTACGTTACTTCCCCTTCGGAAGTGATCAATGCCGAGCAGCTCGTGACGGACAACAAGTATTCGCTTTTGCTCTATTGTCTGGAGCATCCGCAAAAACGGGTTAGCGTCCGTACCGATCGTTCGCAGAAGGAAAGCAGAACGTATTGCCTGAAAGAGGACGTTGAATATTTTGCCCCGCTGATCGATGAGTTTATCGAAGATTACGCCGGAAAACTCGAACGGCGGTACGGCAACTATAAAAAATATGCCGAAGGAATCCGCGCTTATGCTTCTTCCCGGGAATTTTCGGACATGCCCGTTTATTCTTCCGATCCGAAGGTCGCAAGCAAACAAGGGTATCTTTCTCGTTTATTAAATCTGACAAAAGCTTGTGCTTCGCAACTAAATATGAAAGACTATGGAGGAAAAACAGGTTGGGGCAGGTTGAGCAGTAGAACAATTAATAAAGAAGATATAGACCTGATCGATACGTCGATCACGGGCGTTTATCGTTGCGAAAGAAAAGGCGGCAATAAGGGGTGAAAGAATATGGGGTGGAGAACGGTCGTGATAGAAAGCCCGTGCAGGCTCTCGTATAAAAACGAACACATGCTGATCCGCGGAGAAAAGGATATTTCCGTTTATATTCCGGAAATCGATACGTTGCTTGTTGCAACCACGCAATGCGTTACCAGTGCGGTTCTGATCTGCGAACTTTTAAAAAATTAAGGCTTAGCATTCGCCATCACTAACTATTTTTACGGCGAAAAATCGGTTTATGACTGTGTTAAACGCTCGGCAATATACGGAAGAGTATAATTTTGAGCGTTTGCCTTGTCAAAACGCGATTTTTCATCCGTAAAAACGCTTTGCGCCTTAAAGAGCTTATTTTCCGATGATTTTTCCCGATTTCGAAATCGATAGTACTTTTCGTACATCAATAGAGAAATCGGGGAAAAGGGCGGAAAAGAAGCCTTTAAGGTAATTAGTGATGACGAATGCTAAGCCTATCGTTGTGTTTTGCGATGAAAAGCACGACCCTTCATCTCAACTGATTTCTCTTGCCGGCAGTTACAATTCTTCCGGGAAGATCGCCGAGCAAATGGCTTGGACGAGTGAAAACAAGGCGGCTGCCTTCGGCGCCGTGATCCGCAGAAAAATTCTGAATCAGGCGGCGATGCTGAAAAAAGCGGCAAAGCATAAGGAGAGCGAAATGCTGATCGCTTATGCTTCTGACCTGCAGGAAAACGATGCCACCAACCGCGAGGGATTTGCGGCAAAGGTATATTTCAACTCTCTGTTCGGTCCCGATTTCACGAGAGATCGCATGTGCTCGGTAAATGCCGCTTTGAATTACGGGTATACGGTGCTTCTGAGTTGTTTTAACAGAGAGGTCGTTTCTGCGGGATATCTGACGCAACTCGGGATCCGCCATCGTAACGATATGAACCCCTTTAACTATTCGTGCGATCTGATCGAACCTTTTCGCGTGATTGTGGACGAATATGTTTATTTTTCTCCGCCGGGAGCCTTTCTGACAAGCGAATATAAACGGGAACTCGTTTCGCTGTTGCAGAAAAAGGTGAAGCTGGAAAAGGAATATTATCTTTCGGATGCGATAGGCATTTTCGTAAGGCGTATGTCGCAAGCCGTACGGGACGGCAACGTTGCCGGCGTGGTGCAATATGAGTTTTAGGTTTATGAGAATGTTATTGTTTTTCGACCTTCCGCGGGAAACTTCGAAACAAAGGGCGGCGGCGACGAGATTTGTGAAAGATCTGATCAGACAGGGCTTTATCATGTTGCAGGAATCCGTTTACTGTAAGTTGTCTTTGAACACAAGTTCGCTGGAACTGCAGAAAGAAGCCGTGAAAAAGGTAAAACCGAAAGAAGGAAACGTTTTGCTGTTGACCGTTACGGAAAAGCAATTCAATTCCATGGAGATCCTGCTCGGTTCGGTCGAGGGAAAGCAGATTTCGGATACGGAGAGGATATTGTTTGTATGAAAGCGTATTTTTATAACCTGGAATTTTTCCCGGAATTCGATTTCGGCGAAAACGGCATTCTTGCCGTCGAAACGAATCATTTTCGTTTCTTCCGGGATCTCGCGGGAGATCTGAAAGGAATTTCGGAAGAATGTAAGGAGGTCGCGTTTTACGAAAAAGAGAAACGCCTTTTGTTAGAGAAAGACTATTTTCTGTTTATCGATTATTACGATTCTGAAACGATCGGAAAGACGCTGAACGGAAAGGTCCTGAAAAAAATTTCCGCCGGGCTCGAAGAAGATCCGGCAGAGCATCTGAAATTTTCTTCTCTTCTTTCCGGGCTGTATTCTTTTGTCCTTTCCCGCCTTGACGATGAGGAAATTTCTTTTGACAGCGAAGGGGAACGTTCCTTCGAAGAAGTTTTAAAACTGTTTTCCGTTGCCGTTTCTCAACCGCGCGAAGATATTTTCGGAAAGATCCTCAACGTGATCGAAGTGGCGGGCAAACTGAACGTTGTGAAATTCCTGGCGTTTATCAATGCGAAATCGTTTTTCTCCGAAAACGAGCTGACGGAAATTATGAAAATGGCGGCATATCGCAATGTAAAATTGTTCTTTCTCGACAAAGGAATTACCGAAAAAAAGATTTTTGGTGAAAAACTGTTGTGTGTTGACGAAAGTTTTTTCGAAAAAGTATTGTAAAACAGGGCAAATCGGGAGAAAAACCTTGTTTTTTCCGAAAATTTATGATAAGATATTAATGGTTTCCGCGTATCATGCGGAAAACGGAAATAGCATTTGAATTGCCGGAATTGCTGCATTCTGCGCCCGGAATCTCTGATTTGAGGTTTTAGGACTATGTAATTTAAAATGCTTCTTTCACAGTCTGCGCTTGATAGATTATTACAAATCAGTTTTAGGACTATGTAATTTAAAATGCTTCTTTCACTTACGACATTACCTGCATACTACTGGTCTTGTTTTAGGACTATGTAATTTAAAATGCTTCTTTCACTTCGGCGCGAATGCTCCTGATGCTTCCTTAGTTTTAGGACTATGTAATTTAAAATGCTTCTTTCACCTGCTTCTCCCGAGGTCTCCCAACGCGGACGTTTTAGGACTATGTAATTTAAAATGCTTCTTTCACTGACGAAGTGGAACAGGCTCTCCAAGTTGGGTTTTAGGACTATGTAATTTAAAATGCTTCTTTCACTCAAAGAGGATTGTGACATGTCTTATATAAGTTTTAGGACTATGTAATTTAAAATGCTTCTTTCACTTTCTTCGCCTGTTTCTTTATCTCGAGCTGGTTTTAGGACTATGTAATTTAAAATGCTTCTTTCACAAAAACCTTATTTTTTGGCTGACTGATCATGTTTTAGGACTATGTAATTTAAAATGCTTCTTTCACAGCGTGATCGATTTGTTTCGGCTATGGCGGGTTTTAGGACTATGTAATTTAAAATGCTTCTTTCACAATGCGACACTCCGTGCATTTTCCGCAGGGGTTTTAGGACTATGTAATTTAAAATGCTTCTTTCACCCCCGTTATCGTGCAAATCTGCGAGCCGTTGTTTTAGGACTATGTAATTTAAAATGCTTCTTTCACTTGAGTTCACGAGGTTTTCTCGGTGGCTATGTTTTAGGACTATGTAATTTAAAATGCTTCTTTCACCAACAATGGAGTATTGGACGGGACTTGTTTGTTTTAGGACTATGTAATTTAAAATGCTTCTTTCACAAAAAAATAAACGCGGGGCTTTTTCGGTAAGAAAGCCGCCGCGTTTTTCTGTTTTTCATTTTTGCATTGTCTGCCGCAGGCAGGCGCCGGGGTAACGGATCATAAAAAACCGGCGGTGTTTTTTTTGCGGAACATGCGGATCAGGTGGTAAAGCAACATTCCGAAGGGAATGATGACAAGGGCTTCGCCGCCGGCAATCAGGGCAAATTGCACCCAATAGGTATATTCGGCGATCCCGCACAGGATCAGCACCACGGGAATGATCGCCGCGTTGAACAGCACGGGGGGAAGACTGCCGAACAAAGGCTTTAAGATCTTTCCGTCTTTTTTCATCGCTTTTCCGATCAGATAAGTTGCCGTTGCCGCGAGAAGTGTGGCAAGAGATCCGAGAAGGATATCGTAAATTCCCCCTCCGAAAATGTTGGCGATGATACACCCTATGAAAAGGGCGGGAATCGCTTCGGCGTAAAACAAGGGAAGGATGCAAAGGCATTCCGAAATTCTTGCCTGAATCGGACCGTAGCCGATCGGCTGAAACGCCAAGGTGAGCGATACGTACAGACAGGCGATAATGCCTGCCCGCGCGATTTTTGTAGAGCGGGAAACCATATTCAGTTACCTCGGTTTTTTTATTCGGAAGTGTTTACCGAAAACCTTCCGTAGCATTTATTCTACAACATTTTCTTCGGGAAAGCAAGCGAAACGTTGCGGCAAAAGAATTTTTTCCGAAAAAGCCCGCAGGGATCGACCCTGCGGGCTTA
Organism: uncultured Acidiphilium sp.; assembly: GCA_902495325.1. Classification (GTDB taxonomy): domain Bacteria; phylum Bacillota; class Clostridia; order Christensenellales; family Borkfalkiaceae; genus UBA10281. The sequence continues at coordinate 60,477 of CABUWK010000004.1, forward strand.
TGTTTGTTATGCCGCTATTTTCTGAAACGGTTTGTAAACAAAAGCGATAAAGATCATCCAGAGTGCGGAAACGCCGACGAGGGAATAAACGATCCTCGTTAAAACGGACATCGTTCCGAACAGAAAAGCCACGAGATCGAATGCGAAAATGCCGATTAGAAGCCAGTTCAGCGCACCGACGATCGTAAGGATAAATGCGATAAGCGTTGTGATTTTCACGATGATACCTCCGCTTAAAGGATGTGCGCAACAAACGCGTTTTATGCGTAAAAAGGCTTCGCCCGGAGAGGTTGTCTGCCGAAACGGGAAAAAGGGAAAAACGGAAAAGAAAAACGCGGAAACTCCCGAAGGAAATTTCCGCGTTTGTTGTTTGCCTTTTTGTTATGCCGCCGGAACGATACCTTTCAGGAAATCGAAAATTTCCTTGAAATAGGTTTTGATCTTATCCAGGTTGGCAACAATATACTTGTTGACAAGACAGCCGTCTTTTTCTACCTGCGTTTTAAGGAACGTGTCCAGGAAAGGAGCTTTGTCTCTCAGTGCGGTGATGATCAGCATAACGATCGTTACGATGAGAAGGACCCAGAAAAATCCGAGTGCCACACCGAGAATCCTGTCGATCACGTTGATCACGGGAAGAGAAACGATACATTCGAGAATGCGTTTCACGATTTTGAACAGAATACCCGCAATGATCGCGATCAGGATAAACAAAACGATCTTGAATATGTATTCTGACAAAAGCGCACCCTGCGTTTTGTTCGCCGCTGCCGCGGTGGATTCCAAAAACGAAAGATTAACGTTTCCCAACGCTTTCCCCAACGAGTCGACCCAGGAAGAGAAGAAGCCCGCTTTTTCGTAAAGAAGATCGTAAATCGGTTTCAGAAGGAAGAAACCTGCGATGATCGCGAAAAAGAAAGACAAGATCCAGAGAATCTGCCGGGCGAAACCTTTAACCACCCCGTAAATTCCGAACACAAGTAATAACACGGCGACAACGATATCGATAATTGCGAAACTCATATGAACCTCCGATTATTCTTAGTATTATTTTATCACAAGCAAAGGTCTTTTGCAACTGTTTTTTCACAAAATGATGACAAAGGAATCAAAAAATTGAAAAATTTCATTTTCGTACCCGATTTTCCGGGTGAAAAACAGAATAAAGAAGGGATCGTGCGGGCATTGTACTCCGTTTTAGGCGGGGAGATCCCCGTGTTTGCCTGCATCGGCACGGATGCCGTTGCGGGGGACAGTATTGGTCCGCTGACGGGCAGCCTGCTGAAAAAGAAGCTTCGCGGGGCTTCTTATGTGTACGGCACGCTCGATCATCCGATCACGGCTAAGGATTCCGACGCTCTTTCCGTTTTTCTGAATCATGTGCACCCGTATGCGAAAGTTCTTGCCATAGACGCCGCGCTCGGCGAACGCTCGGAAATCGGAAAGATCCGCCTGACCGATCGTCCGCTGTTTCCCGGATTGGGCGTCAGTAAAAACCTGATGCCGGTAGGGTGCGCGAGCCTGATTGCCGTGATGGAAGAAAAGAGGGCGAACGGAAGTTCTTTTCTGCGACTCGTGCGTTTTTCCAGGGTGTATGCCGTTGCGGAGTTCCTCTCCGGCGCTCTGTCCGCCTATGTGGAATCCGTTTTGTCCGGTCGCGTAATGTACCGTCCGGAAATAAAACAAACCATAGTCTGACGGCACCTTTCCGGTAATGCCGCGATCAGGCGGGAATTTGCCGGAGGGTACGGGAATCGCGGCAACCTGACAGGGGTTATTATCCCTGCCGGAAAGGCAATGGCGCGATCCGGTACGGCTGATGTTTATGATTGGTAAAAATGCCGCTTTATCGACCTATAGGAACGTTTTTAATCCGAAGGTATATATTTTCCGGTGATCAAAGAGGAAGGACAGCTCCCTCGTAAGTCGGCTTTTGAGATCCTTCGCGGGTAGATTCTTCCTGTCGGGTCAGGATGACAAAAGCCAACGGGAGATTCTCGTCCCGGTTCGGAATAATAAATTTATAATATATGTCTTCGTCATTCTGATCCTGCCTCTTGCCCTGCTCGTGAAGAATCTGAAGACATATATTTTATCGGTAATCAAAGAGGATGGGTAGCGCCCTCGTAAGTCAGAGTCGGCTTTTGCGATCCTTTGCGGGTAGGCTTTCCTGGTCGGCTCAGGATGACAAAAGCCGGCAGACGTTTTAGCTTGGTTCGGGATGACAAAAGCTAACGGGAGATTTTTAGCTTGGCTCGGGATGACAAAAGCCGACAGGTGTTTTGGTCTGATTCAGAGTGATAAAATGCTAAACCCGGTCTATAAGGCGATAAACGCGCAATTGAAAACGGACGGAAACAAAGCGTTTCTGTCCGTTTTTCTTTCATCCGGATGTGTTGCACCGGCTTGCCGTTTTATTTTCCGCAGCAGTTTTTGAATTTTTTGCCGCTGCCGCACGGGCAGGGATCGTTTCTTCCGATCGTCTGCGTGGATACGATCGGTCCCGAAGACGACGCGTCGCGGCTTCCGCCTGTTTCCACAAGATCTTTCTGTTCTTCTTTCTGCGGAACTTTTCTGATTTCCGATTTCAGAAGAATGTTCGTAACGTCGTTCTGGATGCTTTCCGTCATTTCTTCGAACATTTCGAGCCCTTCTTTCTTGTAGGCGATGACAGGGTCTTCGTTCGCATAGCCGCGGAGCGAAATACCTCTCTTTAAGCGATCCATCGCGTCGATGTGGTCGATCCACTTCGTGTCGACGACTTTCAGGAAAACAAAACGTTCGAATTCGTTGAAATCGATGCCGTCTTCCCGGTATGCGGCGATTTTTTCCTCATAACAGGAAATCACTTTCGCGACCGTTTCTTTTACGATATAGTCGTAATCCCATTTCGACAGGATCTCGTCGGTGATATAAGCGGTTTCCGCAGGCAGCGCTTTCTCTTCGAGCGCGCGGTTCAGTTTGTCTTTATCCCAGCTCGAGGGTTCCTGACCTTTGTTTACATTGGAGTTGATGATGTCCGTCACATAGTCCGGGATCAGGTTCAGCACGTCCTGATGAACGTTTTCGCCGCGAAGGACTTTCATTCTCTCTTCGTACATGACTTTACGCTGGGTATTCATCACGTCGTCGTACTGAATGATATGTTTACGGATACCGAAGTTCTTGCCTTCGATCGTTCTCTGCGCGTTTTCGATGGAGCGGGAAAGCATTTTCGACTGCAAGGGGGTATCTTCGTCCACCTTGAAGGCGTTGTAAATTCCCTGAAGGCGTTCGCCGCCGAACCGTTTGGCGAGATCGTCTTCCAGCGAGATGAAGAAGAGGGAAGAGCCGGGGTCTCCCTGACGACCGGCACGACCGCGGAGCTGGTTGTCGATACGGCGGGATTCGTGGCGTTCGGTGCCGATGATGTGCAGACCGCCGAGCGCAATGACTTCTTCTTTTTCCTTGTCGGTCACTTCGCTGTGTTTCTTTAAAAGCTCGCGGTAGCGGTCGCGCACGGTTTTTACTTCGTCGGAAACGTTCTGCACGTAAGAAGTTGCCGTTTCGATCGTATCGTCGTCGACGCCTTCGTTTTTCAGATCCTGTTTCGCAAGATACTCGGGGTTGCCGCCGAGCAGGATATCCGTTCCGCGCCCCGCCATGTTCGTGGCGATGGTCACGGCGCCGAGTTTGCCCGCCTGTGCGATGATTTCCGCTTCGCGTTTATGGTTCTTTGCGTTTAAGATATTGTGTTTGATCCTGTTTTTAAGCAGCCAGCGGGAGATCTCTTCCGATTTTTCCACGGTTACGGTGCCGACGAGAACGGGTTGTCCTTTTTCGTGGCGCTCGATGATCTCTTTGATGATGGCGCGCGTTTTTCCCGCGGCGGTGGAATAGATCACGTCGGGCAGATCTTTTCTCTGTACGGGTTTATTGGTCGGGATCTCGAGAACGTCGAGCCCGTAAATGGTGCGGAATTCTTCTTCTTCCGTCTTCGCGGTACCCGTCATACCGGAAAGTTTATTGTAAAGGCGGAAGTAGTTCTGGAAAGTGATGGTCGCATACGTTTTATTTTCGTTGCGGACGGTCACGTTTTCCTTCGCTTCGATCGCCTGGTGAAGCCCTTCGGAATATCTTCTGCCGATCATGAGACGACCGGTGAATTCGTCCACGATGACGATCTCGCCGTCGCTGACGATATAGTCGCTGTCTCTCTTGAAGATATAGTGCGCTTTCAAAGCTTGCTGAATGTGGTGGTTGAGGTCGGCGTTTTCGATGTCGGCAAGGTTCTGCACGTTGAAGAACCTTTCCGCTTTCGCCGCGCCCTGTTCGGTGATCTGTACCGATTTTTCCTGAATGTCTACGGTGAAATCTTCGTCGAGCTTCAGCGTCTTGACGAAACGGTTGCAGTCGAGATACAGGGTGGAAGATTTTTCGCCCTTGCCGGAAATGATGAGCGGCGTTCTCGCTTCGTCGATCAGGATGGAGTCCACTTCGTCGACGATGGCGAAGTTCAGCCCTCTCTGGACCATGTCCGCAAGGCGGGTTTTCAGATTGTCTCTTAAGTAGTCGAACCCGAACTCGTTGTTCGTGCCGTACGTGATGTCGCAGGCATAAGCGGCGCGTTTCTGATCGTCCGTCATGTCGTGAACGTTTACGCCGACGGTAAGCCCGAGGAATCTGTGGACTTTGCCCATCCATTCCGCGTCACGTTTGGCAAGATAATCGTTTACGGTGACGATGTGCACGCCCTTTCCGGACAGCGCGTTAAGATAGGCGGGCAGGGTTGCCATCAGCGTTTTGCCTTCGCCCGTTTTCAATTCCGCGACGCGCCCCTGGTGCACGCAGATACCGCCCATCAGCTGAACGAGATAGTGCCGCATGTTCAGCACGCGGAAAGAAGCTTCTCTCACGACGGCAAAAGCGTCGTTCAGAATATCTTCGAGGGTCTCTCCCTTGGCAAGGCGATCTTTCAGGATCGCGGTCTGCCCTTTCAGTTCCTCGTCGGTCATCTTCTCGTACTTGGGAGAAAGCGCCATGATCTTTTCCGCCTGACTGCGGATCCGTTTTAAACTGATTCTCGAATCGGTACTTAAAATATACCTGATAAGTCCCATAAACACAACTCCGTGGCAGTTCGGGGTAAGGGCGTTTTTCCTGTAAGAACGCGCCTGTTCCGCCAAACTGAAATTCTGATTTATATTTTACTATATTTATGGGTAATTTACAATGCTTTCTGTGTGATATTTCGGTAAAATAATTGGAAAAATACCCCGTTTGGGTCCGTCGTTCCGGGATTTTCTCCGTTTTTCGCCCGGAAAGTCCGTGCGTTTGTCTTTTTCTTGCGGAAGAAAACGGTTTCCGCGGGAAACGAAACGCGGAAAAGAAACCTTTAAGGTGATCGGGGATGACGAATTAAGCCTATGCGCATAAAAAGCGAAAAACGCGGCACGCTTACGGTATGGATCAGAACAGACTGGCGGAACTGAGAAAAGAACTCGGAAACGCCCTTCCGTCCGAGGTCGGGAATTACCTCGAAGAAGTTTTTCTCGTGTTGCGGATGCGGGACGAGCGCAAGAAATAAAAAATCCCCGGGGAAGATCCGTCTTCTCCGGGGTTGTTCCTGCTGCCGCCGAAGATCTCGGCGGCTTGCAAAAAATGCCGTTAATCGCACTATAGACCGCTTTATTTTTTCGCCCTCGGAAAGGGTATTTGGCGGAATTTTTGAAAAAATACGCCGTTAATCGTGCTATAGCGTGATATTTTTCTTTAGGCTTAGCATTCGCCGTCACTGATTACATTACAAGCCGAATGCGCGGATCCCTTCCGCTACGCCGTTTTCTTCTTCCGTCGTGACGAAACCGGCAAGATCTTTCACTCCTTGCGGCGCATGTCCGATCGCCACGGAGTGCGCTGCGTAACGGAGCATGGGGGAATCGTTGAAACTGTCGCCGAAGGCGTAGGTGTTTTCATGCGGGATGTGAAACCGTTCTTCCGCAAAGCGGATCATTCTGTCTTTTCCGAATCCGTGCACGAGACACTCGGTGTAAGCGGGAAAGTCGATCACGTCGAAATAACGGGAGAGCATTTTCTTTGCTTCCTGCGGGCAGGGGATCGCGTTTCCCGACGCGTCGAATCGTTTCAGAATGGAAAGCTTCGATGCGGGGCGTTCGGCGCGGTCGAGCATGTCCTTCCCTTCCACAAATTCCGCGTCTGCCATGCCGAGCTTTTTCCCGTTGATAAAGGAATCGCGGTAAGGGGATTGCAGATAATTTCTCTTTACCCCTTCGTAAACGGTGTCGAGCCCGAACCGTCCGGTAACCTCGACCGCAAGGGTGATCTCTTCTTCGGTGAGATCCCGGCGGAAAATAAATTCGCCGTTTTGCACCGCGACACATCCGCCGCAGAAAAGCGCGGTGAAGGGGATCTGTGCGATTTCCTTTTGCGGAAGGTTACCCGTCGCACGGCCGGTGTTCAGAAAAAGCATGATCCCTTTTTCCGCCAGACGGCGAAGTTCTTTCAAAGTTTCTTCTCCGTATCTGCCGAACCAGAGGGTGCCGTCAAAATCAAAAAACATTCCGATATTCTCTTTCATGATAAACATATCATATAAAATTATGCGGGAAATGTCAAACCGAAAGAGAGGAATAAAACTTTGCGAAAAGAAATAATAATTTTTTTAACTTTTTTCGAAAAACCTCTTGACAAACGAAAAATAAGGTGCTATAATATTGGCAGACAAACGGAAAGAGTGCTAACAAACAAGCATTGAGAGTGCTAACACCGTAAGTCGGAATAAAATTCAAAAAATATAAAAAAGGAGATCAATATTATGAACGGATATCTTGTAAGAAGCAATAAAAACAACGGAGTGCTCGACGCCTTTGACGACGCTTTCGATTCTTTCTTCAAACCCATGTTTTACGAAGAGAAATTCAATAAAATGAAAACGGATATCAAAGAAAGAGAAAACGAATACGTGATGGATATCGAGATCCCCGGTTTCGATAAGAACGATATTTCCCTTTCGCTGGAAAACGGTTACCTGACTGTTTCCGTCAACAGAAAGGAAGAGGATAAAGAAGGTAAAAAAGAAAACTATCTGAGAAGAGAAAGAAGCTACTCGATGTCGAGATCGTACTATGTAGGCGACGTGAAGGAAACCGATATCAAGGCGAAATACGAAAACGGCTTGCTTCAGGTGTTTATTCCGAAGGAAGTCGAAAAACAGCCTGCTTCGCATGCGATCACGATCGAATAACGATCGGAACGCCGGTTTTCTCCGGTGAAAAACAGAAAACGGCAAAAGCCCTGCGGACGAATTTGTCCGCAGGGCTTTTTCTGTTTTTGTTGTGGTGTAATACGGTTTACAACGGGTATGCTTTTATGGTAAAATAAGGAATATCGGAAGCAAACGGAGGAGAAAATGAAGAAGTGGTATAAGGAAGAGTATCGGTTTGAGGTGGAAGTGATCGGATATCTGCGGGGAGACAGATGTGAAAATTATTGCCGAAACGGAGAAGAACCCGGCGATCGTTACGAATGTACTTACGGTTGCCCCGTAAATAAAGACGGACAGGGGATTTGTTCGAAAACGATGATGCTTCTTTTCCCGTTGATGGAAGCGGTGCGTGCCGGCGGTGATCTGACGAGCGTTGGCGGAGACGGGAGATATACCAAAACGGTTGTTTGTCCCGACGGATGCGTGATATTCCGGCTTATCGCGACACCTCTCGGAAACGAAAATTTTTTCAAAGGGAGATTCTTTGAATCTTCCGGCAACGGCGAAGAAAAGTAAATAAAAATATAGACAGAATAGTTAGTAACTACGAATACTAAGCCTATAAGTCGATTAATGCAGAATTTAATTTCAAAAAGCATCGGGTTTCCGGTGCTTTTTTGAAAATGGCTACGGGACAAGGTGTCGTTTGTGCGACAAATAACGACACCGCATTCCTCAGGTTCTTCGCGGGCAGGGGCGGAATCGGAATGGTAAGGAAAAAGCATGCCATTCTCAGATCCTTCGCAAGCCGGGCAAGAAGCATGGCTCAGGATGAAGCCTATTATATTTCTTTTAAGGCGGTACGAAAACCATATTATTTTGTCATCCTGACCCCACAATAATATCCTGCCGGGGAAGGATCTCAAAATAATATGGTTTGGACTATGTCTTGTCATTTAAAGATCGTTTCTTTCTTTGAGACAAGCTGTTTGGTAAAATAAAACTTCATTCTCAGATCCTTCGCGGGCAGGGTTTCGGGGTCGGCTCAGGATGACGAGAATGGAATTTTAATTTTGTCCGAACGGCGGGATGACGGGGCAAACCGTGTTGATCGCGGTGTTTGTCGCGAAACCGTTCCTTATGCCCGGGTATCCGTATCTTCCGTTTTTTGAACGGCGTTTCCGGGCTCGTTTTCTGACGGTGCGGCGATGTCGTTCCGGTCGGCTTTTCCGGACGGGGCTTCGTCCTTTTTCGACGTTGCCGCGTCGGCTTCCGCCTCGAGCGAAGCCGTTATTTCCTCTTTTGCGGGAACGGCGGCGCTTAAGACCGTTTTCCCGGAAAGGGTGCCGGCAATTGCCGTATAAACAAGTTCGCCGATCGGCAGTATGGCGAGAACGATATAAAAGACGGCGAAAACTCTGAGAAGTATGGGCAGATCCCGGGGAAGATCTTCCGATTTTATGTTGCCGAGAGCGATGCACGCCGCCGCGGCAACGACCGCGAGAACGGAAAAACCGATGATCCCGTTTTTTCTTTCGCGGTAAAAGGCTTCGTCTCCGCGATAAATTTTAAAATAGTAATAGGCGAGCGACGCGCGGTAAAAGGCGAGCATGAGGGTCAGGCAAATACCGAGAACGGCGAAAAGATAGGCGATCCCCGCATATTTTATAAGTTTGATCCCGCTTAAATCGTCGGTCACGTTCTGAATGGTTTTTACGACCGTTCTGATCTGGAAAATACAGATCACCGTGCACGTCAGCAGGAAAACGGCGGCGACCGCCGACAATGCGCTTGTAACGAAACTTATGTATTTCTTTTTCATGATTTCTCCCTTTTTCCTTTCCGGTTTCGTTCCGATCGGGAATGATCGTGCCCGGACGGTTTTGCTGTCCGGTCAGATCAGTTTGTGATATACGGCATATACCGCCATGGCGGCAAGCAGTGCGATCAGAATTGCCGTAGCGGCGATCCTGATCGCTTTTTCCGAAGTTTTCTTCTTCATGGCGCCGGGTTCCTTTTTGTGGCGTCCCGCCTTGCGGGGCTAAGCCTATTATATAACATAATTAAGGAAAAATGCAACAAAATATTTGACAAACGGGAAAAACGGTATTATAATATTCCCGTAATTCCTACCTGCCAGGTAGGAATTAAAGGAAAAGACGACAAAAAGAGGGGCAAACATGAAAATATCTTCTAAAACCCATTACGGCGTGCAGGTGTGCTGTTTGCTTGCGTCGGCGGATAAAGTGATGTCCGCGAAGGAACTTGAAAAGCAGACGGGCGTTTCGAGCAAATATCTCGAGAAAGTGCTGAAGATCCTTCTCTCGGCGGGAGCAGTCAAGGCGACGCGCGGCGCGGGCGGCGGGTATTCCCTTGCCGTGCCTGCGGAAGAGATCCGTATGGGCGCAGTCGTGCGTGCGCTCGAAGAGGACAATATGGAGATCATCGGATGCGTGACGAAAAAAGGATGTTGTTGCCCGTCGAGCGCACTGTGGAAAAAACTTTTCGAAGGCATTAACGATATTCTGGACGGGATCACTCTTCGCGATATCGCGGATGGGACCCTTAAACCGATAAAAGAACAGTGCGGAGCAAAGAAAAAGTGCAGCCGCGATTCCGCAACGAAATCGTGCGGGAATTGCGGTCAGACCATATAAACAGGATCGAATAAAAAGCGACAGGCGGGCAACCCCGCCGACGAAGACAGATACGGAGACAAACCATGAAAGAAATTTACCTCGATCACGCCGCGACCACGCGGACGGACGAAAAAGTTTTGCAAAAAATGCTTCCTTATTTCGGGGAGATTTACGGAAATCCGAACAGCCAGCACGCCTACGGGAGAGCGGCGCAGAAGGCTGTGGACGAAGCCCGCGATACGATCGCCGGGCTGATCGGAGCGAAACCGAACGAAATCTATTTTACTTCCGGCGGAACGGAAGGAGATAACTGGGTGCTTCGCGGGATCTGCCGCGCCCTGAAGAGCAAGGGAAAGCATCTGATCATTTCCAAAATCGAGCATGCGGCTATGCTGACAACCGCAAAGGAGTTGGAAAAAGACGGGTTCGAGTTTTCCTATATCGGCGTGGACAGCGAGGGGTTCCTCGATCTCGACGAACTGGAAAAAGCCATTCGCCCTGATACGATCCTGATCGGTTGTATGTACGCCAACAACGAGATCGGAACGATCGAACCGATCGAAGAGATCGGCAGGATCGCCCATAAACACGGGATCGTGTTCTTTACGGACGCCGTTCAGGCGATGGGGGCTTTGCCGATCAACGTGGCAAATTCCGATATCGACCTGATGAGCTTCTCTTCCCATAAATTCAACGGGCCGAAGGGCATGGGCGCGCTGTATATCAAGACGGGGATTCCCCTCGGGAGACTGATCTCCGGCGGACATCAGGAAAGAACGAGAAGGGGCGGAACGACGAACGTTCCCGGCGTTGTCGGAATGGCGGAAGCGTTGCGTCTGACGAAAGCCACGCAGGAAAAGGATTCGGCTTACGTCGCTTCCCTGCGCGATCGCTTTATCGGTCGTGTTCTTGCGGAAATCCCGTACGTGAAACTGAACGGACCCGTCGACGGAACGAAGAGGCTTCCGAACAATGCCGATTTCTCGTTCGAATATATCGAAGGGGAATCCATTCTGTTCAGTCTCGATCTGGCGGGAATTGCCGTTTCGTCCGGTTCGGCTTGTTCGAGCGGGTCTCTGGAGCCCTCGCACGTACTGCTTGCGACGGGTATGCCCGAAGAACTCGCGCACGGGTCGATCCGCTTTACCTTCGGAAAAGAAAACACCGTGGAAGAAGTGGATTATACCGTGGATACTTTGAAACAAATCGTGGAAAGGCTGAGAAAAATGTCGCCTTTATTCAATCTGAAAGGAGAAGATAAAAATGTATAACGAAAAGGTAATGGAAGCTTTCCAGAATCCGAAAAACGTCGGAGAAGTCGAAAACTATAACGGCATCGGCAAAGTGGGCAATGCCGCTTGCGGAGATATCATGCAGATCACGCTCAGGATCGAAAACGACGTGATCGTGGATGCGAAGTTCAAAACGTTCGGGTGCGCGGCGGCGATCGCAACGAGTTCCACCGCGACTTCCATGGTGATCGGCATGACCGTGGAAGAGGCTTTGAAACTGACGAACAAGCGCGTTGTGGAAGAGCTCGAAGGGCTGCCCCCGCAGAAACTGCACTGTTCCGTGCTTGCCGAAGAGGCGATCAAGGCGGCGATCGAAGATTACCGCAATCGTCAGAAAGGCATCGAAACGCCGGAAGAAGAACCGAAAATGGTGTGATCGTTATAGCGTCGTTTTCCGTACGGTGCGGGGATTTATTGTTTCCGCAGAACGGGAAGCGGCGCTATAATGCGTTTAACGAAGGATTTTATATGTCGGGGGTAAGCCGTTTCCGGGAAACGAAAGAAGGACGGCGGAAGGAAAATGCTGAAAGAACTGAAAGAAATCTTGTTTCCTCGCGCGCTCACTTGTTCGCTGTGTCGCCGCGAAGTATTTCACGGCGAGCCGTTCTGCAAACAGTGTATTGCGTCTCTTCCCTATAACGACGGTCCGATCTGCGATCACTGCGGAAGAAAAACGTCGTCCGCGGCGGCTTACTGCGACAGTTGCCGGGAAAAGAATATTCAGTTCGATAAGGCGAGAAGTCCGTTTTGTTACGAAAAGCCGATTTCCTATGCGTTGCAACGGTTGAAATACGAAAACGCGAAATTCCTTGCGGAAGATCTTGCGCCCTATCTTGTCCGGACTTATCTGACGGAATTCTGGACGGTCGACTGCATCGTGTTTGCTCCGATGACGGAAAAGAGGAAGAAAGCCCGCGGATACAATCAGGCAGAACTGCTTGTAAACGCCTTTTCCGGGAAAACGAACATTCCCGTTCTGCCGGACGTTCTGTATAAAAGACGGGAGACGGAAAGCCAGGTGAATATGACGCAAAAAGAACGGTTAATGAACTTATCCGGCAGCTTCGGCGTGCGGAATGCCGGATCGGTCAAAGGGAAAAGCGTTCTTTTTATAGACGACGTTTTAACGACGGGCGCAACGGCGGATTGCTGTGCCTTTGCCTTAAAACGTGCCGGCGCGGCGAGCGTTTACGTGCTCACGGCGGCTTCCGTTCCCGACCGTTCGGCGAAAATAAAGAAGGAATCCGGGGATCCCGCGGCAGAGAAGGAATGCTAAGCCTACCGGATGTATACGGAATATTTTTAATATTTTTTACCGGAATCGTTCCGCCGATCGATAAAATTTAGGTGAAACGATTGTAAATAACAAAAAAATATGATATACTTGTCTTGAGCCGGAACGGCAGGCGCCGCCGGGGCGGGAAAGATCCTTTCTCCCCGCGGTCGGATCGGAAAATTTCCGGAAAAAATAAGGAGAAAAACATGGCACTTTTCAGATTGAATATCGTCTGGGACGATGACAGTAAAAACACACTCGTTTATAAATATCCTTTCAAGAACTACGGCAGAGAAGTCAATGACAAATCCACGCTTACCGTAAAGGAATCGCAGGTGGCGATCTTCGTGCATAAAGGGCAGATCGCCGATATTTTCGGACCCGGTCTTTACAACATGAAGACGGACATTTTCCCGATCCTGACAAAACTTGCGTCGTGGAAATATGCCTTCGAAACGCCGATCACGCTCGACGTTTATTACATCAACACCAAGCAGTTCACCGACATCAAATGGGGCACGATGAATCCCATTATGATGCGCGATCCCGAATTCGGCGTTATCCGCGTGCGCGGTTACGGCGCGTTTGCTTTTAAAGTGGACGATCCCGCCGTTTTCCTGAAAGAACTTTTCGGAACGAACAGCACTTTCAAAACGGAAGACATCACCGGCTTTTTGAAAACCATGCTCGTTTCCGCTCTGACGGACGCGCTCGGCGAAAGCAAGATCTCCGCGCTCGACCTTGCCGGCAACACCATGGAATTCAACGAGATCGTAAAGGCGAAGATCCAGGAGAAATTCCGCGAGATCGGTCTTGCTCTCACGAATCTTTTCATCGAGAACATGTCCGTTCCGGCGGAAGTGGAAAAAGCGCTTGACGAGCGTTCCAAACTCGGTATTCTGGGCGACGCTACGGACACGATGATGAAAGTCGCCGCGGCGGAAGCGATGAAAGACGCCGCGAAAAACCAGGGCATGGGCGGCGCGTTCATGGGTGCAGGCGTCGGCATGGGCGCGGGCGCAGGCATGGGCGCCATATTCTCGCAGGCGTTTCAGAATAACAATAATCAGAACAATGCTCCCGCGCAGGCGCAGCCCGCGGCGGCTCCGGCAGGCGGAAAAACGGCGAAATGCCCCGCTTGCGGAAAAGAGATCCCGTTCGGTTCGAAATTCTGCCCTGAGTGCGGCGCGAAACAGGACGTGAAACGTTTCTGTAAAGAATGCGGCGCGGAGATCGGCAATGCGAAATTCTGCCCCGAATGCGGCGCGAAACAGTAAGTTGTAATATAAAACAAAACGAAGGATAAGCGGCTTATAGCTATATATTCCGATAAAAATCACAAAAAATAAACACGGGCGGAACGAAACGTTTCCGCCCGGCAAGGAGATAAGACCATGGAAAAGAAAATCACGGAAAACACCATTATCACCGAAGCACTCGAAATCAATCCGAACGCTGCGGAAATTCTGATGAAATACGGCATGCACTGCCTCGGTTGTGCCATTGCGCACGGCGAAACGGTCGGGGAAGCCGCGTCCGTTCACGGCGCCGATCTCGAGAAAATGCTCGAAGAACTGAACGCGGTTCAGGCGTAAGCGCAGAATAAAATTCCGGATGAAAAGCAGGTTCCGTTCCGGGGCTGCTTTTTCCGGAAAAAAATCACATTTCCCGTAAAGCCAGGCTTTACGTCGGTTTACGAAAGTTTTCGCCGTTGCGTTTTCGCTGCGGCGAAGTTTTTCGTTTAAGACCGGGACCGGGCATATTTTCCGGCGGTCGTATTTTCGTCCGGATACTTCCGGGCGGTTGCGGAGCAAAGAACAGACAGGAGAAAACGAACAGGAGAAAACTATGAGCGAGGAAATCGATTTTTCCAAAGAGAGGCAGGAAGTCGAAACGCAGTTCGTCAAGTGCGACGCCTGCGGCGGTAACATGAGTTTCGATCCCGTTACGCAGAAGCTGAAGTGCGATCACTGCGGCAATACGGTCGATATCGAAAAAGATTTCAACGTAAAGGAAAACGATATCGAAAAAGGATTCGAAAACGCCGAAAAATGGGATCCGAAGGAACAGGTCACTTATCGGTGCGAAAACTGCGGTGCCGTCGTTGCGGTCGGCGCGGGCGAAGAAGCCACGATGTGTCCTTTCTGCGGAACGTCGCACGTGATCCGGGCGGAAGATCTGGCGGGGATCAGACCGCAGGTCGTGATCCCGTTCCAGTTCGGGGCGGACAAGGCGGGGGAATATTCCCGCAAGTGGGCAAAAGGAAGACTTTTTGCTCCGCGGAAATTCAAAAAAAGCCTTTCTTCGGAGAACTTCCGCGGCGTGTACGAGCCTTGCTTCACGTTTGACAGCAATACGGTTTCCCGTTATGTGGGAAGGGTTGGAGACCGGCACACCCGCACGGTAGGAAGCGGGAAAAACCGCAGAACGGAAACTTATTACGTTTACCGGAACGTGAGCGGACAGTTCGATCATTTCTTCGACGACGTGATGGTTGCCACGAACGACAATTTCGGGCAATCGATGATGGATAAGCTCGCGCCGTTCAAAACAAAGGCGGCGTGCGTGTTCGAAAGCAAGTACCTTTCCGGTTATTATGCCGACCGCTACCGCAAGGATCTGAAGGAGAGCTGGGGAGACGCGAAAAATATCATCGACAGAAAGCTCCGCAGCATGATCAAAGCGACTTTGCATTGCGACGTGGTGGAATATCTCAACGTGTACACGCAACATAACGGCGTTACGTATAAATACGTCCTTTTGCCCGTATACATGCACCAGTACCGTTTCCGCAAGAAAAATTATCCCGTTTACATCAACGGCAGTACGGGAAAGGTGAAGGGCAAGACTCCCGTTTCGCCGCTGCGCGTTGCGATCGCGACCGTGCTCGGCGTGGCGGTCGCCGTCGGATTGTATTTCCTGTTCCTCTGGCTCGGCGGCAACTGAGAGCCTTTCCGGTCGGGTGAAAACGGGCGAAAATCTGCGTTTTACCGAAATTTCATGCTTTCGGCAGAAAAAAACGGTCGAACGGGTTGACATTATTCCGATTTCATTGTAAAATAATAAGGTATAGAACACGGAGCATACGGCTCGGAGGGTTTTCATGAAAAAATTAGCGAAAGGAATTTTAGCGTTTTCCTGCATGGCTGGGATGGTCTTTGCGTCTTCCTGCGGAGATACCGTAAAAAACGGCAGTAAGATCGACACCGGCAAAATAACGCTGAACTATATCGATAAAAACGGCGACGAACAGACGAGAACGATCAATTTCGAACTTTACGTCAACTATGCGCCCGCTACGGTGGAGCATTTCGAATATCTTTCCGGCAAAGGATATTACGACGGCACGGTGATGTCGAACGTATCTTCTTATGCGGAATTCGGCGCGTTTACCGAAAAAGACGGGCTTCTTTCTTCCAAATACGAAAAGGATGCGGAAAAGGGATATTATTCCTTTATCACGCAGGAATATTCTCTGAACAAATATCTCGGGAGCGATAAAACGGTTGCGAGATATGCGGAAGATCTGTCGATCAACGGCGAGTTTGCCGAAAACGGGTTCGGCGGGAACAAACTCGGTCTTACGGGCGGTTCTCTCGTCTTGAAAAGAGATATCGATTCCGACAGCCCGAGCAGCGCTTACAATACGGGTAAGGCGACGATGGCGATCACTTTCGGGTCTTCGTCTTATATCGCTTCTGCCGATCGTTTCGCGGTGATCGGTAAGATCCTTTCCGACGATTCGTCCGAATTTTCCGACGAGAAGTCCAGCCTGGAATTTTTACAGGCTCTGATGGCTGAACTCGACGCCGATTCCGACGATAACAGCTATTGGTATTACGGTAAAGCCGATTCCGAATACGTCGAAAATTACGGCAGATATCTGATGAAGGATAAAGACGGAACTTATTACGCGAAAGACGCTTCCGGCAATTATACCGTCGAACTGGACGAAACGGAAGACGAAGATTTCCTGAAAGAACTGAGCGAACAGGCTGCTTATCTCAACAACCTGCCTTATCACACCGTAACGATCGTTTCCGTAAAGATCGGTTGATAAGTCGCTTGGAACCGTCTGCAACCGCAGGCTGCGGCTTCGCCGGGACGGACGGCAAAGAGAGGATGAACGAAATGAGAAAGCGGCGTATCCGAGGAAGGTGCGTCGCTTTTTTGAACCCGTTTTGCGGGAAAGCATGAATTTTTCACCGCGGGATCTGCGGCGTTTTCGGAACGTTTCCTGTTTTTCGGGTCCGGCAGAGCGGGAATAAGGAGGAAAGGAGATGCAAAAGGAAAGGACCTATCTCGCGATCGATCTGAAATCGTTTTTCGCGTCGGCGGAATGCGTCGCGCGCGGGCTCGATCCTCTGAATACAAACCTTGTCGTTGCCGACGTGACCCGCACGGAAAAAACGATCTGCCTTGCCGTTTCTCCCTCTCTGAAGGCATACGGCATTCCCGGGCGGGCGAGACTTTTCGAGGTCGTTTCCCGCATGAAGGAAGTGAATGCCGACCGTTTGCGGAAACGGAAAGGGAAAAAGTTCGAAGGGGGATCGTATCTGGCGAGCGAGCTTGCGTCGGATCCCTCGCTGAAGGCGGAGTATATCGCTGCACCGCCGAGAATGTCTCTCTACCTCGGGCTGAGCACGAAAATTTACAATATCTATAAAAAATTCGTTTCCGCCGACGATATCGTCGTGTACTCGGTAGACGAGGTGTTTATCGACGCGACCGACTATCTGAAACTCTATCGGCTCACCGCGCACGATTTCGCAATGAAACTGATCCTTGCCGTGCTCGAAGAGACGGGGATCACGGCGACGGCGGGGATCGGAACAAATTTATATCTCAGCAAGATCGCCCTCGATATCGGCGCGAAACACGTTGCGCCCGATCGGAACGGCGTCAGGATTTCTTTCCTGGACGAAACGCTGTATCGGCAAAAACTCTGGGAGCATGAGCCGATCACGGATTTCTGGCGGGTCGGAAAAGGATACGCCGAGCGACTTGCCGCGCAAGGGTTGAAGACGATGGGGGACGTTGCGAGGTGTTCTCTCGGACAGAAAGGCTCGTATTACAGCGAAGATCTTCTGTATAAGATTTTCGGCGTGAACGCGGAACTTCTGATCGATCATGCCTGGGGCTACGAACCGTGCACGATTTCCGATATCAAAGCCTATAAGCCGATTAATACGAGTATTTCATCCGGACAGGTCTTGCAGGAACCGTATCCTTGCGATCTCGCGAGACTGATTGTGAAGGAGATGACGGATTCTCTCGCGCTCGATCTCGTGTGCAAAAAACTCGTTTCCGATCAGCTTGTTCTCGTGATCGGTTACGATGCGGAAAACGTGAAAAACGGAAATTCGTTCGCGGGGGAGATCAAAACCGACCGCTATGGGCGGAAGATCCCGAAAGAGGCGAGGGGAACGGAGAATATCGGGTTTTTCACCTCGTCCGGAAAAGTTTTCGTCGAGGCGGCGAAAAGACTGTTCGACCGCATTGCCGATCCGTCGCTTACCGTCCGCCGTATCAACGTCTGCGCGACGCATCTGTACCGGGAAGGGAGCGAGCCGCAGTCTCACGGCGGGCAGATCTCTCTGTTTGAAGACGTCCGGGAAAACGAAGACAGGAAAGAAGAGCTCGAAAAAGAGAAAAAACGGCAGGAAGCCGTGCTTGCCATCCGGGAAAAATACGGCAAAAACGCATTGCTGAAAGGCATGAATTTCGAAAAAGGCGCGACGGGCAGAGCGCGCAACAAACAGATCGGAGGACATAAAGAATGAGCCGGTACGACGATATCATCGGGCTGTCGCGCCCCCTTTCCCGGAGACCGAAAATGACGAATACCGAGCGCGCCGCTCAGTTCTCTCCCTTTTCGGCGCTGACGAGTTTAGACGACGAGCTGCGCGAAACCGACCGGATGACGGAAGCGTTCGTCGAATATTCGGACGATTTCGGACGGGAACTGGATCTGGTTCTCGACCGTCTCCGGAAAGATCCTTCCGCAAGATATAACGTTACCGTCACGTATTTCGTGCCGGACCGCAAAAAGGAAGGGGGCGCGTACGAAAAATTTACGGGAAACGTCAGGCGCGTGGACGACGCCCGCGCGCTTATTCTGTTCGAAGGCGGAAAAGAGATCTCTGTCGATTCCGTCGTTGCGATCGGATTATCCCGGTGAGGGCATGCCGGTTCCCGCTATGTCGGGCAAGGTCCGTTCCGTTTTTGCCCGACACGGGCGGCGGATCGGAAACGGGGAAACGCCTTTGTTTTTCCGGAACATGGTAAAACGGGAAAATTTTTGAGAAAAAAGAAAATGACCGACAAAAAAATTGACTTAGCGGAAATATTTTACTATAATAGATTAGGATTAAAAATCCGCCAAAACGTAAATAATTTATCCGGAGGATATAAAAATGGCAAACGTTAAAGTAGCGATCAACGGTTTCGGAAGAATCGGCCGTCTCGCTTTCAGACAGATGTTCGGTGCCGACGGTTACGATGTCGTTGCGATCAACGACCTTACCAGCCCCAAGATGCTTGCGCACCTTTTGAAGTACGATACGGCTCAGGGCAGCTACGTCGCACAGGGTCACACCGTTTCCTACAAAGATTCCGTTCTCGGCGAAGACGGCAAGACCGTCGTCGTTCCCGGTTCCATCACGGTTGACGGCAAAGAAATCACCATCTATGCGTGCCCGAAGGCTGCCGATCTTCCCTGGGGCGAACTCGGTGTAGACGTCGTTCTCGAATGCACCGGTTTCTATACTTCCAAAGAAAAATCGATGGCGCACATTCAGGCTGGCGCAAAGAAAGTCGTTATTTCCGCTCCCGCGGGCAACGACCTCAAGACGATCGTTTTCAACGTGAACAACGAAACGCTTACGAAAGACGACCAGATCATTTCCGCTGCTTCCTGCACGACGAACTGCCTTGCTCCCATGGCGAAAGCTCTTAACGACGCTTATCCCATCCAGAGCGGGATCATGACCACCGTTCACGCTTATACGGGCGACCAGATGATCCTGGACGGACCTCACAGAAAGGGCGACCTCAGAAGAGCGAGAGCAGGCGCGATGAACATCGTTCCCAACTCCACGGGCGCCGCGAAAGCGATCGGTCTCGTTATCCCCGAACTCAACGGCAAGCTGATCGGTTCCGCTCAGAGAGTTCCCACCTGCACGGGTTCTACCACGATCCTCGTTGCGGTCGTTAAGGGAAAAGACATCACGAAAGATTCCATCAACGCCGTTATGAAGGCTGCTTCGACCGAATCCTTCGGTTACAACACCGATGAAATCGTTTCTTCCGACGTTATCGGTATGAGATACGGTTCTCTGTTCGATGCTACGCAGACCATGGTCGCGAAGATCGACGACGATACCTATCAGGTTCAGGTCGTTTCGTGGTACGATAACGAAAACTCCTACACCTCTCAGATGGTCAGAACGATCAAATATTTCGCAAGCATTTAAGTTTACGAACAGAAAAATTGCGTCGCACGCACGCACCCGCCTTCCGGCGGGTGCGTTTTTCGTTTGCGTTTTATTTTTGTCCGGCATGGCTTATAAAGGAGGCGTTCCGGAAAGAGCGCGGCAAAGAAGCCTTTAAGGTAATTAGCGATAGCGAATGCTAAGCCTAAAATAAAAAGTGTGTTAAATTTCGGAAAATGAAGGAAAAAGGTTTGATTTTTTTTCGATATGGTATATAATATAGATAATGGGTGAGATTGCGGAAATTTTAAAGTTTTCGCCCGAAATGCAGGCGATCTAACGGCTGAAAACGCATAAAACCCAATGTCGCCGGTTCCCGGGATCTATGGAACTGCCGGGAGAAAAGGAATCGTTCTTCCGCGGCGCGGGAAAGATGATCTTTCCGCCGGGAAGCTCGCGATCTTCGGCGGCGACGAAAATCAATCGGAAAAATGTAATTTTTATACAGGAGGTTCTCTCTATGAAGAAAATCGATTTGGCAAAGTACGGCATTACCGGAACGACTGAAGTCGTTTACAATCCTTCTTACGAAACGTTGTTCGAAGAGGAGACGAAGCCGGAACTCGAAGGCTATGAAAAAGGGCAGGTCAGCGAGCTCGGCGCGGTCAACGTGATGACGGGTATTTATACCGGTCGTTCGCCCAAAGATAAATTTATCGTGATGGACGACAATTCCAAAGACACCGTCTGGTGGACTTCGGAAGAATATAAAAACGATAACCATCCCGCAACGCAGGAAGCCTGGAAAGCGGTGAAGGATATCGCGATCAAAGAACTTTCGAACAAGAAGCTCTACGTGGTGGACGCTTTCTGCGGCGCAAACAAAGATACCCGCATGGCGATCCGTTTCATCGTGGAAGTCGCATGGCAGGCTCACTTCGTAACGAATATGTTCATCAAGCCGACCAAGGAAGAGCTTGAGAATTTCGAACCCGATTTCATCGTTTACAACGCTTCGAAAGCAAAGGTCGAAAATTACAAAGAACTCGGTCTTAACTCCGAAACGGCTGTCATGTTCAACATCACCAGCCGCGAACAGATCATCGTAAACACCTGGTACGGCGGCGAAATGAAGAAGGGGATGTTCTCCATGATGAACTATTACCTTCCTTTGAAGGGGATCGCTTCCATGCACTGCTCGGCGAATACCGATCTGAACGGCAAGAACACCGCTATTTTCTTCGGTCTGTCCGGCACGGGCAAAACGACCCTTTCCACCGATCCGAAGAGACTTCTGATCGGCGATGACGAACACGGCTGGGACGATAACGGCGTGTTCAACTTCGAAGGCGGTTGCTATGCGAAGGTGATCAACCTCGACAAGGACTCCGAACCCGACATTTACAACGCGATCAAGAGAAACGCTCTTCTGGAAAACGTTACCCTCGACAAAGACGGAAAGATCGACTTTGCCGATAAGAGCGTAACGGAAAATACCCGCGTTTCTTATCCGATCGATCACATTAAGAATATCGTTCGCCCCGTTTCCGCCGCTCCCGATGCAAAGAGCGTTATCTTCCTTTCGGCGGATGCGTTCGGCGTTCTGCCTCCCGTTTCGATCCTTACGCCCGAACAGACGCAGTATTACTTCCTGTCCGGTTTCACCGCGAAACTCGCGGGTACGGAACGCGGTATCACCGAACCCACCCCGACGTTCTCGGCTTGCTTCGGTCAGGCGTTCCTCGAGCTTCATCCTACGAAATATGCGGAAGAGCTCGTGAAGAAAATGAAGAAGAGCGGAGCGAAGGCTTACCTTGTCAACACCGGATGGAACGGTACGGGCAAACGTATTTCCATCAAGGATACGAGAGGCATTATCGACGCGATCTTAAGCGGAGCGATCAACGAAGCTCCCACAAAGAAGATTCCGTATTTCGATTTCGAAGTTCCCACCGAACTTCCCGGCGTAGACTCCGCGATCCTCGATCCGAGAGATACTTACGCGGATGCGGAAGAATGGAATAAGAAAGCCGTCGACCTTGCCGGCAGATTCATCAAGAACTTCAAGAAGTATGAAACCAACAAGGCGGGCGAAGCGCTCGTAAAAGCGGGTCCTCAGCTTTGATTTTCCCGTCGTTCGGGCTGCATTCTGTCGATAGGGTTTTAAAGTCCCGATCAATGCCGGATCGCGGTCGAAAACGCGGCGCAGCATGGATGGCAGAGTAAAATAAAACAGGCAATAAGCCGATCTTCAGGCGATTTTAAGTCTGAAGATCGGCTTTTTGTTTGCGGAGACGGCTTTTCGGCATTTCCGGATCTGCCGTTCGCCGTTTTGGTATCTCATTGCAGACCGGTCCGGAAACAGGTTCTGCGATTTATTGCGGTTTGATACAGATTCCCGTTTTCGCATCCTGATAAAGGACCCAATAGCCGTCGTTCTTCAGACAAAACGGGGAAGAGGGGATAAACGTGCAGAACCGTTCGAGTTCTTCCGGGCGTTTTCCGTACTTGCCGGGAACCCCGTAGCAAAGGTAGCTCGGGCTCCCTTTTTCGTATAAAACGCCCACGACGTAATATTTGTTTTCATCGAAAGGAATGCGGACCCATTTGCTGTCCGGAATCATGTTTGTCAGATCTCTTTCTTCGGGAAAGGCGGAGAAGGTTTTTTCGAGTTCTCCGCGGATCCTTTCGTAATAATCCCCGTGAAAAGCAGGTGGCTCCACGCCGTCCGGAGAATCGCTCTCGAAATCGCGGTCTTCTTCCGTTTCCTCGCGATCGAAGCCGTCAGAGTGGCGGCTTTCCATCTCTCGGTTTCCGTCATTGTCTGCCTCCTTTTCTGTTGTTTCCGTAAACGCAAAATAATTTTCCGTTGCTACGATTTCATCGTCATATGGTTCGTTTATCGGCTTATAGCCCTCTTTCTCCGGATAATCGCCGTTTTTCGGCACTTCGGAAGAAACCGTTTCCGTCATCTCTTCGCCTTCCGGTCTTTCGGGGAAATCGTCGTTTTGCCCTGTCTCTCTTTTCTCCGGCACGACGCTGCGGGTTTCCGGCGTTTCCGTCGCCGCGATTATTTCGTTGTCTTTTTTTGTTTCGTCAGGCGGAAAAGTTTCTTCCGTCTCGCGACCGTCCGCGTTACCGTGGCGTGAACGAGTCTTCTCATATTCGTTTTTCATCTCCTTTGCGCCGGGCGCGGTTCTTCCGATGTTTCCGTATAACAGAGGGGTGATTTTTCCGTCGTTTTCGGACAGCAAAGCGATGCCGAGATCGTCGCTTCCGGCAACGGGAACGGAAAAACCTTCGTGAAAAGGGTAAAATTCAATGCCCGGGTCTGCCACGGCGACGACGGTTTTCCCTTGCGGTGCGTTGATCACGGAAAGCCGCAATTTTGCACCTTCGGCATCGTAATATACGGTGGCAACGCCGCGCATTCCCGCGTTCGATCCTTCCGTTTCGCTGAGCAATAGTACCTTCGGTTTTTTCATGATCCTCTCCGTATACGGTGAATTGCACCTCTATTCTAATATATTCTGCCGGTCGAAAAATGATAACGTAACGCCGGAAAAACGTTTTCTTGTCGAAAACCGGGCTGTTTCCCGTCCGGGAAGGAAACCTTCGGTTTGGGGCGGTTTTCCGGAAAAGACAATTGCTTCCGCCGCTTTTGCGGTAAAAGAGTTTTCCGAGAAATCTGCCGCAGACATACGAAAAAGCATTGACATCCGGAAGAAAATATGGTATGATATAATTAACCGACGGGGTTATAGCGCAGTTGGTAGCGCGTTTGAATGGCATTCAAAAGGTCAGGGGTTCGAATCCCCTTAGCTCCACCACATCAAACCTAAAACGAACTTCTTGTTGGAAGTGAGTTTTAGGTTTTTTATTTTTCAATGATTATATTCCGTAAATTGCCTTGTATCTTTGGCGCATTTTGATAAAGTATTCATACACTGTAGCTTGCGCGCGGGATAAAACTCTGCCTATTTCGGGATAACTTAAGCCGTTTTGGCGGCATTCCAAGGCGATACGCATATTTTCGGTCAAATTTAGGTTTGAAACGATTTTTTCGTATAAAGTATAGTCTTGGCTAACTTCTTCTTTAATTTCGTATGACGGCTCGCTTACGGGCGTTAAAGCTTCAAGACTGACCGAACGGCGATAA
This sequence comes from uncultured Acidiphilium sp., assembly GCA_902495325.1. Classification (GTDB taxonomy): domain Bacteria; phylum Bacillota; class Clostridia; order Christensenellales; family Borkfalkiaceae; genus UBA10281. The sequence continues at coordinate 84,480 of CABUWK010000004.1, forward strand.
TCACTCGTTTTTCGGTTTATCAACTTCATCATTTTACGAATACAGGCAATCTCGATAGTAATCGGTTTGCCTTTTTTGCTATAACCTATAATGTCATTCAAATGTTTTCCGTAATGTTCGCAAAGATATAAAGCACCTTCTTGGACTAAATCGTAAGAATCGCTGAAAGTATGCCCTAATTCGTTTTTGTGCTTGATATCAGCGTATAAGTCGGCGTACATTTTCTGTACACGACTCCCTTGATAACCTATCTGGAAACGCAGCTCCATAAAGGCAACAAGTTCCGCCATTTCAAGCACATTGTTTTGTGAGATTTCTTCTTTCATAACGCTGAAATCTAATATTTTGTTTTTCATTTGGATTTACCTCCGTTTTTTCTCGCCTTTCGGCAAAAACGGGGTAGCACCGATAAAAGATTTAAGTAAATTTCTTAAATTTCATTAAGACGGAAGTCAACGAAAAAGCATAAAAATATTACGTTACAATTTGTCTGTTAAAGGTTTTCGGTAATATTTTTTGCCGTTTACTTCCGCTTTTGGCTGTGCTACAACGTAAACCCGAAAGGTGAAATTACGGATGTATCAAAGAAAAAGCCCTTACAGAATTTTGGATAATCCCGTAAAGGCTTTTGTTTATACAAGGTTTTATATTGTTTTTATAAGCAACATTTCCTTGTAAATCGGCTCTTTTTTATTTTGAATTACAATCTGCATAAATACGATTTTTTCGTAAAAAGAAAAGCCCCGATTGTCATCGGGACCGTTCTTTATGGGCGATTTATATTTTATTTCGACTCTGTCATCGTAAAGTAAAATTTCGTCTACGAGATAATTTATCAAAAGCAATGGTTCGAGTTTTAACGCTTTTAAGTAAAATTCTTTAATTTCACTTCTCGGGAGCGTATATATCGTTTTACTTTTTTCGATTAAAAGATTTTTGTCTATATCTTCGAGTTTATTTTCGAGTTCGTGCAAGCGTTTGTTTGTGGTGTTGGAAATAATTCCTTGCTCAATTGCCGACATTACGTTGTTCAGAGCCGTTTCGGTTTGACGTTTTTCCTTTTCCAACACTTTTATTGCAGGACATTCCCTCGCTTGTTCTTCCTGAATTTTCATAAGATACGAAATAATCTTTTCGGTTTCCGCGCCGTTGGAAAGCGTTTCGTAAATATGATCAAGCACGAATTTCTCCAAAACTTCTTTGCGGACTGCGGATTTTGTACAACCGTTTTTAAGTTTCTTTCTGCCGCGGCATTGATAATATCTCACTTTTTTACCTTTACTCGATGTACCGCATTCGGCAGAGATAGGACTACCGCAATAACCGCATCGGATTTTATTACGAAGCAGATATACTTCTGCAACTCCGCGTTTTCCGAATTTATTTACGTCGATACGTTTTCTTACTTTTGCAAATACCTCTTCGGATATTATTTTCGGATAAATATCGAAAAGTTCGCCGTTGATTCTCGTTATGCCCGCATATTTTTCGTTGCGAAGAATGTGGTAAATGCAATTCGGCACAAACGGCTTTCCGTAATGCAAAAATCCTTTTTCGTTCATTTTAACTATAATACTCGGGACGGTTTCGCCATAAGAATATTGCTCGTATATAAATTTTACGATTTCGGCTTTCTCTTCGTCTACGAATAAGTGTTTGTCTTTAACGTAATACCCGTACGGAATACTTCCTCCGCAAAACTGTCCTTTTTTACGGCTTTCTCTCAAGCCACGGCGTATTTTCTGCGCAAGTTCCTGCGAATAATATTCCGCCATACCTATGTAAATATTTTCGAGCAGAATACCGTCGAGGTTTATACTTCCGTCAAGATTTTCGGACGTTCTTTGCGTGGCGGATATAAGTTTTTTACCGTTCTTTTTAAGTCGCATTTTATTTACGGCTATCTCGGTGGAATTTCTTCCGAAACGGTCGATTGCGTAAACAAGTACAACTTCCCAACTTTCGTGTTCGCTGTCGGATAACATTCTCTGAAAATCCGGACGGTTATCGTTCGTGCCTGTCATAGCACGATCGATATAAGTGTTTACGATATACAAATCGTTTTCCTTTGCATATTTGTTGCAAACGTCGAGTTGACCTTCGATGGATTGCTCGGTCTGACTGCTACTCGAATAACGAGCATAGATGATTGCTGTTTTCATTGTGATTTTTACTCCTTTAATTTTATTTTTTAGATTTGTCTTTCGACGGGAACAAAACTAAATGGAAAGCCTATAAGTCGATTATCTTAATGTTTCGCTGTTTTCGTCAAGAGTTGCGTTGGGTATTTTATTGCTAATAATCACTCAAAAAACGCAATGCATTTACTCTTGACGAAAAGGGCTTTTCATTTAGGCTCCCGTGACGAAAGACATATTGTTTTAGTTGCAATGCGGCAACTGCACTATAATTTCTTTGCTTACCTTTCCGAGAATTTCGCCCTCGTTGATACAGGTGAAGTTATCGAAAAGCAACACTTTGCGGTCATCAACTCCGAAAGTGCATATAACATCTTCGTCCAAA
>CABUWK010000005.1 GCA_902495325.1 uncultured Acidiphilium sp.
CGGCTTTAAGGTGCGTAGCATTTTAACGGCGATAAATTCAGAAAAATCGAGGCAAACGAGCGAAGTCATACTTGACCGTATTACAAGCGAGTTTAACAAAGATTTTACGAATTTTGCGCCGTTAAAACTTAATGACGTTCGCTTTTCTCTCGGCTGACACAGTCACAAACCGATTTTTCGCCGTAAAAATAGTTAGTGATGGCGAATGCTAAGCCTATACTTTTGAAGTTACGGTTTGCGTGATAACAAAAAGCTTCAACCATTCTCAGATCCTTCGCAGGCAAGGCTACGGGGTCGGCTCGGGATGACAAAAAACAGACCCTTCGGAAGCCGGGCAAGGTAGCCGGCTCAGGATGACGAGAATGGCTTTTTTAATGATCCGGTCACGATATCGTCTTTCTTTTCGGTCGTAACGCATAAAGAAAACCATATCATTTTGTCATCCTGCCCCTACAAGAAAAACATGCCCGGGAAGGATCTCAAAATGATATGGCTTTTAATAAGATTCTTATTGTAAGAAATATGCCTTGAGACCCCCTCGGCGGGGGCACCCCCCTTTTGTCAACTACGTTGACATTCCCCCCGCTTCAACGGGGGAATTTACTTCATAAGCAGAGCAAGTGGCAGGATCAGAATGACAAGGCATATTTTTAATCGACTGCGTGACAGAAGATATATATTTGCAGTGTTGGGAATTTTTTATAAAAGAAAAAAGGCGCCTTGCGCCTTTTTATTTACTATCGATTCAGCCGATGCACCGACATAAAACAGCCGGTTTATCGACTTATAAACTAACTTTTATTATTGTTTATCGAAAAGCTCCGTGAAGAGACGGGCGGCAAACGCACCGAGTTCGGTGTCCTCTGCGGCGGTTCCGCCGCTTACGCCGACCCCGCCGACGATCTGCCCGTTTAAGATCAACGGCTCGCCGCCGCCGAGATATATCAGCTGATCGACCGTCTGCAATCCGTATAAGGAATTGCCCTTTTCCACTTCTTCCTGAAGTTTCGCCGTGCTCATTTTAACCGCAACGGACGTGTACGCTTTTTTTGCCGCCACTTCGTAGCTTACCAAAAACGCCCCGTCCATGACTTCCACGGAAACGGGTCTGCCCTGCGAGTTTGCCACGGCGACCACGATTTTCATTCCCTTTCCGGCGGCGAACTTGCGCACGCCTTCGCTCAACAGTTTCGCCTGCTGAAGCGTTACGTCTTTTCCCATATCCGAGCCCTCTCCTTTTCCGATTTCCCGCGCGATTTTTTCGGCTGCCACACCCACGGAGAAAGTTTCCTTCTTTCCTTCTTCCCCCTTGCCCGCAACGGTGGGATCCGCTTGCTTTCTGCCGTTATCGAAGTCCGCTTTCCGGGCTGCGATATACAGATAATCGGAAAGACGATTGATATAAATACGGAAATTCGGATGGATCGGATAACGTTTTGCCGTTACGGCAAGCGTTCTCTCCGCCCGGCGGCACACCGTGCGCGCAACGTCTAAACGAGCGGACAATTCGCACCCACCCGGGATCACGAAGGTCTTTTCCCGTTCAAACGTCCCTTCCGTACGGTCGATCTCCTCTTCCAGAAATCCGATTTCCGTTTCGGGAATATCGTAATTTTTGTCGTTCGGATACGTGATGCCGGACATCAACGTGATCAGCGTTTTCTGAATGCGGAAAAGAGACGCCGTCAGATGATCGCACGTGCTTGCCGCTTTGCAAAGCCCGAGGTGACTCGTCAATTCGTCGAGCGTGCCGAGAGATTCGAAACGTTCGTCCGCCTTTGAAATTTTCATCGGGGAAGACAGCGTGGAAAAACCACCGTCCCCGCTTTTGGTATAGATATTCATAGATCGGAAACCTTCCGGCGGGCGTACCGCCTTTGTTGATTCATTGTCTGCTTTGGCATATTAAACACAAAAATGCCGTTTTATCGGCTTATAGCCCGATTTTTATTTACACGTGAAACCGGGAGAACATATATTGTTCCGAAATCCTTCCCGGGGTGAAACCTCCTGCCGACCCGAAGACCGAAAAAAATAAACTTCGGCTATTACCCCTTATACATGTTCCGTATTCATTATATAACCTTTTTTTGAATTTGTCAATAAAAACAGGAAGTCCGGAAGGGTTTTTCTTCGCCGCAGACGATTCTACAGAGATCTGCCGGAACGCCCCTTGCCGCCGACGCGCTTACAATATTGTAAAAATTTTGTCTTTCCTGCCCGTTCCGCCCCTATTTACTTGACTGAAACCGTTTATTTTGTTAAAATGTAATGTGGTATAATCATTATTATATAACAACGGAATAAGTTTATCCGAAAAAATGAAACAGTTGTAAATCTGGTCATAAAATAAAAAGCAAAAGAAATAACGAAAAGAGCGGAAAAATGAAAAATTTGTTGAAAAAAAGGGATAATCGCGATCCTCGCCGCCGCGTTTGCATTTCAGGCGTTCGGATGTAAGCAGAACGAAGAACCGGCTGTTACAAACTTTGTGATCGCGACTTACGAAAAGCACGCTGCCGCGATGAACCGCCTGGCGGACGCTTTCAATTCGAAAAACTCCGACGTGCAGGTTTCGGTGCGCGTTTATTCGAGCGAAAACGAGAAAAACTACTATCTTTCCCACAATGCGGACGACGCCGATTTTTACACCTTCGACTATGCGCTCGACGCGAACAATTATACCGACAAACTTTATGCTCTGAACAGGCTGGGAACGACGAACCGATACCTGGTAGGAACGATCAACTATCTCCGCTCGGACGACGATTCGGTTTACGTTCTGCCAACGGACGGGCTTTATCTGACGCAGTGTTACAATATCGACCTTCTGACCGAAAGCAGCCTCGAGATCCCGAACACCATAGCGGAACTCGTGACCCTGACGGGCAGGCTGAGAAAATACGTAAAAGGAGATCTGGCTTCCGCCAGCGCGACCGTCGGCGGAAAGGATTCCGTTCTGTTCTCTCTGATGAGCATGGCTTATCCCCTGTATTTAAACACCGCGCACGGGACATACTTTTTTGACCGCTTTATCTCCGGCGAAGTTTCCATCCGCGACGAAGAATACGTGAAGGACTGGACGGACATCTTCGAACATCTGAAGATCCTTTACGAAAACGGATTTTATTCCCTTGCCGATCTCGACGCCACTCTGACGGACGGGATCGACCGATTCAATTCGAACAAATATTTCGCCATGCAGAATTCGGCGAAAGTGTTCACCACGACGGATTTTTCCGGACATCCGAATTTCCGTTACGTTCCCTTTGTGGGGAACACGGAAAGAGACGGCTGCGTCGGATCGATCCCGAGTTTCTTCCTCGGGCTTTCCTCAGAAACGGGCTTTGAAGCGGCGCTGAGGACGAAGGCGAAAACCTTTCTCGATTTCTTCGCGACCGACGAGGCGCAAACCTGCATCCGGGAGAAATCGGTTACGGAAACGAAAGAATACGTTTCCTATCTGAAAAACACGAACTTGGAAACGCCGGAAGTTTTTGCCGGCTTACAACAGAAAATAGACGAAGGCAGATTTTTCATTGCCGATACCTTCTATTACACCTTCTCCTATTGTACGGACGACGTGATCTCCTATCTTTCCGACGAGATCAATCTGGAGCGGATGCTCGATCAGATCGACATGAAGATCAGAGAGGGCAAAAACGCCGCGAAAAATCCCGTTGCGGAGATCAGAACCCTTTACGGTTTCGATCCCGACAAGTTTTATAAACAGAGAACCTCCTACGGCGACTTTTATACGAACGCCCTCGCCTCGGCGGATTACGTGGACGCCGTGCTCGTACCTTCGAAATACGTGCGCTGCGCGCTTTTACAGGGAGTTTTAACGGAAAACGAGCTCGAATCGGTTTTCCCCGACCACGAACTTGCCTATGCGGAGATCACGGCGAAGACCTATACGGAAATTTACCGGAAAATTCAGGACGGCACGATCGCCGCTTCGGAAGGCGAAGGCGGTTGTTATCCCCTTGCGCCTAAAATTTCCGTACGGAACGGAAAAGCCGTCCGTCGGGACGGATCGGAATTGCATGACGACGAGAAAATTTTCGTACTCATTCCGAAAGACGCCGCTACGGCGACCGAAGATATCCGCATCGGAAAAGAAACGACGGTAAAACAACTTCTTTTATCTTATTTCCGCAAGGAAACCGAACGCTGAAATAACAAGAAACGCTTATTGCCGGGAGACGATAAGCGACACTGAGGAAACGCTTATGAAACGGAAAAAAATTCCGGCGATCCTCGCCTTTCTGCTGTGCCTGCTCGCGACCGCCCTGCTCGCGATCGCCTGCGACACGCCGGGAGACCTCGACGACGGAGAGATCGCGTCCGTCGATATTCGGTTCACCACCCTGAACGAGGAATACGTAAGAAACGAAAAAATCGACTTTTCCGGGCTGGACGTTACGGCAGTTTATAAGAACGGCGTCGTGCACGCATTCGGCAAAAGTATCGCAACGGTCTCCGGCGGAGACACGTCCGTTGCGGGAAAGAACAAAGAACTCACCGTTTCTTACCGCGGATACGAAAAAACTTACTTTTACAACGTGCGCAACACGCGGCTCACCCTTCACCTCGGCGAGCACGAATGGAACGAAAACGCGACCGTCGTTACGGAAACGCCGGAAAACTATACCGATCTTTCGGAATACACGCCCTCTCCCGACAACGGCACGGACGAATTTGCCGGTTGGTTTACCGACGAAGGCTGCACGAAACCCGTCGAACTGAATTTCGACGGCAGGATCGACACTTCCGTCGACCGTGAGATCTACGCCGGTTACGACGTCGATTATTCCACGCAGTTTTCTTATGAAGAAGACGGCGACGAGATCACGCTGACGAGATTCATCGGACTGGATATTTTCGATCTCGGCGCGCTCACGATCCCCGCAACGGTAAAACTGCGCCCCGTCACGAAGATCGCGGCGGATTTCATCGATCCCGATTACGCTTCCTGGTATTTCTATTCCTCGATCGATTTCGGCGAAAATTCCAAGGTGAGAGAGATCGGCGCGAACGCGTTCGCTTACCTTGCCGTAACTTCCGTAAACTTTCCGAAAACCCTCGTTTCGATCGGCGACGGAGCATTCACCGCGTGTAAATTCACGGAGCTCTCCTTCCCCGCTTCCATCGAAAGGATCGGCGCTTCGGCTTTCTACATGAATACCGCCCTTGAAAGGATCGATTTCGGCGAAAACGGCGCGCTCCGCTTTATCGGAGACAGTGCGTTCGCATACTGCACCTCTCTTCTTTCCGTATCTCTTCCGGACGGCATTTCTTCCGTCGGCATGTACGCTTTTTCCCGTTGCGAAAACATGACGAACGTGTACTTCGGAAAAGACATCCGTCAGATCGGTCTGCACGCCTTCCGCGATTGCCCGGCGCTCGAAAAAATCGAGATCTCGCCCCTCAGCGAATATTATAAATCGATCGATTCCAACCTCTATTCGAAAGACGGAAAAACCTTTATCCGTTACTGCTTCGGCAAACAGGACGAAACGTTCGTTCTGCCCGAAGGGGTCACTTCGATTTACGAAAGCGCGTTCGACAGCGACATGGTGAACTCCGCATTAAAGCAGATCGTTCTGCCCGAAGGGCTTACTTATATCGGCGATTACGCTTTCCGTGCATTCGACGGTGATTTCACCCTGCCCGCGTCTTTAAAAACGATCTCTTCGTTCGCCTTCAGCGAAAGTCTGACGGAAACTTTCTCGATCGACGAAAACAACCCTTATTTCACGGTAAAAGGCGGCGCGATCTACAGCAAGGACATGACGAAGCTCATCGCCGTTCCCTCCCGCTATCCGCACGAAGAATTCGTGCTCGACAGCCGCACGGAAACGATCGGAACGGGCGCGCTCGATTATAACGAAACCATCCGCTTCGTCGTCATTCCGTCCGATTCAAGCCTCAAAAAAATGGAAGAAAGCAGTTTCGTGCCCTTCCGCATGAAAAACCTTTGCGGCGTTTACTTAAACGGCAAACAGCCTTTCTCGCTTGACGATAACGCCATGTATTCCGAAGGAATGGCGGGCGTAAACAAGAACTTTTACTTCTTCCTTTCCGAAAGCAATCTGGAAAATTACCGCAACGCCTGGAAAAATTACCGCGTGTTTGCCGAAAGCGGCGAACCCGTCGTCTCCGCGGAAGAACTTCTCGGCTATTTAAGAACGGACGGCGAAACGGACGAAGCGGTGATCGCCTCCATGAAACAGCTCGTCCTTTCCGATTTCGAATCGGCGGAAGAATTTGCCGAACTTCTGCAAGCTTATATCGACATGATCCCGGGATACAATCCCCAGACGAATTTCACCGTCGTGCTCGACGCGATCGACGGACTTTCTTACGGCAACGCGATTGACAGCCACACGCAAAGCTATATCGAAACCTTCGAAAAACTCGTGATCCCGTACCTCACGGATTACTATTACACCCTTGACGACCGCACTTTCGGCACGATCCTCACGTTTGAAAACGTGAGCGATCACTATAACCGCCTGCCCGCCGACATCCGCGAAAAAATTTCCGTCGACGGGGAAAAATTCGACGCAATTTTAAAAAGACTTGCCGAAGCGAGAGAGATCCAGAGGAAAACCCTTCAGGACGCGTCCGACATGATGACAGGCGTTATCCCCTCGGATATCGGAAAGATCCGCGAAACGCTTGCGAACTATCTCCGTTACGACGTGAAAGACTCCGATCTCGACGCTTTGTGGTGCTACGCGAAAAGCGACCCGCTTTATTATTATTATTATGCGGATAAAGACGGAGATACCGCGATCGCCATCCCCCTCGAAAAGGGTTACTTTTCTTTGAGAAGATGCCTTCTCGAGAAGAAATTCGTAGCCGATTTCCCAGCTATTACCGAGGAAAACTACAGCGCCGCGACCGACCGCATTTTCGGCGTTTTCGGAGAACCGGGAAACTTCGGGATCTCTTATTTCGAAAATCGGGAAGACAAAACGATTGCGCAATTTTACGACGGAATTCTTCTGACTTCCGCCGAAAAGGAAAAATACCGCGAACTGATCGCTCAGTACCGGAATTTATCAAAGTAAAGAAAAAATGAAAAAGAAAGTAACTTTCGGTCTTCTCTATAACAGAAAGAGCCGGAAGATCTCGGAATGTACAAGTCCTTCGTTAAACGGCTTATCGATCGGCGAAGCGATCCACGATCCGGTTTTCGTTTCCTTTTTCGCCGACGTGGACGGCTTCAGCGATAAACGCCTTCTCGAGTTTTTCGACCTCGGTCTTGCCGTGGAAAAATATTTCCGGTCGAAACGTCTTCTAAAACATACGTGCTTAAGATCGTCCGGCTGAACGACGACGAACTCCGTTTCGAATGCGTTTTAAGATATTCGAAACGGAATCTTTCCGGCATGTCGGAATTCGGCAACATGTATATCATGGGGGCTCTCGTCATCGTGGCGGTCGTCGCGGTGAGCCTTTTCACGATCTTCCGTCTGCGAAACAATATGATGGAAAAGAAGACGGAAGAAGCAAACGAAACCGTTCAGACCATCACCACGCAGATCGACAACACGATCTCCGCCGAATTCGACGCCTGGGTCAACGAACTCCGGTTTGTCGGGTCTTCTCTTGCCGATTATAAAACGGTAAAGGATAACGAAGACGAAATCGACCTTATCCTCTCCCGTTTCCGCGACAGTCTTCCCTTTTCGGATCTCGGGATCCTGCTCGAATCGGGCGACCTGTATTTCTCCTCTTCGCGCACCTACTGCATTTCTTATGAAGACGTGACGCAGAACCTGATCATAAGCGGCGATAGTGTCTGTCTGGACGTGATCGATATCGGCAGAACGGAAAGCGTCATTTTCGGGATCCCGCTGAACACGCGGAACACCTCGGACAAACAGGCGATCGCCGCCGTCTGCGGGCTTTCGAACATTTCGGAGATCAATGAGCTGTTAACGGTTGGGGCGTTTAATAACCGTTCCACCGTAGCGATCCTGAAAGACGACGGTTTCCGCATCGCCCTCAGCACGAACGCGCCCGTAAAAGCGGATACCGAGTACACGAACTTCTTCGTCGATCTGAAAAAACAGCTCGGCGCAAAACGCGCCGCCGAGACGGAAGCGGATTTTCTTGCCGGCAACAAGGGGATGATCACGCTGACTTACGGCGGAGAGAGTTATTACGTTTATTATTCTCTGCTGAGCGCGGGCGGACTCCGGCACAAGGCGAATAACGGCTGGCACCTGATGCTTTACGTTCCCGAAAACACCCTTTTCAACAGCGTGAACACCATGTTCCAGTCCATCCTGGTCGTCATCATCGGCATTCTTTGCATCGCGATCCTCATCACGATATTGCTCGTGTTCGTTTTCCTGCGCAAATACGGAAACGACATGATGCTCAAAAAACAACTCATCGTCAGCGAGATGCTCGGAAAAGCGGCGGACAAGGCGGTGGAAGCTTCCTATGCGAAAACCATGTTCTTCTCCAATATGTCCCACGATATCCGAACCCCCATCAACGGCATTATCGGCATGACGACCATCGCCTTGCGCCACGCCGACGATCGCGACGTGGTGACAGACTGCCTGCAAAAGATAGACAAAACTTCTGCTCACCTGCTTTCGTTGATCAATGACGTGCTCGATATGAGTCGTATCGAAAGTAAAAAAGTAGAAATAAATCAGAATGTGATCAATATCGAGATGATCACCGATGAATGTAAGTCGATTATTTTCGGGCAACTTGCAAACAGAAAGCTCGATTTTATCTGCGAAAATAAAAACGTAACGCATCCGGACGTTCTGGGAGACAGTCTTCACCTGAAGCAGATTCTGATCAATATTCTCGGAAATTCCGTGAAGTTCACCGCGGACGGCGGCAGGATCGAGTTCGTCACCGAAGAAAAAGCACTCACAAGCGACACCGTTTCCTTCACCTTTACCGTAACGGATACCGGTTGCGGCATGACGAAAGAGTTTATCGAACACGTTTTCGAACCCTTCTCGCAGGAAAAAAGCGGGGTGCGCACCAATTACGAAGGCACGGGGCTCGGGCTTGCGATCGCCAACCAGCTCACGCAGCTTATGGGCGGCAGGATCGACGTGCAAAGCGAAATCGGGAAAGGCTCCTGCTTCCGCGTGACCATTCCTTTCCGGATCAGCAAAGAATCCGTTCTTGCCAAAGATAAAAAAGACGTTACGGGCGAAGTCGATTTCAGACGCGTCCGCGTGCTTCTCGTCGAAGATAACGACTTAAACCGCGAACTCGCCACCGTTCTTCTCGGCGAAGCGGGAATGACGGTAGAAACCGCCGAAAACGGACAACAAGCCGTAGACGCCTTCCTCGGGCACGAGCCTTATTATTACAATGCGATCCTTATGGACGTCATGATGCCCGTTATGGACGGTTTAGCCGCCACGAGAGCCATCAGGGCTTCCTCTGCGACGGACGCGCAAACGATCCCCGTGATCGCCATGACGGCAAACGCTTTCGAAGAAGATATCCGCAAAACGCACGACGCGGGCATGAACGCCCACCTTTCCAAACCGATCCGGATCAAAGAGGTTCTGAAAGTTCTCGCAAGTTTTGTTTCCGTCCCGAAAATGCAGGATCCGAAGGCAGAAGGCGAAAATGCGGATACGAATGAGAATGAGGACGTGAGCGAAAGTCCGGATGTAAGCGAGAGTTCGAATCTAAGCGAAACCACCGATGTGAGTGAAAATTCGGATGTAAGCGAAAGTTCGGACCTGTGCGGAAACACAGAAAGCGAAAATCCGGGAAATGAAAGTCCTGCCTGAAGAAAAACAATCAATTGGTTTTTGTCATTCTGAGCCTACCACTTGCCTTGCTTACGAAGAATCTCAAAAACCAAAACGAGAAAAGGGGGTCTCAAAACCATGTTTTTATTTCTCCCATCACCTTTCTCAGATTCTTCCCGGGTCCGTCAAGCAAGCCGGGTCAGAATGACGAGAAAGGTGAGCGATTGGTTTTTGTTGCGCCCCGAAGGAACATAATGTAAAATCTACGCCCCTTGCAGAATTTCAAGGCATATTTCCGTAATTGCAAAACCATATCATTTTGAGATCCTTCCCGGGTATGCTTTTCCTGTAGGGTCAGGATGACAAAATGATATGGTTTTGCGCACTACAACCGAAAGAAAAGATAATACCGTGACCGGATCATTAAAAAAGCCATTCTCGTCATCCTGAGCCTGTCTGAAGAAAAAATCAATTGGTTTTTGTCATCCTGAACCGACAATAATATATCTTCACCGTGAAGGATCTCAAAAACCAATTGGCAGACTTACGAAGGTAGATTCCCCCGTTGAAGCGGGGGAAATGTCAACGTAGTTGACAAAAGGGGGGCGCCCCCGCCGAGGGGGCTCAAGGCATGTTTTTATTTCTTCCCCCCTCACCTTTCTCAGATTCTTCCCGGGTCCGTCAAGCAAGCCGGGTCAGAATGACGAGAAAGGGGGATGTATGTTTGGTTTTTAAATTCCCGGCAGAAACTATAAACAAGCCAATAAACGACCTATAGCGGCATTTAAGACAAAACAAAACCCCTGCCGGAAATCTCCGGAAGGGGCGTTTTCTATTCGTATGATTTAGCCACAGGCGATTGTGTTTGAACTCGCCCGAACGGCACTGTTTTCGCGTATTTCAGCAAACCCGCATTTCAGCAAGCCGCAACTTCACGGTCTTCCGCATCGTCGGAAGGCGCGTCGGCATAACATCCGCCGTTTTCTATTTTATCGATCGCTTCTTCGATCCGCAGTTTCACAAGATCCGCGATTTCCCGCTTCGAAAGGTCTTTGTATTCCTCATAATAAATGGGGGGAAGATAGGTCACGCTGCATTCCGTTTTTTTCAGGGAATTCTCATTGTAAACCTTATAAGTATCATACAGCGCGACGGGCACGATCGGACATTTCGTTTTTTTGATGATCCCGATACAACCCGTATGAAATTCGATCAGATGATTGTGATTTTTCCCGAATTTTCCTTCGGGGAAAATAAGATAATTCCTTCCGTTTTCGATGTTCCGCTCTACGTCGCGAAAAGCTGTTGCGACGGAACGAAGATCTTCGGTATCGATCCTGGTGCTGTCAAGCATTTCCATGACCTGACGGACAAGGGGATATTTCGTCTTTTTCTTTTTTGCCACGACGGATAACGGCTTCTCGTGGGAAGATACCACGGCGAGCACGTCGAACTTACCCTGATGGTTTGCAAGCATCACATACCCGTTTTCCCCGGGAAGATTTTCTTCTCCGTAACACTTCACCGTAGCGCGGCTTCTCGCCACAACAAATCTGATCGACTTTCTGGTATAACGATACCGAAATTCGAAATCATCTTTTTTCGTGCGGAGATAGATCGTCATCTTCACGATGAAATACGCAGATATGTAAAAATAAAATGTAAGAACAAAAACAAATCTGAGCAAACGTTTTCTCCTTTAGTTTCAATAAAAAACGATTGTTTATCGACTTATATGGCAATTTATTGCTTTAAATCCAGCCTTATAAAGAGAGGGATAAGCATGAACGCCAACGCCCGTTAATCGGCGAAAACCTCGTACTTCGTAACATTTAAAACCGTTTCGCCGTCGATCTGCAAAGCCGTCGGACGGTCGAATTCCACCGTGACGCGTTTCCCTTTGCGGACTTCCACCATTTCGCTGTGTTTCACGTGTTCGCCCTTAAAAATCGTGGGGAACACGGTAAGCGTTTTCAGTTTGCCCGAACCGTACATCACGACGGACGTAACCGTCCTCTCTTCGTCAAAACGGCTCTGTTTCGGCGCAACCATCATGCCGCCGCCGTAAAACCGACCTTTCATGGTCGGGGCGAGCCATACTTTTTTATAATTTTTCGTCACGCCGTCGACGGTGATCGTAGCGTTCGGCGTTTTATAATGGAACAAAAGCCCTTTGATGGCGATCGCCGTATAATTGGCAACCTTTCCGCGTTCCGTAATGCGGTCGCCCACCTCGCAGCAGTAACCGTCGATCCCGAACCCGATGCCGTTTACGAAGAACTTTTCTTCGCCGTTTACGATCACGCGCGGAAGATTCACGATCATGTCGTTGATCAGGATCTTATCGCCCACGGCTTTTTCCTTCACATCGTTAAAAAAGTCGTTCCCCGTGCCTTTCGCATTGAAATAGATCTTGCAGGGCAGCGTTTTTCCTTTTAACTTGTTCACGAAATGATTCAGCGTGCCGTCTCCCCCGACGAGAAGAATTTCGTCTTCTCCGGTTACGGTATTTAAAACGCGTTCGTACTTTTCGTCTTCCAGAACGCTGATCTTCTCGACGTTTCCGCCGTACTGTTCTTCGATTTCTTTGATTTTTTCGATATTCTGCCCGTTCTGGGAAAGCGGATTATACAGCAGGTAATTCATCTTCTTTTTCCTCCGTGATCCCCGCCTCTTTCAGCATAATATCCCGTACGAAATCGGAGATTTCAAACGTTTTCATTTGTTGTATTTTTTCGTAAGGAAGAACTTCCGCCACAGTCACGTCGACCTTGGTTCTTTTCAAGGGGAAATTCTTCGCGATTTTTTCGGCATTTTTCAGATAACACACCACGATCGGGCATTTTGCCATCAGGGCGACCTTGAAGCACCCGTGTTTGAAGGGGAGCAGCCCCTCGCCGTGATTTCTCGTTCCTTCCGGCGCGACGCCGACGGAAAACCGATCGCTTCTGATATAGTCCGCCGCGCGCATGATCGTGCGGAGAGCCTCTCTCGGATCCGTTTTCGACATGGAAAGATAACAGTTTCTCCAAACCCAGCGCCCGGCGATCGGGATCCTGAAGTTCGAAGGTTTCGAAATATGTACGATATCTCTCTTTCTGAGAAGGACCGAAAGAATGATCGGATCGAAATTCGACCTGTGGTTATAAACGATCAGAAATCTGCCTTCCGGCACTTTTTCTTTCCCGCGGAAAGTCATGCGGGCGCCGCCGAACCGGCAGAGGATCCATAGCGTTTCATCCAGGAAAAACCGCGTGAACCACGTTTGCTTTTCATACGTTTTCTTCTCGCTGTAAAAAAGCGAAACGAGATATAAAAGGATGAAATACAACGCGAACGTTGCGATCTCCGCCCCGAGCGCGGACAAAACGCCGTATAAAATTTTCAAAGGGATCGCCGCGGGGGCAAAAATCCCGACCGCCGTTCCCGCAAGAAGGGAAAGCACGGTCAATATAACGGTTACAGCCATAACATTACCCGAAAACAATTTGTCTTATACCGCCCCGGATCGCCGCCCGGTAAAAGGCAGGCTTCCCTCACCGATCTCCCCTTCGGAGACAAAATCGGACACGGGCGCATACAACCTCTTTATTCAGTATACACTATTTTGCCGAAAAAGAAAAACGTTTGGAAGGGAAACAAGATTATTTCATGAAAATATTATGCAGAAACGGTTCACATTCCGCCCCGAAATGTGGTACAATATTATAGTCAGGCGAGATCGCATACGAACCTGCAACGGCTAAGGGGATATCCGCACGGCGGAATAATTTTTACGGAGAAAAACGAAAAAGGGAGTCGGATTATGAAAACTTCGGAAATGAAGGGAAAAGATTACGTCTTCGTCGCCCTGAAAGGAATGCTGCTCGGGCTGGTCAGCCTCGGCGTTCCGGGGGTAAGCGCGTCGACGGTCGGGATCATCGTCGGCATTTATTTCACCATGGTCGACGCGATCGCCAATATTTTCAAAGATTTTAAACACAACGCGGCTTTCCTTCTCGCCCTGATGATCGGCTATGCCGCAGGCTCCGTAGGCGCGGCGTTTTCCGTTACCGTGCTTGCCGAAAAAGTTCCCCTCGTCATCACCCTTGTTATCATGGGGATCATCGCCGCGTCGATCGTCAATATGATCCTCGCGCTCAGAAAGGACGCCAACAAACTTTCCAACTGGATCGTCTTCACCGTTGTGCTCGTTGTGATCTTCGTTTACAATATGACCATTGCGGAAGGCACGGAAACCACCTTTCCCGAACAACCGCGGCTGATCGACCTGATTTTAATGGCGATCGTAGGGCTTGTAACTTCCACCACGTTCATCATCCCCGGGGTGGATTTCGCGATCGTTTTCCTTTCTCTCGGCATTTATTACCCCTTTATGAATATGCTCGCAAACATTTTCTCATTCGGGGCGGAGGGGTATTTTTCAATCCTTCTCGTCAATCTCGAACTCCTCGGGTTTTACCTTGCGGGATATTTCGTCGGGATCTTCCTGTTCTCCAAACTGATCAAATTCCTGATCGGGAAATTCGCCACGCAAACGCAGTTCGCTTCGCTTGCCTTTGTGGTTGCCGCACCGGCGGTATTTCTGAAAAAAAGCGTTTTCGAAAACAAATATTTTTACACGTCCGTTCCGCAGTTCATCGTAGGCGGCATCCTGGCAGCCCTGTTCATGGGTCTGATGCTCGGTTTCGAACGCTACGGAAAGAGCAGATCCTTCCGTAAAAAAACCGCACGGAGCAAAGAAGCAGCGGGAGAAATCACGGAAGACGTTTCTTCCGAAGAGAACGCCTGAACGAACAGAAACGCACCCATAAGCCGATTAACAAACATTTTATAAAAGTAAAAACCGCATCGTTTCCGATGCGGTTTTTTCATTAGGCTTAGCATTCGTATTTTAAACGCTTGTTCCGCCGGCATAAAAAGCTAAACCCCGAAATCGATCGAGTTAAAAACTTTTAAAATAACGGGAAAAAGAAAAATCGTGGTGATACAGGCACAGATCGATTGCGGGATCACCGCGGAAAGCGAACCGATCCAATACCCTTTTGCCCGATCAAGATCCATTCCGAAAACCAGCGGCGTGATCACATTGTCGATCGCGGTAAAAAGAACGGTCATAAAAACGGCTGTCACGATCAGAACGACGTGGCTTTTTAAGGAATATTTCCTTCCGAAAACATGCCCGAGAGCGCCGAAAACAATCGCAAACAGATTAAAATAAATCATGTACAGCAAAATTACGGTCGGGTAAAAACCGAAGTAAAAATTCCGTAAAAGAGAAAACCCCGTTGCCACGATAAGCCCCTGCAAAATGCCGAAGCGAAAACAGAAAGTAAGCAAAAGCACAGTCACGATCTCCACACCGGACACGCCCGAGAGAGCTATCTGCCCGCCGATCAGCAACGCCGTATACATGGCGGGCAACACGATGCGTTTTGCTATTTTCATCAGTTAAACGACTGATAGAGCCAGATATACAGGCAGCCGTCTTTCACCTTCAGCGTTTCCGCACCGAACATCGCAGAGCCGTAAACGTTGTCTTTATAATCCACGGTACCCCATGCTTCGTTCGCATTGTCGGCATCGCTCGTATAAAGCATCCAGCAGCTCGAATAATCCGCGGCGTTCTCGATCCCGTTGACGGACGTGATCATGCCGTCTTTGATCTCATACGTAAGTTCGCCGTCCTCTTTCAGGCTCGCCATGTAATCGGCAAGCGTGGTGTTTTCGGTAAGCGTCATCTGATCGTTCGATACGGTGATCACGATGTACTTATCCGATTCTTTGAGAACGTGGGGTTCTTTGGCTTCTTTTAAGGAACAGCCGGCGAACGCGCACACGCACGCGACGACAAGTGCCGCCAGCATGCAACTGAATAACTTTTTCATAAAAATACCTCCGTAACATAAAAATCGCGCGCCCTTTTTTTATGAGCACGCGAAAATAAGCCTTTTCGGCTTTTATGTTTTTCTTCCTTGCCCAAGAAATTGACATCTGCGCCGGAAAAACCTTTTCCTTATTTCCCGGCTTCTATCGGCGGACAGGCGATCGGACTATCACCGTAATGACTGTTGCGACGGATTTTCACCGCACTTCCCCTGCTTTCCGTAACCGTGGTCACGACTCGCACCGAATATTCGATTGTAATTCCGGCATTTGCCGCAGCCGGCAAATAGCGCCGAGCCTGTTATACAGACCGTGTCTATTATATATTTTTTTTCCGCGTCCGTCAAGCAAATCGCCATAGCAGAAAGAAAACCGGACCGCGTTCAGTAATTCTCCACAAAAATTTTGCGGATTTTTTCCACATGCTCTTCCGTAACGCCTTTGGAAACAAGCCACGATTTCGCTTTGTCCGCTTTCGTCGCCCCTTCGTAACGATCTAATTTTGCCCACCACTGTTTAAACTCGCTGTTATAATTGGCAACGCGCGAGCCGTGGGTGGAAAAATTCGTGAACAGATAATCTCTCGCCATGTCTTCGTAACTTGCGCCGCACACGGCAAGAAGCATGAAAGTGCAGATCCCCGTTCTGTCCGCGCCGGCGGTGCAATGCAGATAAACAGGAGATTTATCGGCATTCGCGATCAATCCGAAAATTTTCTTGTATTCGTCTTCAAAAGCTTCGAAACGGGTCCCTTCCGTTCCGGAAGGAATGGAAACCGCGTTGTAACCGACGCCGTCGACGTACGGTCCGGCGCACTGATAAGCGTCCCGCAGGTCGATCTCCGTTTTTATTCCGAGAGCAAGCAACTGCCGTTTTCCCTCTTCCGTGATATTGTTCAGGTTTGCTCCGCGGAAATACAATCCCTGACGGATCTTTCCGTTTTTTACCAGCGAGGAAGAATATCCGCCGATATCTCTCACGTTGGTCACGCCATCGATATACAGATTCCGCACTCCCTTTTCCGCAACGGTGAGACTGTGCACCCGCCCTGCCGAAAGGGAATTTTTATCCGTTGCCGCGCGGAAGTAGATCGTTTCGCCGAGTTTCAGGTTATAAAGCCGATACTGCTTTTGTTTCAGCCCTTCCACCGTCGTCGCGTCCGAAAAATCGGAGCTTGAAGAATATTGCAGCACATAAGAAGCCGCGTCCGCAACGTCTTCCGAAAAATCGAGCAGATTCCCGCGCGGGCGGCTGAGTTCCGTCACGCCGGAAGCGTACGCCGCAACGTTTTCGTAATCGGAATCGTTCAGATAAGCGTATTGCACTCCGCTGTGAAAATCGTTTACGGGAACGCCGTCCTCTTCGTCAGGTGCAATCTCTCCGACTTTTTCAAAGGTAAAATCGAAATAATCGATATTGGGATTCCCCTTTCCCGTGTTTTCGGCAACTTTTACGCGGAAGGTATGCTCGCCCGCCGGCAGAGTGACGGAGGTGTAAACAAAAGTATCCCACACCGTAATATCTTCCCGCGCGGCAAGAATAGTCTTTTCGGAAGAGATCATCATGTTTCGGTTGCCGTCGATAATATAGGTATACGACTTTTTCATGTCTTCGTCGTATCCCTTCCACTTATTCGTCTGAGCATAAGCCGCCGTCATGGAAATCTGCGCGTTAAAGGACAGAGAAATAGAAAATTCGAAATATTGATCGTCGGAAACAGCCCCCGTTGCGGCAGCTAAGAACTTTCCGCCAGAAGCGTCCGCCCGCTCGACCACGATCGTAGCGTTATCCCCCGATTTTTTATACTTTGTCACGTCAACGTTTTCCGCCTCGAACCTTGTCGTTCCTTCCCGATACACAAAAAGGCTATAACCTTTCAGCTCGTTCTCCGGAAGTTCGACCTCCTCAGGTCCGCTCTCGCTTTCCGATTCGCTTTCTGATTCGCTTTCCGATTCGCTTTCGGACTGCGAAACGCTTTCTTCTTCCTTAACCGAAAAACTTTCCCCTCCGGCGGAAGTCGAATCGTCGTTAACGATCGAACAGGACGCGAACGCCGTGTTTACACAAAGTAAAAAAGCAAGAACTCCCGCAATTTTGTTAAGGTTTCTCATCTTAAACCCTCCATTTTTAGCAATTTACCCCCGTAAATCGCATGATTGATTATATCACAAAAACAGAAAAAAAGCAACAAAAAATCCGGAACAAAAACACTTCGTTCCGGATCGTCGGGATCTCAACGCCCCGTTCTGTTTTCGGAAGATCAATATTCTTCCAAAAAACTGTGCGTTTTTCCGTCTTTTTTATAGGCGATGATCGCTTCTGCGTTCACGTTCTCCACGCTTGCAAAAATGCACTTTTCCACGTTCGGGTTCGTTTGTTTCAGCGTGCGGATCAACTCTTTCACTTCCTGCCGCTTCGATTTGTTTCCCCCGTCGTTACAGGTGGTGCAGGTATCGGTAAACCGACAGGCGCACTGAATGAAATGCAGGTCGTTATCGTCTCTCCAGGCTTTGATATCGTCCTCGCGGATCAGGTACATGGGGCGGATGAGTTCCATTCCCTTGAAATTGGTCGATTTCAGTTTCGGCATCATCGTGCGCACCTGCCCCGCATAAAGCATTCCCATCAGAATGGTTTCGATCACGTCGTCATAATGATGTCCGAGGGCGATCTTATTGCACCCGAGGCTTTCGGCAAAGTGATACAGATACCCCCTTCTCATCCTCGCACAGAGATAACAGGGGGACTTTTCCACATTGTATACCGATTCGAAAATGTTGCTTTCGAAAATCCGGACGGGAATTTTCAGCCGCTTTGCATTCTGCTCGATCACGCGGCGGTTTTCCGCGTTGTATCCGGGATCCATCACGAGAAATTCCGCTTCGAAAGGCACGTCGCTGTGCCTTAACACTTCCTGAAAAAGCTTTGCCATCAGCATGGAATCTTTTCCGCCGGAAATACACACGGCAACGCGGTCTCCCGCGGAGATCATCTCGTATTCCTTCAATGCCTTCAGAAATTTTCCGAGCAGATCGGATTTGTATTTTTTTCTGATGCTTCTTTCCGCCTTTTCGCAGAAATCGTCATTCGTCTGCTTTTCCATTTCATGAAAGAGCCATGCGGAATACCCGCCTTTAAGGCTGTAAGCGTTATATCCTCTTTCCCGCAAACGCTCGGCGATATCCAGACTCACCACGCCGCGCGCGCAACAAATAATTTGTTTTTTTCCGTCGTTTTCGGGCGGTTCGTCCTCCAGTTTTTCCGCAGAGATCCCGACGGAACCGGGAATGATCCCGTAATTTCGTTCCGTTTCCGAACGGATATCGTATACCGTGTAAGTGCCGCCGGGCAAAGTTTCCAGTTCTTCCGCCGTGATTTCCATATCAGTCCTCTCCGTTTTCCTGCGGGCGGAAACCGATCAGATCTTTCACGACTTCCCCCGCAATGATCAGCCCTACGACGGACGGCACGAAAGCCGTGGACCCGGGGATATCTCTCCCCGCGGTGCATTTGCGCGTCGTTCCCGGCGGACAGACGCAGTGATTGCGGCAACTGATCTCTTCCGATTCGATCGGGCGCAACGCCTTTTCCCGGGAATATACGACTTTCAGTCGATCGATACCCCGTTTCTTACACTCTCTTCTCATCACTTTCGCGAGGGGACAGACGGACGTTTCGTAAAGATCCGCCACGCGGAAAGCCGTGGGATCGACCTTATTCCCCGCCCCCATCGACGAAATGATCGGAACGTTCGCTTTTTTTGCCTGTTCCGCCAAGGCAAGCTTTCCGGTCACCGTATCGATGGCGTCCACCACGTAATCGTAATCTTCGAAACGGAAATTCCCTGCGGTTTCGGGAAGGTAAAACATTTTGTACGTCATGACCTTTGCGTCCGGATTAATGGAAAGGATCCTCTGCTCCGCAACGTCTACCTTATATTTCCCGACGGTCTCTCTCGTCGCGAGAATCTGGCGATTGATATTGGTGATGCAGACCCTGTCGTCGTCGATCAGATCGAACGCGCCGACGCCCGAACGCGCCAACGCCTCGACCGTATACCCCCCGACGCCGCCGACGCCGAAGACCGCCACGCGCGAGCGGGCAAGTTTTTCCATTGCTTCCTTTCCGAACAGAAGTTCCGTTCTCGAAAACCGATTCAACATGTTTCTTTCCTTTTTTTTATAAAAATCGCGAACCCGCCGCGTTTTGTTTCCCGTTTATTTTACCACAACGAAGGGCGGGGCGCAAGTTTTTACGCCCCGCATTTCAAATTCCGCAAAATCCGCCCGACCGGACGCGTGTTTTCGCATCTTTCCCTTCCCGGTCGGCGCCCGTTATAAT
Organism: uncultured Acidiphilium sp.; assembly: GCA_902495325.1. GTDB lineage: Bacteria > Bacillota > Clostridia > Christensenellales > Borkfalkiaceae > UBA10281. The sequence goes on from CABUWK010000005.1 coordinate 19,986, forward strand.
TTCCCGAGCCCCGTTATAATTTCCCGAGGATCGACTGCGCGCGCCCCAGCGGGACGGGCGGCGTCTGATCGGATACGTTTTCGTCTACCCGCAGAACGGTCGCCGCGACGGGCGTTCCGCTTTTTCCGTAAGGAATACGCACCCTGTCCCCCGCGACAAGCCGGAACCCGTCCGCCAGATAAAACCACGGTCTTGTATCGTAAGGGGCATCCGGCATCACCTTTACGAACGTATGTCCTTCGTGCGAAGAGAGCTCTCCGCCGCAGAGCGAATGGATCATAATTTCCCTCCTTTTTATTAAACCGCTCTATAAAGCGATTAACAGTTATTTTTTGAATACGTAAGCGTAATCTTTTTTCAGGATATGCTTTCTGTAAGGATACAGAAGAATGAGCACGGCGAACAGCCATGCGCCGGGATCGCCGAAGCACAGCGCGACAAACGCGGCATGGCTTGCCGTCGCATTGACGGCGCCACCGTTGATCAGCGAAGGCAGAAACGCGCAGATCACCACGCGGGCAACCAACTCTCCCCCGCCGGCGGCAAGCGTCCATACCGACTTACCGATGCCCTGCACGCCGTTTCTTAAAACAAACAGAGTTCCGAGAATGAAGAAGAGGGGCAGATCCACATACAGGAAGGCGTTACCGTATCGCAGAGATTCGGAAGAAATCTTGTCCGCGCTCAAAAAGATCCGCTGATAAACGCCGCCGATCGTAAGCAGAAGCCCGAGCCCGGCAAACGCGACGTATAAAAAGAGCATGATCACGAGAGATTGATTCGTTCCCCGTTTCACCCGTTCCGTATCGCCGGCGCCGAGGTTCTGCGCGTTGTAACTGACGATCGCCGTGCCGAGGGCGGACATGGGGCACATCATGAAGTTGATCAGTTTGTTTGCCGCACCCATTCCGTTCTGCGCGGGGTTGCCCGCCACGAACGCCCCGCCGGGCATAATATCGAACTTCACCGTTTCGGCAAGCATGACGATCAGCCCGACCGAAAGAACGGAGAACTGCAAACCGAGCGGCAACCCCTGTCTGAGGTGCGCCGCAATATCCTTTCCCCCGATCTTAAAGTCCGCCTTCCCGAGGCGAAGGTCTTTATATTTTATAAAGATATAGCAAAAGCTCGCGACGGTGCAGAGCGCCTGCGTTAAAACGGTTGCTCCGGCGGCGCCCGCCACGCCCCAGTGAAATCCTTTGATAAAGAGGACGTCGAGCCCGATATTCATCACGGTGGAGATCAGAAGGAAGAGAAGGGGGGTAAACGAATCGCCGATGCTCCTTAAAATGCTTGTGGCAAAATTGAAGAAAAGCTGCGCCGCTATGCCCGCATAGATCACGAAGCAATAGGTATAGGCGGCACGGTACACCTGCGGGTTCTGCGGCGTAACGTTGACCCACGCGAGCATCGGGGAAATACAGCTCATCGCGATCGCCGTCAGAAGAACGGTGATCGCCAGGCAAAGAACGATCTGCGTGGCAAACGACCGGCGCATTCCGTTTTTATCGCCCGCGCCGATCTTGTTGGACATGATCACGCAAAACCCCGCCGTACACCCGAACGCGAACTGCATGAAAATGAAAACGAGCGGAGAGGTGTCGTTCACCCCCGCGACTTCGTCGGCAGAAAGGTTCTGTCCGCAGATCGCCGCGTCGGAAAGAATATACAGTTGCTGAAGAACATAAGACACGATGATCGGAACGGTGAACTTTAAAATAACTTTCCATACCGTGCCCTTCGTGAGATCGATCGGGATGAAAAAGTTCTTAAAGGCTCTGCCCGCTCCCGCAAAGAAAGAATTGCCGCCTGCCATAAAAAACCTCTGTCCGGAAGCCTTCCGTTCCCGGAGTAAAAAGGGGATAAACGATCTTCTTCGTCTATCCCCGTATCGACAAAATTATATTCTTTCTCCCGTTTACTGTCAAGCGGAATTACGGGGTAAAATAAATTTCTCTGTCGCTTTTTCGTCCGGCGCCGGTCGTGTTTTCCCGGCGGAAAACGCCTGCAAAGCGGAAAACCCCGTTTCCCCGAAAGCAAAAAAGGAAGTTCTCCGCCGGAAATCCGTCTCTACCGCAAAGAGAAACCTTCTCTACCGCGATTTCCGGCAATCCGAAAAAACAAGTCTATAAGTCGATTAACAAACTCTACACCCCACTCTCCCGACAGTAGAGTGGCTCTCTACCGCCGGGAGAGTGGCTTTTTTGAAATCGTAGAGAGAAAAACGGTAGTTTTCGCGTGACTTTTCCGGCACGTTGGATTATAATAAAGACAGTGACAGATCCGGACGCAACGCCGGACAGAAAAACTGCAAAAGGAGAAGGAAACGCGTGTCGGAAAAGCAACGGCGGGTGATCTATTATCGCGACGAGCTCGGCGACGAGTTTTCTTCCGCGAAGATCGACGCAAAAAAAATAGACGAAAACTACCGCTACGTGCGCGAAGATTTCTTTCACCGCGCCCTCGCCTTTTTCTCCTACCGCATCGTGGCGATGCCGCTCTCGGAATTGTGCCTGGTTCTTTCCGGTCACAGGATCGTAAACCGCAGAGTTTTAAAAAAAGCGAAAGGGAATTATTTCCTTTACGCCAACCACACGAACGCCGCGGCGGACCCCTTTATCCCGACGATGGTCGCTTTCCCCAAAAAAGTTTACGTGATCGTTCACCCGGCAAACGTTTCGATGCCGGTGCTCGGCAGGATCACGCCTTATCTCGGAGCGTTGCCTTTACCGGACACGCTGAAAGCAACGGAAAACTTTTTGTCCGCGCTCGATCTCCGCGTGAAACAGAACCATGCGATCTGCATTTATCCGGAAGCGCACATCTGGCCCTATTACACGGGGATCCGGAATTTTAAAGACACTTCTTTCCGCTATCCCGTACAGTACGGTTCGCCGGTATTCGCCTTCACGAACACCTATCACAAACGGAAGTTTTTCAAAAAGCCGAAGATCGTAACCTATGTGGACGGACCTTTTTATCCGGATAAAACCCTTCCCGCAAAAGAGGCGAAACGAAAGCTGCGGGACGAAGTGTACGCCGCAATGGTCGCACGCAGCAAACTTTCGGATACCGACTACATCGTTTATCTTCCCGAAACGGAAAAAGAAGGGCGAAAAACCGGGGAAGCAACAACCGACAGGAAAACAGAACTATGAGATATCTTTTATTTTCGGGAAACTCCAAAGTATTCGACGGCGCGCTGACCTGCCTGTTATCCGTTCTCATGCGGACAAAGACAAAAGAGCCGGTCGGCGTATTTCTTCTCACGATGGACGTTTCTCGCATCAAACCCGATTACACGCCGATCTCGGACGACGAAACGGAGTTTCTGCAATCGGTCGCAAGAAAATACAACGAAGAAAACTTCGTGAAAAAGATCGACGTGACCGACCTTTACGAAAAGGAGTTCGGCGGATGTCCGAACGAAGGAGCTTACTGCTCTCCCTACACCCTCCTTCGCCTGTTCGCCGACAAATTGGCGGAGATCCCGGATAAAATTCTTTACCTCGACGTGGACATTCTCTTCCAGCACGACTTTACCACCCTTTACGACATCGACGTATCGGACGCGGAATACGCCGCGGCGAGAGATCATTACGGCAAATACCTCATCAATCCGCATTACATCAACGCGGGCGTGCTTCTCTTCAATATGAAAAAGTGCCGCGAAACGGGGCTTTTCGAAAAAGCGCGCGAACTGATCCGGACAAAAAAACTCGTATTCGCCGATCAGAGCGCGATCATCCGCAGCACCACAAAAAAAATACTGCTGCCGCAAAAATTCAACGATCAGAAATTTCTTCACAAACACACGGTCGTCAGGCATTTCAGCAAACGATTGTTCTGGCTTCCCTATCCCCACACGGCAAACATCAAACAGTGGCAGGTGGATAAAGTTCACTCCGTTTTCCGCTATCACGCTTTCGACGACATCTTAAACGAATACCTCTCCTTAAAAAAGGAATATTCGGAAAAGAAAGCAGCGGAAAAAACGCATAATTACGCAATAAACGCCTTATAGCGGGGAAATGCCCCGAAAGCGAAAAAAAAATAGAAAGAAAGGAAAAAACAATGACCGATAAAAAAATCGTACCGATATTTTATGCCTGTGACGACGCTTTCGTGAAATTCACGATCATCTCCATTCGTTCCATGCTCGAGAACGCGTCGCCCGACCGCTTTTACCGTTTTCACATCCTGATCACCGACGTTTCCGAACGTTCCCGCCGCGTGGCAAAAGAACTCGAACGGGAAAACGCCGAAATTATTTTCGAGGACGTGACAAGTTATCTGACGGCGATCGAAAAGAAACTGCCCCTGCGCGATTACTATTCGAAAACCACCTATTACCGCCTGTTCATCGCGGACATGTTCCCCCAATACGACAAGGCGATTTATATCGACAGCGACACCGTCGTTCTCGGCGATATTTCCGAATTGTACGACACCGACCTGAAAGACAACTACGTAGGCGCGGTGACGGAACGGGTCATGACCGACGTTGACGTGTACGGCAGATACGTGGAACAGGTTCTCGGCATCGACCGCTACGCTTACTTCAACGCGGGGCTTCTTCTTCTCAACTGCAAACAGTTCCGCAACAACGATCTGCTTAAAAAATTCGGCGATCTTCTTTCCGTTTACAACTTTGCCGTCACGCAGGACGAAGACTACCTTAACCTGATGTGCAAGGACAGGGTTTTACACCTTGACAGAAAGTGGAACACGGAAATTCTCCCGCAGTTCGAAATCGACCCAACGAAAGTTGCGATCTTCCACTATATCATGGTTTCCAAACCCTGGCATTATCCCGACTGCCGTTTTGCGGAATATTTCTGGAAATACGCCGAAAAAACGGAGTTTTACGACGAACTGCGCGAAGCATCCCTTTCTTATTCGGACGAAGAGAAACAGAGGGATATCGATTGCGGCAACAATTTAGCCCTTCTCGCCGAACGCGAGATCGCCCGCGAAGACAATTACCTGAAAACCCTTCGCAAAAAGCAGGCGCAGGACAGGGTCGCCGTGATCGAGAAAATCGGCGAGCTGGAAGCGGAAGGAAAATTCGATATCGACGCTGAAGACGATCCGCCGACGCTCCCTTTGGAAGAAGACGTGGATTACGCTAAAAAAAAACTCATCAGCAGGATGAAAGCCGCGGCTGCCTTCAAAGCGGCGCGCGTGTTTGTAAATAACCTGATCGACAACAAACAACTGATCATGAAAGACATCGTCGGGCTGGAAAATCTGACCTCTCTCGAAGGGGGTGCGATCATCACCTGCAACCACTTCAATGCGTTCGACAGTTTTGCCATGCAGCTCGTTTACGATCATGCCGACACGAAAAAACACAAATTCTTCCGCGTGGTGAGAGAGGGAAACTACACGAACTTCCCCGGATTTTACGGGTTTTTAATGAGAAACTGCAACACCCTTCCCCTTTCTTCCGGCTTTAAAAACATGCAGAAGTTCATGAGTTCCGTTTCGGAAATTTTAAAAGACGGGCATTTCATTCTCGTTTATCCCGAGCAGAGCATGTGGTGGAATTACCGTAAACCGAAGCCGCTTAAAAAAGGAGCGTTCTCCATGGCGGCGAAAAACAACGTGCCCGTTCTTCCCTGCTTTATCACGATGCAGGACAGCGACGTGCTCGGCGAAGACGGGTTTTACGTGCAGGAATACACCGTGCATATCGGCAAACCGATCTATCCGGACCCCGATTCCGCCGTGGGCGAAAATGCCGAACGGATGAAGGACGAAAACTACCTGCTCTGGAAAAATATTTACGAAAACAACTACGGAATCCCCCTCGTTTACGCCTGATCGGGCGATTTCGGAACCGTAATCGAACCGTCAAAACGCCATTCCCGGCACCTTAAGCCCGCCCATGTCATGGCTCTTAAGGTTAATTTTCTACAACTATAATAAAACCATATAACGCAAATTTCATTCTCGTCATCCCGACCCCGCATTGCCATAGAACCTATAAAAACAAACAAAACCGCAGGCAATTCCGAAAGGAACCCTGCGGTTTTTCAACCATTTTAAGTTTCAGTCATAACGGAACGCCGGAAAGTATCTGTCTCCCGGTATTTCCCGCCGACAGACGATCACACCGAACGGAGAACGACTTCCGTCGCGTCGGAAAGAAGCCCGTCTTCCGCCTCTTCGATCCTCCCTTCGTCCACAAGTTTTGCGACTTTCGGATCGATCGGAAGACTGCCGAGAACGGGCAGAGAATATTTTTCGGCAACGGTTTTCGTTTTGCTTTCTCCGTAGGGGAAGAATTTCTCGCCGCAGCACGGGCAGGTGACGTAACTCATGTTTTCCACAAGCCCGATGATCTTCACGTTCATCATTTCCGCCATGCGGACCGCTTTTTCCACGATCATCGCGACGGCGTCCTGCGGGGTGGTCACAACAACGATCCCGTCGATCGGCAAAGACTGGAACACCGTGAGCGGAACGTCTCCCGTTCCGGGGGGCATATCGACATACATAAAGTCTACGTCTTCCCACAAAACGTCGGTGTAGAATTGCTTCACGGCACCGCTGATCACGGGTCCGCGCCAGACGACGGGCGCCCCCTCTTCTCCGAGAAGAAGGTTCATGGACATCACTTTGATCCCCTGCGCCGTCGTTACGGGATAAATGGAAGTTCCGTCTTCCGTGCCGTAAGCGGGTTCGTGCAAGCCGAACGCTTTCGGAACGGAAGGCCCCGTGATATCGGCGTCAAGAACAGCCGTTTTGAAACCTTTTCTCAACGTGTTTACGGCAAGAAGTTCGGTCACGAGGGATTTTCCCACGCCGCCTTTGCCGCTGACGACCGCGATCATTTTACCGATCTTCGTGGAATCTTTCGGCTTTGCGAGAAAATCTTTCTTTTCGCAAGTCGATCCGCACGAAGAACAATCGTGGTTACATTCGCTCATTTCGCTACCTCCGTATAATAACAGTATCTGTAATAATTACCGATTTATCAACTTATAGACTAATTTCTGTTTTATTTTTAATTTTTCCCTCGTCTACCTCGATCACGTTCGCGGAAGCATAGTCCGGCACGTCTTCCTTTTCGGTCACGGTGACGATCGTCTGCATTTTTTTAACGGCGGATTTCAGCCGCCTTTTGCGGGAAGAATCGAGTTCGCTCATCGCGTCGTCTAAAATCAGCACGGGATATTCTCCGAACCGTTCGCGGAAGATCTCCGTTTCGGCAAGTTTCAAAGACAGCGCCGCCGTGCGCTGCTGCCCCTGAGAACCGTAAGTTCTCACATCCGTCCCGTTCACCTTGATTTTCAGATCGTCCCTGTGCGGACCGACCGTCGTATAGCCGAGTTCGATATCCTTTTCCGTTTTTTCCCTCAACGCATCCGTCAGTTGTACACAGATTTCCTCTTCCGTCCCTTCGAACTTATAATCCCCCGTCACGTCGAGCGTTTCTTTTCCGCCTGTGATCTCGCCGTGCGCTTCCCCAGCAAAGGGAGAAAGCATTTTTACGTAATCGTTTCTTTCGGAAACGATCTTCGCACCCGCAGAGGCGAGCTGAACGTCCCACACGGGCAGAGTATCGCGGATGAGAGAAAGATTTTCGTTTTTCAGAAGGTTGTTTCTCTGCGCGAGGATCTTTTTGTATTTCTGCAAGGCGTAAAAATAACTTCTCGAAAGCTGGGAAAGAGAAATATCGAGAAAACGCCTGCGATCTTCCGGGCTTTCCTGCACGAGACGAAGTTCTCCGGGATTGAAGAACACGGAATTTACGTTGCCGAGCAGTTCGCCGATCTTCGCGACGGGCACGCCGTTCACGGAAACTTCCTTGTTTTTATCTGCGTAAAACTTGATTTCCGCCGTCACGGAACCGAAACGGGTCTCCGCTCTGCAGGAAATTTTTGCCGATTTTTCGCCGTAACGGATCACCTGCTTGTCCCTCGTGGCGCGCGGAGAATAGCCCGTGCAGAGATAAAAAATCGCTTCCGCGGAATTGGTTTTTCCCTGCGCGTTGCCGCCGCAGACGATATTCATTCCTTCTTCGTAACGGAACGTTTCCTCTCTGTAATTGCGGAAATCGGTCAGTTGCAACTGCGAAACGATCATGCTCTATCTCCTTCCGCCGGCGGGCGCGTGACGAAAAAAAACGAAAGTCCTGGCACACGAGGACGGAATACCGCCCGACGGAAAACTTCCGTCCGACATAAAAAACGGGCGTAAAAAATTCCGCCGCAAGCCCTCAAACTTATTGATTTTTTTTCGCTTTTAGTATATTATATATAATACGGTTCAAATAGTAAAGTATTTTCACAGGTTGTGGTTATGGAAAGTTATGAAATTTTATGGGATAAAGCGCTGAAAGAGTTACAGTCTACGGTCAGCGCGATCTCTTATTCGACGTATATCGAACAGTTAAAACCGATCGATCTTATCAACACGAAGCTTATTCTCGCAACGAAAACGGAGATTTTCGCGTCCGAAGTCGCTTCGAGACTTCTCGACAAGATCCGCGCGGCTCTCCGCACCGCCGACACCGGCATCACGGACATCGAGCTTTGCGTTGGCGACAGCCGCGAAGATTATCTCGCCAAGAAAGGCTACGTGATCCCCCGCCGCGAAGAAGTGGAAGAGACCCCGATCAACCCCAAATACACGTTCGACACCTTCGTGGTCGGCTCTTCCAACCGCTACCTTTACGCCGCGGCGAAAGCGGTGGCGGACAACCCGGGCAACAGCTACAACCCCCTGTTTATCTACGGCGGCGCAGGGCTCGGGAAAACGCATATCATGCACGCGATCGCCAATCAGATCCGCAGCAACAATCCCGTGATGAACGTCGTTTACGCCACGTGCGAAAAGTTCACGAGCGATCTGATCTCCACCATCCGCCAGGGCAAAGCCTATTCTCAGGAAGGAATGGATTTCAAAAGCCGTTACCGCAACGCGGACGTCCTCATCATCGACGACGTGCAGTTCCTCGCGAAAAAACAATCCACGCAGGAAGAATTTTTCCACACCTTCAACGAACTTTACGGACAGAACAAACAGATCGTTCTTTCCGCAGACTGCCACCCGAAGGAGATCGAACTGCTGTCCGACCGTCTCAAAACCCGTTTCGAAGGGGGCTTGATGGCGCAGGTCCTTCCGCCCGACATCGAAACGAAAATCGCCATTCTGCAAAAAAAAGCGGAAATGCGCAAATACATCCTCTCTCTCGACGTGGCTCTTTACCTCGCCGAACATTCGGATAACGACGTGCGTTCTCTCGAAGGCATGCTGAACAAAGTTATCTTCGCTTCCATGCTGCACGAGTGCCCTATCACGATCGACCTTGCGAAGGAAGCTTTAAAAGAGAGCGTTTCTCCCGAAACGAAAGAGGAAGTCGTCACGACGGACGTCATTATCGACACGGTGTGCTCTTTCTATAAATTGCAGAAGTCGGAGCTTCTCGGCAAAAAGAAGAACAAAGAGCTTGTCGAACCCCGCCAGATCTGCGCTTATCTCATGACGGAGCTTTTGTCTATTCCTCTCGTCACCATCGGACAAGCCCTCGGCGGAAGAGACCATACGACGGTCATTCACGCAAGGGATAAGATCACCGAACTCGTGAACGTGAACACGCGCATCTCGACGGAAGTGAACGACCTGAAAAACCTGATCTATAAAAAATAACCGCACCCCCTTCGAAAAGGGGATGCCGACAAAAGAGATCCGAGCCGCCCCGGTTCGGATCTCTCGATTTCAGCCGGAAGATCCGGATTTCGTTCAGATTTGGCGAAACCCAGGATCTCTCCCGGTCATCCGGAAAAAATTATGAACAACGAATACATCGAAGGAACTTTCGGCGCGGTCGTCATCGGCGCCGGGCATGCCGGTTGCGAAGCGGCGTTCGCCCTTGCGAAAACGGGGATCAGAACGGCGCTTACCACCGTCAATCTCGAAAACATCGCCTTTATGGCATGCAATCCGTCCATCGGCGGAACGGCAAAAGGACATCTCGTGCGCGAACTCGACGCGCTCGGCGGCATGATGGGTATCATTGCGGACAAAACCCTTCTGCAAATCAAAATGTTAAACCGCGGCAAGGGAGCGGCGGTGCAGTCTCTCCGTGCGCAATCGGACAAATACGATTACCACAAGGTAATGAAAAAGACCCTCGAAAACACGCCGAACCTCTCCCTTCTGCAATGCGAGATCACCGATATTCTCGTGGAAAACGGAAAGGTCGTCGGGGTGAAAAACGCCTTCGGCGGCATTCTGCGCTGCGAAGCGGTCGTCATCGCCACGGGCGTTTACCTGAACAGCCGCATCGTCGCAGGGGAATGGGAACAGAACGCGGGTCCCGCGGGATTTATGCCCGCAAACAAGCTGACGGACTGCCTGATCAGGCTCGGCTTCGACGTCCGCCGGTTCAAAACGGGAACGCCCGCACGGCTTGACAGGCGCACGATCGATTTTTCGGTTCTCGACGTGCAGGAAGGGGAAACGAACGTGTATCCCTTCTCCTTCATGACGGACACGGTGCCAGAAAAACAGGAACCGTGCTATATTACCTACACCAACCCCGAAACGCATAAAATCATCCTGGACAATCTCGACCGCTCTCCCTTATACAACGGCTTCATCAAAAGCACGGGTCCCCGTTACTGCCCGTCTATCGAAACGAAAGTCGTAAGGTTCAAAGACAAGGAAAGGCATCAGATCTTTCTGGAACCGGAAGGGGCGGACACCAACGAAATTTACGTGCAGGGTATGTCCACATCCCTTCCGCACGACGTGCAGAAAGCCATGTACCGTTCGATCAAAGGGCTGGAACACTGCGAATTTACCCGTTATGCCTACGCCATCGAATACGACTGTATCGACAGCCTCGATCTGACGCCCGCCCTTGCATTCAAAAAGATCCCGGGAATTTTCACCGCGGGGCAGATCAACGGAACGAGTGGTTACGAAGAAGCCGCGGCGCAGGGACTGATCGCGGGGATCAACGCATCCATGTACCTGCAGGGGAAAGATCCCTTGATCGTCTCCCGCGACGAAGGCTATATCGGCGTGATGATAGACGACCTCGTGACCAAGGGGACGGACGAACCTTACCGCATGATGACTTCCCGCGCGGAATACCGCATTTTCCTTCGGCAGGACAACGCGGACGCCCGCCTGACCGAAAAGGGAAGAAAAGTCGGTCTCGTTTCCGACGAACGTTACGCGAGATACCGGAAACGCCGGGAACAGATCGCGGAGTTAAAGAAAAAAATCGAGATCAAAATGCCGCCGAAAGAGTGCGCGGATTTCGTTAAAAGTTACGGCGGCGAAGTGTACGGCGGCGTTTCTCCCGCGGATATGATCCGCCGGAATATTCCGTTTATCGACATATGCGAGCACTTTTCGCTTTACGGCGAATATCCTTACGACGTAAAAGAGACCGTGGAAACGGACACGAAATACGAAGGGTATCTCAAAAAAGGAGCGGAACAGATCGAGCGGGCAAAAAAACTGGAAGAAAAACTTTTACCCGAAGACCTCGATTACGACGGCATGACGGGGCTGAGGATCGAAGCGAGAGAAAAACTCGCGAAGATCCGCCCGACAAATCTCGGACAGGCGAGCAGGATCCCCGGGGTAAACCCGGCAGACGTCGCCGTGCTGATGGTTTATCTGAAGAGGTGATTTTTATGGAAGAAGAAAAATTTACGGATCTTCCGGAAAAGGAAAACCCGGACGCACGGAAAAACAAAACGCCCGCAAACATGACGAAAAATGCGGCAAACAAAAAAAGCGCCCCGTTAAAAAAGAACGGAAACGCGGATTTCAAACGCAGATATTTCGATTATTACGACGACATCAAGATCAGCGACCGTCAGGATTGGTAATTTCCGTTATTCACACCAATGTTTTTTAAAAAGAAAATTTAAAAGGCAGATATGCGGCTATAAGCCGTTTATCTGCCTTTTATTTATAAATTTTATCAACTGTTGCAACGAAAGACGAAATACGGCTTTGTCATAATTGCGGAACAAACGACGGGAACGGCATCGAAAAATCGTAAGCATAACGGAAAGTTGCAAGGCAGATATCCTCGCCGCTTGTCAGTTTCAGTGTTTTCAGTTCTCCGTCCGTTTCGGTCAGTTCCACGTCGTACCGGTCGGGCGTTTTCCCGAGCAGATAAGCGTAAATATCGTTTCCCTGCGGGCGGAAGGAAAAGGAAACGAAATCTCCTTTCTCTTTCGCTTTTTTCATTTTTGCCGAAGGCACGACCAGCCCGTCGAGATCGGAAACCGGAAAGAGCGAAAGCCCTTCCGTTTCTTCTGCCGACGAATCGCCCGTTTTGCGGTAAGTCTTTTCGCCGTAGCCGTAATACTCGTTTCCGTCGAAAGAGCAGTAATATAAAAGCCTGCCGTCGAAAAAGTATTTCCGGCAATACACGCCCTCTTTTCCGTTGCGGCGGAACGTTATGTAATAATTGTCTTCCCGGGCGGCGATCCCGAGAGCCATGCTCGCGCGATACCGGGCGGCGTCTCTCTTTCCGTTCACGAGGTGAAAAATAAAAAATCCCGTAAAAACACAGGCAACCGCAAGCAGCGCCGCGGCAAGGATCTTCGTCGCTTTCACCGTTTTTTTCAGTTTCTTTTCGTTCTTGCGGAAAGTTCCCGATTCGTTCGGAGCAACGGAATACAGCAAGGAGGGTTCAACGGATAATATCTCGGCGATTTTTTGCAGCAACGTAACGTCGGGCAGATTTCTGCCCTGCTCCCATTTGCTGACCGCCTGCGGCGTTACGGAAAGTTTCTGCGCAAGCTTTGCCTGCGTCATTCCCTTTTCCTTTCTCGCCTTTTTAATGATTTCTCCTATGCTTTCCGCCATTCCGCCCCCGCTTTTCTCCGCCCGTCCGGCGGTTCCGGTCAAAGACTTATAATTATAGTCTCAGCATTCGCAGTCACTAAGTAACGAATGCTAAGACTATAATAACATATTTTTTCGGGAAACGCAACCGTGTTTATACAATTCTTTCCCGATCGGGGGAAATTTTATATCGTTCCCGTATTCTTTCCGGAAAGATGTTCCCAGCGCGAAACGAAACTTTCCGCGCTACAAAAACATTCAGTCCGTTTTTCCCGGTTCCGGCATAAAGAACGCAACCGCGATCGCCCCGGGACCGATATGCGTCCCGATCGTGCTCCCGATTTTGTGTTTCGTTACGTTTTCGGCTCCCGATTTCCACAGCGAAGAACCGTCCGCGATATATTTATCGAGAACGGAGCTGTCAAATCCGGAATAGGCGGTGGTGAAAGGCATCGAAAAGTCGACGCCGCCCGCTTTCGCGATCGATTCGCTGAGAAGGTTGTTTCCCCGTTTCGAGCCGAGCGCTTTGCCGAGCATTTTTACCGACCCCTCAACGGCGATCACGGGCTTCACGTTCAGAAGTTCTCCCGATATCGCTACGAGGGGAGAAATACGCCCGCCCTTTTTCAGATATTTAAGCGTTCCCATCAGGGCGATCAGGCGGATATCTTTCTTCTTTTCTTCGAGCCGCTCGACGATTTCGCGGGCAGACAACCCCTGTTTTAAAAGAAGAACGGCATATTCGAGAAGGATCCTTTCGCCGAGGCTTGCGGTGAAACTGTCTACCACGTAAACTTTTCCGCCAAAGTTCGCGGCTGCCCGCTTCGCCTCGTCGTACGTGCCGGAAAGCTCCGAAGATAGGGTGATGCACACGATCTCCGTCTCTTCGTCTTCCTCCGTCATTCCGGCGAATTTCTCCTCGAAACGATAGGCGGAAATGCGGCTTGTTTTCGGCATGACGTCCGTTTCGATCAGTTTTTCGAAAAACTCGTCGTGGGAAAGGGTAACCCCGTCTTCATAGGTTTCGTTTCCGAAAGAAATCTCCATCGGAATGAGTTCCACCCCGTATTCTTTTGCTTCTTCAAGATCGATATCGGACGCCGAATCGACCAGTATTTTCGTTACCATAAATTCTCCTTTTTCTCTTTTCCCGATCGCTTAGCCGGGCGACTGTATTTTAACTCGCCCAAACGGCAAGCCTTACGTCGTGTTTTCAGGTTAAAACAAGGCGGGAGCGCGTTAATACGAAACGTATAAAACGCGAACGGAAAAACACGGCGTAAGACCGGGTTCAGACACAATCACCTGCGGCTTGCCGAGCGGGATTTCAGATGATCGTAAATTTTTTGCAGAACGAGATAAAAAGAGGAGATCTCCTCTTCCGTAAGATAACCGCCGTCCGCATTTACGATCTACGCGATTTTTCTGTTGATGTATGCGGCGATCTCTTTTCCGCGATCGGTCAGAACGAGCGGAATTTTGTATTTTTTGTTTTCTTCTCCCGGGCGGCGTTCCACATATCCCTTTTCGGTAAGAACTTTCACCGCGCGCGAAACGGACGCTTTGTCTTCCCCGCAAAGGGAATAAAGCTCCGTCGGCGTAACGCCGCACGGGCGTTCGTTCAGATAGAAAAAGCAATTTACCTGCGTTCCTTTCAATCCGAATTTTTTCATCTCGTCGTTTTTGATTCTGCCGATACAGCGCGAAATATTCGACGAAAGAAAAGAAAATTCGGCAAAGCGATCTCCCGTGTTTTTTTCGTTCTCTTTTTTGTTTTCTTCCATAAATCCCTCTTCTATGCCCGAAAAGGCACAGGGAACAGTTTATCATAAATTTGTTGATTTGTCAACAAATTTAATATATGAGTTTTTCTCCGTAATAAAGAACAAAATGTGGATAACTCTCTTTTTTTCTGCGAGAAGAGGGAAAAAGAACATGTTCGCGTTTCTTATTTTAAGAAAGTTATCAACTTTATCGGCTGTGTTTTTGTGGATAAGTCACCCTGTAAGGCGGTTATTCACCGCTTTTTGTGGATAAACATATTTGAAATGTGGACAACATATACTGTTTCGGGGGAGTTATCCACATTTATCCACAGAAACTTTTGTTCTTGTGGACAATTTCGGTGGATAACTTGCAATCATCATGACAAAAAGAGGTTTTAAGGTCTTATCGGTGTGGATCATCGTTCTTTTTCTGTGTTTTTCCGGGTGTGGGAGGATCGAGGAAAAACAAACATACACAAACGTGATCTCGGGAACGGTCGTGCTCGACGCCGGACACGGCGGGATAGACGGCGGCGTGACCGGGGTTCGGACGGGCGTGAAAGAAAGCGACTTAAACCTCGAGATCGTAAAAGAACTCGCCGCATGCTTCCGCGCGGGCGGGTTCAAAGTGGTTCTCACGAGAAAGGGGGCGGGCGGACTTTACGGACTTCCGACGAAGGGTTTCAAACAGCGGGACATGAAGAAAAGGAAGGAGATCGCGAACGGATCGGACGCCGACCTGTTTCTTTCCGTTCACCTGAATTTTTACCCGTCTTCCTCGCGGCGCGGCGCGCAGGTTTTTTACAAAGAAAACGACGAGCGTTCGAAAGCGTTTGCCGATGCTTTGCAAAAGAGCCTGAACGGGTCTCCCGATCAGCCGAAAGCTTACGAAAGCCTGAAAGGGGACTATTACGTATTGAACGAATGCAACTGCGTCTGCGCCCTTGCGGAATGTGGTTTTCTGTCCAACCCGGAAGACGAAGAACTTCTGAAACAGAAAAGTTACCGGGAGAAAATTGCCTATTATCTGTACCGCGGCTCGGTCGACTATCTGCTCAGTCTCAGGTAATCGCAGTCTCATCAACGCATAAAAAAAAGACGGGTGATCCGTCTTTTTTATGTTTTACAGAAAGGATAAAATCAGTTTGTAAAGATACACGCCGAAGGGGAATGCTGCGAAGGCGATCGCGAGAAGGATCGTAAGCGAATAAGCCGCAACGGAGATGACGGGAGAAACTTTAACGAGGATCTCCGGTTTCTTTTTGAGAATAAAAAACCACGCGGCGGACAGAAGGACGGCAGCCGCAAGCCCGACGAGGATATACCGGATATAAGGAGACTTGTATTCTATTTTAACTACGTTTTCTCCTTCCTCGAGAGGGATCAGCATCATATCGAGCCCGCATTCGGCAAATTCGACCTTTTCCCCGTTCACGGTAACGGTGTAGCCGTCGAGGTTTGCATAATTCATAAAGAGATATTGTCCCTCTTCCGCAAGGAACGGTTCTGTATCGATGCCGTTTTTCCGCAGCGTGTAATTCACTTTGTTTTCTTTCGCCTTTTCCTGCAAAGATGCTATTTTCGACTGTTCGAGAGAATACGCGTGGCAATACTTTACGATATCCTCTTCCGTCAGCTCCCCTTTCGTATCTCTGATCCGGATCGTTTCGGAAGGAAGATAGGCGCGGTAGTTATAGCTGTAATGGTCGGCAAGGGCAACTTCTTTTCCCTGCGCGTTCGTCGTGACATAGCGGGAAAGGTCGGGAAATTCCGCGGCAAAATAGAAATCGGATTTTGCGACGCCCATGGCGCGGACGGAATAAAATCCGTCGTCTTCTTTCACGACCGTAAGAGGAACCTCGGTAAAAGGAGATTCGCCCCCGCTCAAACATGTATAAATTTTTTCGACCGAGCGGATATAATTCAACCCCTCGAAAGACATGTCTCCGCCGCTTACTTTAAATGCGGACGGGAAACAAAGGGTATTTTCGTAAACGATGTAATCGTCTTCCGTGATCCCCGTTTTCTTCAGATAAGAACGGTTGTTTGCCGCCGATACGGAAGAAGTTCTGTAAACGACGTATTTATACCCGAGCAGACAGTCGGAAAACAGATTTCCGCGGTTGCTCTTCGTGCTGTTGGTATCGTTTCCGCCGTAAGAGAAAAAGACGGGCGGGGTCAGATTTTTCGAATCCGCCATCGAACTGAAAAAGGTGTAAGCATAATAGCGAAGGATCAACGGCGAATCGGAAGAGATATAGTAATCGTAACTCTTCAGCCGGTAATACGGATCTTCCGTTTCCTTTTCGTCGATCTGCGCAAGCAGGCTTTCGTATTTATCGTAATTTTCCGCACTGCCTCCCTGACGATCCCCTTTCACGAGCGCAACCCCGAAAAAGGAAACCTGGGTAAGGGAGAAAATGCAGAGAAGGATCGCTACGTCTTTCACTTTCACGAATTTCAGTCCGAGGAAAACAGCCGCCAGGGCGAATACGATCACAGTGATCCCGAGAAGGATCGCCGTTCCTTCCAGCCCGCCTTCGGAATGGGCGAACGCGGGAAAGAAAGAATAGAAAGCTTTTCCCTGCTGAAACGCCTGTCCGTCCGAAGTTTTTCCGCCGAGAATATACTGAAAAAGCCGATACGTTCCGAAGGAACCGCCGAACACTGCCGCAGCCGTCAGAACCATAAACGCACCCGATTTTTTCACCGGCATGTCCGGGATCGTTGCATCCTTCGCGAGATATTCCGAAATTCCTTTCAGGGCGAGATAAAACAGGAGAAAATCTCCTAAAAACCCGAACCGCAACGCATAAGAATTGTAAGATCCGGCGTTTAACAGCAACATACTTTCGTCTATCACACACGGAAAAAGATAAATTGCAAGGCAGGCGTACAGAAAGTAAGACGTCCTGTCTTTTTTACCGCTCCGGAAAAAATAGACGACGGCGAGAAACAGAAAAACGCCGTCCGCCGCGATATAGGTAAACTTTTCGTATAAAGGGGTGGCGTCGCTCACGCCGGAAGAGAAGATCTTGCTGAAGATCCCCGTATTTCTCCCTGCGCTTTTATACGCCATAAACGCGGGAAAAAGAAGGGGAAGCGCCGCCGTCACCGCAATCAGAAAAGCCATACATAACTTCGTTAACTTTAATTTTCTCTTCTCTTTTTCCACGCAGATCGGCACGTAAAGAACAAGCGCGGGAAAGAGGAGAAAGAAGGAAAAACAGGAGATGGAAAAACAGGTGTATATCATCGCGGCAAGAGAACCTGCCAAAAGACCTATTTTATCTTCTTTCGCAAAGCGGATGACGCCGGACCCGACAAGTGGCATGTAAATCATGAGATCCGTCCAGTTGATATACGTGTTAGAAACGTAAAGATACCCGGCGAACGCATACAGCAGAGACATGACCGCCCCGATGTAAGAAGGGATCTCTTTAAAATGTTTTTTTACAAACCATTGTGCGGAAAGTCCGGAACAGATCACCTTGAGAGGAAGAACGAAGCTTACCATGTAAACGGCTTTTCCTCTCCCGCCGATCAGAAACAGAAAGGAAAACGGACTGATCGTACAGAAGGAAAGGATCCCGAAAACGTCCATTCCCCCGCCGACGAAAAAAGTATGAAACAGACCGCTCGTTCCGTCCGCCACGGCAAAATAATGTTCCAGAAAAGGGCATACCTGCGCGAGCTGATCGTAGCTCGCCATGATCGCTTTTCCGTAAGGGTAGATATCGAAATACGCCTGCGCGAAAGCGAAAACGGCGTAAACGATGACAGGGATCAGAAAGTACCCGTAGTTTCTCTTAAAAAATTCCGTTATCGTTTTTTTTGCGTTTTTCGAACTTGAGTTCGTCATAAATCCCTCTACAGGTCGGTTTCCGGTTTGTTTTACCTCTGTAAAAATATCCGGAGATCGTTATTTTTCTATTTTTTTCCCGCAGTAATTGCAGAAAGATCCTTCTTCCGGAATTTCTTTGCCGCAATGCGGGCACACGCGGTAAAAAGGTTTCCCGCAGGCTTTGCAGAACTTTCCGTCCGCCGGATTTTTCTCGCCGCAGGCTTTGCAGACGATGAAATCTCCGTTTCCGTTTTTTACCTCTGCCGCGGCGGATGCGACCGCGCGGACGGCGGGAGAAATTTCGCTTCCCGCTTCGTTTAAGACCGGAACGGCTTCGTTTTTGGTATAAGACATCAGTTCGCTGCGATATCCGAGCGAAAGAAGCATCGCCCCGACCCCGATCAGAGGAAGACCGATAAATCCGAGAAAGAACAGCCGGGGAAACCCGTCGGATCGATTTATCGTCAGAAACAAATTCGCAAACGCCGTTACCGTTAAAACGGCGCCGATTCCGAGACAGATAAAGCCAATGATTTTCAGATTCTTTTTTACTTTCCGATGTTTCATTTTTCTTTTCCCTTTATTTTTATTCGTTTTATTATTAATAGATAAGAAATACGGTTTGATTATACCATGCCTTTGCACGGGTTGTCAATTTCTTTTCCGGAAAACTCCGTTTCCGGGAGCCTTCCGTACCGGATTTACGGAAAAAAATTTTTCAAAGCGGTTTTTTTCTCTCTTTCCCGTTCCCGCGAGGATACAAGGCGGGCGTTTTTCCCGTTTTTAAAATTTCGATGATCCTTCTTTCCGATCCGTCGGAAAGGTTGGCGGATTTTATTCTCTCGAACTCTCCGCCTAAAATTTTTACGGCGTTTTTTCCCTCTTCGATCTCCGCGTCCGCATTTCCTTTATACGCGATAAAACTTCCGCCCGTTTTTACGAAAGGCATGCAATATTCGGACAGTATATTGAGGGATGCGACCGCGCGGGCAGTCGCATGATCGAACTTCTCCCGGTACGCCGGATCTTTTCCGATCTCTTCCGCCCTTCCTTTTAACACCGTCATGTTTTTCAGCCCGAGCTCGGAAATCACCTTTTCCAGATAGCGGCATTTCTTTCCGGTCGCTTCGATCAGGGTAAAAGAAAGGTCGTCCCGGACGATCTTCAGAGGAACGGACGGAAACCCTCCGCCAGACCCGATTTCCGCCACTGTGGAATTCTTTGTGAACATTTCCACACCGAGCAGACTGTCGATAAAATGTTTCTCGTTTATCCCCTCGTCGTCGCATATCGCGGTCAGATTGAACTCCCGATTGCATTTTTTCAGGATTTCTCTGAAATTTTCGAATTTTTTTATCTCTTCTTCCGTCAGTTTCAAGCCGCAGATCAGGGCTTTTTCCTTTAAGCTTTCCATGTGATTTTCCGTGTGGTTTTTCTTTTATTTTACCATAAATTTCTGTATTTATCAACAAGGTTTTCCGATAATTGTGGAATATTTGAGGAAATTTCTGTTCACAACTTTTTCTTTCGCCCGATTTTACCGTTTTCTTCGTTTTTTTGTTGCTTTTTTTTTCCGTTTTCTATATAATATTAATCAAAGGACTTCTCGTCCGGCGGATTTTATTCCCATCAGAAGCGACCTTCGTTTTTCCCTTTTTGTGGACAAGTCGTTTTTCTCCACTTTTCCCCCTCATTCCGTCCACAGGAAAAAACGGGTTATCCACCGGTTATAAACATTCAAAATTTCTCTTTTTATCTGATATTTTTAGAATTTAAAACGAGTTATCCACATTTGAACGGCAGCCTATTACTACTATTATTAAAAATTTATCAATAAAAGGTATTTAAGTCATGAAAATCATCGTAAACGGCACGGATCTGTCTTCCGCGGTCATGAAGGTATCCAAGGCGATCAGCTCGAAAACGACGAACCCCGTCCTCGAAGGGATCAAACTTTCCGTCCGCGGAGACGAGCTGACCCTTTCCGCAACGGATACGGAAATCGCAATCGAAAAAACGATCCGTTCGGACACTTTTCTCGAAGGAGATACCGTCGTTCCGGGCAAACTTTTCGCCGAACTCGTGAAAAAACTGGAAACGGAAGACCAGGTGGAGCTCAATATGGCGGAAGAAGGAAGGCTGAAAATCGTGTACGGGTCTTCCGAAGTATATCTTTCCGTGCTCGGCGCGGAAGAATTTCCCGTGATCTCCAAAAACATCAACGAAAAATCTTTTACTTTATTGCAGAAAGATTTTAAAGACGCCGTCATGAAAACGTCTTTCTGTTGTTCGACGGACGAAAGCCGCCCCATTCTGAAAGGGTGTCTGATGGAACTGAAAGATAACGTTCTGACCTGCGTCGCGCTGGACGGTTTCCGCCTTGCGGTCGCGAAAAAACAGGCGAAAGATTCCACCGGAAATTTCAAAGTGATCGTTCCCGCGCGTTCGCTTACCGAGATCACGAGACTTCTCGAAAAAGACGATGAGGATATCACCGTCCGTTCGGAAGGAAATTCTCTGAAAGTGGAAGTGGACGGGACCATTTTCATCACCCGTCTTCTGGAAGGGGAATTCATCAATTATCTTCAGATCGTTCCGAAGGAATTCATCACGACGGTAAGGGTCGGAAGATTGGCTCTTTTAAACAGTCTCGACAGAGCGACGGTCGTCGCGAGGGAATCCAAAAATCTCGTGAAGCTCGACTTTAAAGAGGGGTTCGTCAATATTTCCGCCAATTCCGAATCCGGCAACGTGAACGAAACGGTCAACGCGAACATGGAAGGGAAAGATATCGTGATCGCATTCAACTCGAAATATCTGTGCGACGCTCTCCGCGCCGCGGGCGACGAATTCGTGAATGTTTATCTGAACAACCCCATCTCGCCCTGCGTGATCAAGCCTTATTCGGGAGAAGAATATCTCTATCTCATTCTTCCCATCCGTCTGAACGTCTGACCGGTAAAAAGCGGGTATCGTTTCCGTAAATTTTCTTTGTACGGGAAAGAAAGGGATCCGGAAAATCCGGGCAAAGTCTTTCCGCAAGAAAAAAAACGGGAAACTTGTTTATAAAAGTTGACAAAAAAGAGAAAAAAAAGTATAATACTAAAGCATCGTTATAAAACGGAGAAAATTGCGGGGCGCAAAAGCGGATCGCAATCGTTTTCATTGACGAAAAAAGAAAGCTGACGGGCAAAGCTGAAAGAGAAAGTCCGGAAAAATAAACAACAGGGAGCTATATTATGAAAAGAACGTATCAGCCGAAAAAGAAAACGAGAAACAAGGTTCACGGATTCAGAAAGAGAATGTCTACCACTTCCGGGAGAAAGGTTCTCAAGAGAAGAAGAAACAAGGGTCGTAAACGTTTGACCTACTGAGCAGAAAACTAAATTGCGGTACTCGTTAAAAAGAAAAAGCGATTTCGACCGTCTTTTCAAAAAAGGGAAAAAGGGATTTTCGGGATCTTTGATGATTCTGTATTCTCCAGCAAAAGAAACGAGGATCGGGATATCGGTCGGCAAAAAACACGGAAACAGCGTCGTGAGAAACCGCGTGAAACGGTTGATCCGCGCGGCGATGAGGGAAGAAACCCTTAAAATCGTCGGGAATTATCATATCGTGATCGTTCCCCGTGCCTGCCGGGACAAAAACGATTACCGTTTTTCGGTATACCGGAAAGATATCCGTTCCGTATTTGCAAGGGAGAAATTGACCGTCGGTGGTAAAAAAAATACTGATCAGTGTTCTTAAATTTTACAAGAAATATCTCTCGCCCGGGATCAGGAGCGGGTGTATTTTCAGACCGACCTGCAGCGTTTACGCGATAGAAGCACTCGAGAAACATAATTTATTCTGCGCTTTTTTATTGATCGTATGGCGCATTTTAAGATGCAATTCCCTGAATAAGGGTGGTTTCGATCCCGTTCCCGATCCGATCGGCAAAAAGAAATGGCTTTTATGAATTTCACGTCGGAGAAAGAAGATCTTCTTTGAAAAACGGGTAATCTTTTACGGCAGACCGCAAAAAATTCAAAGGAACCGCGGAAAGGCGGCGAAACCGAAGGATTCGGAGCGGCAGAGCTTCGGGTTCTTTTTTTTGCCGGTAAAAATTTCAATCACAGGAGTAAAAATTTGTTTAACGTTCTTGCCTCGATAACGGGAATCACTTCCTTCGGAGACGGGTTCGGCGCGGTCAGCCTGAGCTACGAATGGATCTGTAAAATTATCAGCTGGCTTGTTTCGTTTGCGGGGGACGTGGGGTTCGGTATCATACTGTTCACCCTCGCCCTGAAACTGATCACGTTGCCTCTGGACATCGTTTCGAGGGCTTCGATGAAGAAAAACGCTCTCAAAATGGAAATGATGAGAGACGACCTCGAAAAATTACAGAAACAATACGCAAACAACCAGCAACTCTATCAGCAGAAAATGATGGCTTTGTACAAGAAGAACGGCTATTCCGCTTTTTCTTCCTGTCTGCCGACCATCGTTACTCTGATATTTTTCTTTGTCGTCATCGCGGCGTTCAACTCTTATTCGAAGTTTACCGATAAGGAAGTTTTCAATAAGATGGGCGCGGCGTATACGCAGTCGATCGAAGAATCGGAGAAAGCGGGGCTTCTCATAAAAGGGGAAGGAAACGAATATTTTCCGGAGATCAACAACGCCCTGAAACAAAAGGGATACGAAGCGTTGTTCCCCGATTATTCTTCCGCTGAAAACACCGATCTTTCCGTGTATAAATCGTTCACAAAAAGCGACGAATTTTTAGAAACTTATCAGACGGTCGCTTCGTATTTCGGCGAAAACGGGTACGATGCGGACAATGCGGATCTGAACGGACTTATCAACGTGGATGTGGATAAATTCCTGATCGGCAAACTGAGCGCGGCGGAAAAAACTTCCATGGAAACGGCGGGTATTGTGAAAAACGACACGATCGTGAGCCTGGAAGATTTCTATAACGCCGCGAACGACGATCTGAAAGCGTATATCGTCGAGGAGACGACGGAAGAAGGAGATATTAAAACCTATCGCGTGAATTACGGAAAGGTTTTAAGCGAAGATTCTTCTCTGAACGAAAAATTTCAGGCAGAAGCAGGCGCTTTCGTTGCTCAGCAAGCCGTTTCCGCCGTCGTGGAAGATTATATGAACGAGACGGTGAAATATTCCGCCCGTCTTGCCGCGAAAGATTCTTATTACGAAAACCGTTCGAGCTCGGTTCTTTTCCCGTGGGTAAAAAACCTTTGGGTGACCGATAACCCGTTTTCGAGAGCTCTGCCCACCTATAAAGATTTCACGAATTCCATGAGAGCGAGCGGTTGCGGCAGTTGTGGCGCGGATAAAAATGCAGACAATGTAGGAACTCTTACGGAAGACGCTTATAACGAGATCACTTACCTTCTTTCCGCGGAAAAAGAAACGGGCTTCGGCAAAGGTAACGGTTATTTCGTGCTGATCGCTCTGTCCATTCTCACCATGCTCGGCTCCACGCTGATCATGAACAAAACGCAGAAAACGCAGATGCAGCTTTCTACGGTGGACGGCGAAAACGGACAAGCCGCGGCAACGCAGAAGATGATGACGTGGATGATGCCGATCATGTTCGGCGTGTTTGCCTTCATGTATTCGGCGGCGTTCTCCATTTACATGGTGACGAGTTCGATCCTGTCCACGGGATTCACCCTTCTTATCAACTTCTTTGTGGAAAAGTCCTTCAAGAAGAAAATGGAAGCGCTCGCGGCGGAAAAAGCGGCGAAACAGAAATACGGAAAAAGACGTTAATAAAATCCGGACCCGGAAAACGACGAATGCCGGGTCTCGGGGATATAAAGGAGAAATCATGGCAATTTATTACGGTAAAACCGTTCAGGAAGCAATCGAGAACGGTCTGAAAGAAGAGGGTATCACCGAGAACGAGGCGGAAATCAAAGTTCTGGAAGAACCCACGAAGGGATTTTTGGGGATCAATGCGAAAAAGGCTAAGGTAGAGATCGAAAAGAAAAAGTCGGACGGCGAACGCGCGGTCAATTTCCTTGACGGTTTGTTCGACTTGATGAACGTCACGGCGAAGTGCGTGCTCGAAGAAGAGGACGAAAGGGTCGTCATCAACCTGATTGCCGAGAGGTCTTCTTCCCTCATCGGTTACAGAGGGGAAGTTCTGGACGCTCTTCAATGCCTTGCCGGCGCCGTTGCCAACACGGGCAGAGAAGAATACAGAAGAGTCGTGGTGGACTGCGAGGAGTACAGAGAGAAGAGAGAGGAAACTTTGATCTCTCTTGCGAACAAACTCGCCGCAAAAGCCGTCAGAACGGGCAGAAAGGTCACTTTAGAGCCCATGAACCCGTATGAGAGAAGAATTCTTCACTCCGCCCTTGCAGACAGCCAGGACGTGAAAACGCAGTCCGAAGGAAAGGAACCCAACCGCTACGTCGCGATCATTCCGAACAACATGAAACCCTATACGCCGAGATATAACAACAACGGCGGCAGAAACTTCGGCGGAAAGAGAAAATACGGCGAGGACGAAGGGAACAACGGCTACCGCGGTTACAACAACAGAGGCGGCTACAGAAAATACAACAACGACGGAGAGAAAACGTCCGAAGGCGAACAGAACGAAAACGGATACCGCAGAGAGGGCGGATACAACCGCAACAACTACGGTACGACCCGCGTTTACAACCGCGACGGTTACAAGAAGGATTATAACCGCGAAGGCGGCTATAATCGCAACAACGGATTCAAAAAATACGACAGAGACGCCGCTCCCCGCCAGCCTCGCCCGAAAACGAGCGGGTTCGGGACCTTCCTCGGGAACAGTCTGAAAGACGCCCCCAAAGCCCCGGAAACGTCCGTAACGGAAGAGACGAAGACGGAAGAATAATTTCTTTCGCAGGTCCGGTTATCCGGAAATTTCCCGGGCGACCGCGACCGGCGGAAATAAAAAAACGAAAGAAAAGATCCGATCGCCGGCTATAAGCCGCTGATCGGATCTTTTTGTTTTGCTTTTCATATGGCGTTGGTAAGGAATATTCTTCCGGATTTACCTCTTGCGTTTCCTTTGCCGATGCACGGAAAATTCAGGGTTCAGCGGTCGAGATTTTCCACAACGAGGCGGTCAAAATCGATCGGTTCGAGGAAATCGCTTTTCACGAATTTCACGCCGTTGTATTTGGCAAAATTGAACAGATGGTTTTTCACGATGACGGGAGTTGCGAGATCGAGTTCGTAACAACCTTCCGAAATGTACTGATGAAAATGAGAGTAAGTGAATTTCTCTTCGTTTTCGTATACCGTCTGCCGAATGATCTTATCGTTTCGCATCACTTTAAACCAAAGTTTTACCATTTTTATTATTCTCCGTCGTATCTGTCTTTCATGTTATCTGACTTTTCCGGAAGGAAAAACGTTTCCCCGAAAGGCGGGTCATAATCTCTGTCGAGAGAAGGCGAGATCCCGCGGATCTTTACGGAAATATCTCCGCGGCGAAGGAGCTTGAGCACCTTTTCCGCCGTTTCTCCGTTTCCGCCCGCATAGGCGGAACAAAATGCGAAAATGTCGTTTAAACCGCTTATAGAGCTGCTTCTTGCTCCGCCGAATAAACTTTTTCCGTTTAAAAAGAATTCGACCGCGCTCATTTCGCCCATCAGGAATTTTTCTGCCGTATCAAGGGCGAGCGGAAGATCTTCCGGCAGAAAATGCGCCGTGTGGAAGGAAAATTCGAAAACGATTTCTTTTTCGTAAAACGTCAGCACCGCCGTTTTTCCGGGATCGGCGTTTTCAATCCCCACGAGAGGAATCTCTCCGTAATAAACGAGTTTTGCCCCGTAAGGGGATAATTTTTCCTGTGCGGCGACTGCCGATTCTTTCGTATTCATCTTTGTTTTTCTCCGTGCCGGCGTTTCTCTCGGCGTTTTTTTGCCCGGGAAACGGTTTTCTGCTGTATTGTCGCATGCGGTCCGTATTACGGTCCGGTATCGAATCCGCTTTCTTAGTATAACACTTTTCCCTTTTTCTTTCAAGCGGAAAAAACTTGTTTTTGTGTTTTTTCGGGAAAATACGGAAAAACAGGAAAAAAAGAGGGGAAAACCGCCCGGAATAAGCCGGAGACCGACGGACGCTTCTGCCCCGGAAAAGGGGTGAAAAAGGGGAAAAAAAGAAAAGTTTGTCTTCCGCGCGCACGCGCGGGCGTTTCTTTCATAAAATTTCGGCGAAATACGCAAATTTCCGACGAGAACCATTGACAAAAAGCGCGTGAAATGGTAAAATTTTATAGACTATAAGGATAGCGGGGGTTCCCGCGCGATTTGCAAGGAGCAAGAGGATGAAAAAAATCATCGGTATTTTATTTGCGTTACTGCTTGCGTCCGTATCGGCTTTTTCGATGATCGGATGCGGCACGAAAAATAGCGACAGCGGCGACGTTGCGCCCATTTCTTTCAAGTATACGCTCGAAAAAGAAGAAACGAAAGACGAGAACGAAACGGCGGAAACTTATTACGTTCTTTCCGGCGTCACCGTTTCCGATAAAGCGAAAACCCTGATCGAAAAGAACGATTACGAAGGGCTTGCGGAACTGTTCAACACTGCGGTGGAAGGAGTTTACGAAGCGCCTGCCGTCAAATATACGAAAGAAACGGTGAGAAAACTCACCATCCCCGAGACCTACGAAGGCAAAGCGGTGAAGAAGATCGCGGCGGACGCCGTGGTAGACCTCACTTTTATCGAGGAGATCGAGGTGAAGAGCAACATCGAAGAATTCGGGCTCGGTTCTTTCTCGGGTCTTACTTCGCTGAAGACGATCACCCTTCCGTTTGCCGGGAAAAAACTCGGCGCGAAGAACGGCGAAAAATCGTTCGGATATATTTTCGGAACGACTTCTTCTGACGGGCTGACTTCCTGCGCGCAGACCTATAACGAAGGTTCGAGCGACAATTCCGCCACCTACTATATTCCTTCTTCCTTAAAAACTGTCACGATTAAGGGTGACAATAAAGTTTCTTTCGAAACGAAGAAATATATCCTCGAAAAAGACGAAGACGGCAAGGACAAGATCGTTTACGTCGACGATTCGTACACGGGTGAAAGCACCGTTTACTCGATAACGCTCGACACGAGCGTTTACGCCGTTGCCCCCTATTCTTTCTATAACGTTTCCATGGCGGAAACGGTTACCTTAAGCGGCAATATCGACGAGATCGGGGCGGACACCTTCTACGGTTGTTCTTCTCTGAAAACGATTACCCTCGGCGGCGCGAAGAAGATCGGAAGCGCGGCTTTCCAGGGTTGCACGTCTTTGAAAAAGATCGATCTTTCCGAAGTCGCAACGATCGGAGACAATGCTTTCAACGGTTGTACTTCGCTCGGCGTTCTGGAAGATTACGGTGCAAACAACGCCCTTACCCTTGTTGCGACGGAAATCGGCGAAAGCGCGTTTGCCGGTTGTTCCTCGCTCGATTCCGTAACCTTCTCCGTGAAAACTTCGATCGGAGACAATGCTTTCAAAGGCTGCACCGCTCTTCGTAACGTCACATTCTCCGCGGCTGATACGACGATCGGTAAATTCGCCTTCTCTTCCTGCACGAAGAGACTGACTGCGATCGATCTTGCCAATGTAAGCGACGTCGGCGAAGGCGCGTTCTACGGGTGCTCCG
Source organism: uncultured Acidiphilium sp. (assembly GCA_902495325.1). Lineage (GTDB taxonomy): Bacteria > Bacillota > Clostridia > Christensenellales > Borkfalkiaceae > UBA10281. The sequence continues at coordinate 48,080 of CABUWK010000005.1, forward strand.
TTCTCGAAACGATTTCGAATCAGCCCGCAAAAATCGGCGCAAATGCCTTCAAGAATACGAAGTGGGAAGAAAATCAGGAAAAAGCATAATAATAAAACGTAAATAATAAAAAGCCGCGGGATACTATATTCCGCGGCTTTTTGTATCGATCGGGAACGATCCCGGAAAGGAGATTATTCTATGAAAAGGGACGAGAGAAAGGAAAACGCCGCGCAAACCCGCATGACGGTTTACGAATACGAGGAAAAATATTCCGAAAAAACAGGCAGAAAAAGAGCGAAAGGTTTGCTGAATACCGTTGTTTTCGTGCTTGCCGTGTTTCTCTTTTTGTGCGCTTTTTTTATTTTTAAAGAGTTTTATGCGATCAACCGCTATGCGGGCTATGCTGCGGCGGGGATCCTTGCCGTGCTGTATATCGTGTTTTTCGTCGTACCGGTCGTAAAGATCCGCCTTGCGGATTCTTTTGAAACCCGCGTGAACGTGCACAATCTTCTCGCGGCGAAACGGCATAACGCGCATGTGAGAAAAAATCTTGCGGATAAGATCATCGATTGTTACCTCACTGTGGAAGAAGGCGGATGGTATTCCGATTCGTCCGTAAAGGAACTGATGCTTGCGCGGAAAAAGGGAAACGAGGAAGACTTGAAAAACGCCCTCAACGAAATTTACGACGGAGACGTGAAAAAAGCTTCCCGCGATATTATTTCGAGATGCGCTTTGAAATCGGGAATGTATTCCGCGATCTCTCAGAAAGAACTTGTCGACAGTCTGCTGGTCACGGCGATCAATCTGCAAATGGTAAAAGATATCATCTTTCTGTACGGATTCCGCCCGTCCGAAGGAAAGCTTGTCCGTATTTTCACCAAGGTCCTTTCCAATTCCCTGGTGGCATACGGGCTCGGCGGAGTGAAGGTCGGAAACAGCGTCGTAAAGGCGATGGGAGACGTTGCGAAGGGGATTCCTCTTCTCGGCGGCGCGATTTCCGCTCTGGTAGACAGCTCCGTTCAGGGGCTCGGGAACGCGACCCTTACCGCCGTGATCGGAAGAAATACCGTGCGCTATCTCGTGAAGGAATACCGCCTGCAAAATATTCTGGATAACGTTGAACTCGAAGAAACGGACGAAGAATTTAACGAAATGTGCCGAGACGTGCGCATGTCTCTCGAAAAAAAAGGAAAAGCGAGACAGACGGCTACTGCCTGACCGCAACCGGTTTTCTGAAAATACTTAAAGTTGGTCTATAAGTCGATTATCGGTTTGTTTTGTAAAAAACGCCGTTCTCAGATCCTTCGTAAGCCGGGCAAAGTAGGTCGGCTCAGGATGACGAGAATGGCGTTTTATTATCAGACCCGAGATTATAAAACAGTATTTTTCTATTGTGGTTGATAAAAAAATATATCATTTTGTCATCCTGACCCCACAGTAGAAACCTGCCCGGGAAGGATCTCAAAATGATATATTTTACATTGAATCGTCAGCTGCAAAAGAACAGCCGTAAAACGAAGATCTTCAGCCGCCGATCTGGCTTTTCAGCCCTACGGATTCTACCGTTTCGAGCAGAGTTTGCATCAGATCTTTTTCCGGGGGAAGGAGATCTTTTAATTGATAATCTCTTCCGAGCCCCGCATATTTATCCATGCCGATGCGGTGGTAGGGGAGAAGGTGCATTTCCTTTGCACCGATCGTCCTTGCAAACGTGGCGATCGCGAGAATGTCTTCTTTGGTTGCGTTTACGGTCGGAATGACGGGGGTCCGGATGATCACGTTTGCCCCGCTCCGCACGACTTTCGCAATGTTGGATAAAATCGTTTTGTTGGACTGCCCCGTGAACGCGCGATGTTTCGCGTCGTCAAGCTGTTTGATATCCGTCATATAAATGTCGATATATGGCAGACATTTTTCGATAATCGAATAATCGGGGAACGAGGTCGTTTCCACGGCGGTTGAAATGCCGCGTTCTTTTGCCGCGCGCAAAAGCGCTTCGCAGAACTGCGGCTGTGCGAAACATTCGCCGCCCGAAAGGGTCATTCCACCGCCCGAACGACGGTAATAGTCTCTGTCTTTTTCAACTTCGGCAAGAACTTCCGCCACGGTGACGTCTCTTCCGACGTCTTTTATTTTTCCGTTTTCCGTCATTTTTTCGGGGGCAAAGTTCTGCGATTCGGGGTTGCAGCACCATTTACAGCGCAACGGACACCCTTTGAAGAAAACGATCGTGCGGATGCCCTTTCCGTCGTGTACGGAAAACCGCTGAATGTTAAAAATTCTGCCGCGAACCTTCAGGTCGTCCATTAAAAACCTCCCTGTTCGGTACGGTTGATGATATCTTCCTGCAGACTTCTCGAAAGAGAAGTAAACAGAGCGGAATACCCGGCGACGCGTACGACAAGTCCTTTATAGTTTTCGGGATGCTTCTGCGCGTCTCTCAGCGTTTCTCTCGAAACCACGTTGAACTGCATATGGCTGCCCTTGCGGTCGAAATAAGTCTGAACGAGAGAAACGAAGTTTTCAAGCCCGTTCGTGCCCGCCAGTGCCGACGGGTGGAATTTCATATTGAACAAAGTGCCGTTGGAAGCGATGCCGTGATCGAGCGTGGAAACGGAGTTGCAGGACGCGGTAGGTCCGTTCACGTCTCTTCCCGCCGCAGGGGAAACGCCGTCTGCAATGGGGGTGAAGGCAAGTCTTCCGTCCGGGGTCGCGCCCGTCTGCGCGCCGAGAGGAACGTTTGCCGAAACGGGATACATGCCCGCCTGATATCTGCCCCCTCTCGGGTTGGTGTATTTCTGGATCTCTTTCGTATAAATATAAGCGACTTTTCTCGCGAAAGCGTCTACTTCCGGCACGTCGTTGCCGTATTTGGGAAGGGCTTCGATGTCGGAAAGAAGTTTGAGATATTTTTCCTTTTTGCTCTCGCTCGCCACTCCGTTTTTGACCGTCGTGAAGATCCTTGCAACTTCTTCCTGCGTAAGCTTTTTGCTGTTTTCCACCTGTTTGCAGATCTCGACCGTCAGTTTTTCCGCCTGCTCGTCCGAAAGGGGCTTGCCGTAGTTGTTGAGCATCGCCTCTTTAAAGTCCGTAAGCGTGTATTTCTTTTCGTCGAACACAAGGGTTTTGATCGCGAGCATACCGTCGGTCAGGTTTGCGATGCCGAATCCCTGCGGACCCGTAAAGTTATAAACGGCTCCGCCTTCCTGCATGCTCTTTCCTCTGCCGATGCAGTCTTCGATCATGGAAGACAGGAAAGGCAACGGGCATCTTTCCGCATGCGCGGCGTCGATCGCGTTGTCTGCGTCGACCATAAGTTCCACGAAATAATCGGATTGTTTTTTATAGGCGTCGTAGAACTGCTCGAACGTCGTCATATTTTCGACGGAGCCCGTCTGAAGGCCGACTTTTTCGCCGCCCTCATAGCCGTCCGAGAAGACCATTTCGATCGGGCGAAGGGTGTTATAGAACGCTGCGTCGTGCCATCCGTCCGTTTTACCCGATTTCTGAGGTTCTACGCAACCGATGATGTTGTATTCGCGCGCGTCTTCCAGCGTAAGCCCTCTCGACATCAGCGCGGGAATGATCACTTCGTCGTTGTAATATGCGGGGAAACCGATTCCCGTTCTCGTCAGTTCCGCGGCGCGGATCAGGAAATCGTGCGGGGAACCGTTCCACACTCTCACCGAGAAGGAAGGTTGCGGCAGGAACACGTGTTCCGTCGCCGTGATCGTCATGAAGGAAAGATCGTTGGTCGCGTCCACGCCCTCTTTCGTCTGTCCGCCGGCGATCAGGTTCTGGAACATGCTGTATCCCGCAAAACCTTTCGCCGATTCCTGATCGCGGCACTTGTTGATATCGTTCAGTTTTACCCATACGCAGTCGATCAGTTCCTGCGCTTCTTCTCTCGTCATGCCGTTTTTGCGGCTTGCGAGATAATAGGGGTACATATATTGGTCGAATCTTCCCGGGGAAATGGAGTGTCCGCTCGATTCGGTGGAAATACAGATCTGTACGAACCAGAAACTCTGGCAGGCTTCGTAAAAATCGGTCGCGCCGTATGCGGGAACTTTGGCGCAGTTCGCCGAAATTCTTTCCAGTTCTTTCTTTCTTACGGGGTCGCTTTCTTTTGCCGCGAGTTCGGCGGCAAGGCGGGAATACCTCTTCGCGTATGCGATGACCGCTTCGCACGAAATGATCACGGCGCGGAGGAAGGAGCTCTTTCGGCAATAGTTCCCGTCCCCCACGACGAGTTTCGCAAGGGCTTCTTTTGCCTCGGCGATGATGCCGGAATATCCTTCTTTCAGAACTTTGCCGTAATCGACCGTCACGTGACCGATGCCGTTATAGAAATAGTTGCCCGGCGTGAACACGTTGTGCGCCATGGCAACGAGCGTCGCGTTGGTCATATACGCCGTTGCGAGTTCGCTCGTCGTTTTTCCTTTCCAGTAAGGGAAAACGTCTTTCAGTTTCCGTTTGGTTTCTTCGGAAATATAAAACGGATCTGCGGAGCGCGTCGCTACCGTATCGAATTCCTTTTCCAGCCATTCGAACGAAAATTCGGGGAAAATCTGGCAGGAACGGGGGTGAACGGTCGTCGCGCCGACGATCAGTTCTTTGTCTCTGATCGTGATCGGCAGATTTTCGAGAATATGCTTAAAAGCGAGCGCGCGGCGAAGAATGACCGGCTCGTTTTCCGTTTTGCGATAACTTTCCGTCAGAAGAACGGCTCTGTCCGCTTCGATCTGCGGCATTTCACGGAATAAGGTTTCTTTTAAAAAGTCGATCCTGTCCGATTTTTTGATTCTTTCCGAATAATATTCCGACATTTTTCCTCCGTTATCGGGAAACCCGAAAATTTTGTGTTGTTTTGTTGCCTTTTTGTCTTTTCTTTCCCTTCCCGGGAGAAAAGAAATAAAAAGCGCGGATATTTCTCTATAATATAGTATAACATGAAGGGGGAAAGCAAGTCAATCGTTTTTCCGTAAAATCGCGCCGAAAATTTTTGTTTCTCGTCTGGTTGTGTTGTTTTTTGTTGAATTAAACAAAAACAACCCGGAAGGTACGCCTGTTTTCCACATTTTCCGGAAATTCCGTCGTTTCGTATCGGGGCGATTTTCCCGGGAAAATCGGACGACAAAGAGAAGGAAAAAATCCGCGATATCGCAAATAAAACCGAAGAAAAAAATCTTTTATAAATTCCTGAAAAACGCTTGACAAACAGTGCTTCCGTATGGTATTATATACGAGCGTTGAAATTGAATCGACGGGGTGTAGCGCAGTTGGTAGCGCACGTGGTTTGGGACCATGGGGTCGGGAGTTCGAGTCTCTTCACCCCGACCACGGAAGACTCGTTCGGGCCTTTAGCTCAGTTGGTCAGAGCGGCCGGCTCATAACCGGTTGGTCCAAGGTTCGAGTCCTTGAAGGCCCACCAAACGTTAAAAAATCAAAAACATATTTGGCCTGGTAGTTCAGCTGGTTAGAACGCTAGCCTGTCACGCTAGAGGTCGTGGGTTCGAACCCCATCCAGGTCGCCAGATTTTATTTCCCCGAAAGGGGTTTTTGCCTTGGTAGCTCAGTCGGTAGAGCAAGGGACTGAAAATCCCTCTGTCGGTGGTTCGATTCCGCCCTAAGGCACCATTTTTTTGATTTTTTCGCTGGTGTAGCTCAACTGGCAGAGCAGCTGATTTGTAATCAGCAGGTTGTGGGTTCGATTCCAATCGCCAGCTCCATAATACGGACAGGTTCCCGAGCGGCCAAAGGGAACAGACTGTAAATCTGTCGTCACCTGACTTCGGTGGTCCGAATCCACCCCTGTCCACCAAATATATCCGATCCTCTCAAAAGAGCGTCGGATATATTTTTTTACTTTAAATTAAAAACTGCCGAAGCGTTTTCCTCTCGCCCCGGCATTTATTCCGGAACCGTTTATTTCGGAACAAAAATGCCAGTTAATCGACATATGGGGCGGTTTCTTTGGAAATTGAGTTTCCCGCCGCGTGTGTTTTTCGGTGTACCGGAAGAGGTTTTTGCGGGATGCCGACCGGATGGCTTCGGGGATGGAGAAAACGTTTTTACGGGTTCGGGATAACGGGTCCCGAACCTGCATTTTATGATCGGCTTTTATACAATTTGTATGCAGGAAAAGTGTCGGAAAACGTCGGAAAAGGAAAGGCAAAAGAAATTTATGAAAAATAGGTTAAAAGAGGGAAATTTCCGCCAAGCCATTGTATTTTTGCTTTAAATATGCTAAAATAAGAATATAATAGCTTAGTGTTATATGCGTTTTGTCGGGAACCGATTCGCGGATCGGAAAGGTACCCTGCCGGTTTTTTTCGGCGTTACGGGGTGCCGTCCGGCTGTGTGAAAATCGGGTTTTGGACAAACGCGCGATCCGATCGCTGCCGAAAGGCGGCTTTCCGCATCGTAAATAGTCAGGAGGTATCATGAAAAAGTCAACCAAAACGATCGTCGTGATCGCCGTGATCCTCGTTGCGGTGATCGGCGTTCTCGTTCTTGCGGGAAGGCTGATCTCCTCTTTGGAGCAAAAGGAGACGACCGAGTTTTTCCGGCTCGCCGGCATCGAGTATAAGCTGGAAGAGGGCGAGACCGAACCGAAAATCACGTTTGTGAAAAAAACGTCGACTTCGAGCGAATATTATATCGATAAAATCGTGATCGATACTTACACGCTGAAAGGTTACACCAAACTTTCCAACGGGAAATACGCGCTGAAATATACGGCGAACCTTTTCCCGACGAGCGCTTTCCAGAACGAGATCGAAGTTCTGAAAGTAAACGGCGTCGTGTTCGATTGCGAAGATCCGAATTCCGGCTCCTTCTTCTCGAGCCTGATCATGCCCCTTCTCATGCTCGGCGTCGGGCTTGTGGTCGTGTTTGTGTTCATGCGTCAGGTGAACGGCGGCAACAAGGGCGCGCTCGACTTCGGTAAAACGAAAGCCCGTGTGAACCAGAACGTGAAAGTCCGTTTCTCCGACGTTGCCGGCGCGGAAGAAGAAAAAGAAGAATTGCAGGAAGTTGTGGAGTTTCTGAAAAACCCCCGCAAGTTCTCTTCTCTCGGCGCGAGGATCCCGAAAGGCGTTCTTCTCGTAGGACCTCCGGGAACGGGTAAAACGCTGTTCGCGAAAGCCGTTGCGGGAGAAGCGAACGTTCCCTTCTTCTCGATCAGCGGTTCCGACTTTGTGGAAATGTTTGTCGGCGTGGGCGCAAGCCGTGTGAGAGACTTGTTCAATATGGCGAAAAAGAGCATGCCGTGTATCGTTTTCATCGACGAGATCGACGCCGTCGGGCGTCAGCGCGGCGCGGGGCTCGGCGGAGGTAACGACGAGCGCGAACAGACGCTCAACCAGCTCCTCGTGCAGATGGACGGTTTCGACGCCAACGAAGGCATTATTATCATGGCGGCGACCAACCGTGCCGATATTCTCGATCCGGCGCTGATGCGTCCGGGCAGATTCGACCGTCAGATCTACGTCAACATGCCGGACGTCCGCGGAAGAGAATCGATTCTGAAAGTACATGCGAGAAACAAACCGCTTGCGGCGGACGTCAACTTTAAAGTTCTTGCCCGCATGACGGCAGGGTTCTCCGGGGCGGACATTGCGAACCTACTGAACGAAGCCGCCATTCTCGCGGCGAGAAAGAACGAAAAGGCGATCACCAACGTCGATTTGTACGAGGCGATCAATAAAGTGATCATGGGACCGCAGAAAAAGAGCCGTCTCGTGACCGAAACGGACAAACGGATCACCGCTTATCACGAATCGGGGCACGCGATTCTCGCAAGGCTTCTTCCTCATTGCGATCCCGTGCAGGAAGTTTCCATCATTCCGCGCGGTATGGCTGCGGGATACACGATGACCAGACCCGATTCCGACGACAATCACGTTGAAAAATCCAAACTGCTCGACGATATCGTGATGACCCTCGGCGGCAGAGTTGCGGAAGAAATCATCATCAAAGATATTTCCGCCGGCGCTTCGAACGACATTTCCGTTGTGACCGACCGTGCGAGAAAGATGGTGACCGAATGGGGTATGAGCGACAAGATCGGACCCGTAAACTACGGAAGCAGCGATCAGGTGTTCATCGGCAGAGATTATCAGACAAAATCCAATTACAGCGAATCGGTTGCCGCCCTGATCGACGACGAGGTGGAATCGATCATCAAAACCGCCTACGCGAAGGCGAAAGAGCTGCTTACCGCAAACAAAACCCTTCTCGACAATATGGCAAGGCTTCTCATCGAGCGCGAAACCATTTATCAGGACGAAGTGGATATGATTATGGCGGGAACGGACGTGCAGACCATTATTTCCACTATGGACGCGCGCGATGCGGAACGCAAGGAAAACCCCTTTAAACGTGCGGAAGGCACAATGAAGAATACGGAAGTTCCGGCAGGTAACAACGCGCCCGCAAATGTTGAAAACGGCGCAAATGCGGAAAACGGTGCGGAAAACGGGAAATCTTCTTCGTCCGGCGACGATACGCCGCACATGCCGACTGCGGGAGACGACAACGCCTGATTCGTGGGCGGGGTTGCGGATCCGTTATATATGTTTGTAACGCCCCGGTGGCGGTTGTATGCGAACTCGTCAGGTCTTAACGGGGTTCGGATCTCACCTGTGGCTAAAATAATGAACTCCGCGCACAGGGAAACTTATACTTCTCTGCAATGCGGGAAAGCCAGGGCAATACCGGAAATCGGTATTGCCTTCGTGCTCTTTTACCTTCCTTCGCGAGGTACTTATGGCGGATAAAGAAAAAGAAAATTACGAGAAAGACATTTTCGATCTTCTTGAGGAAACAAACGGCGAAAACCCGAACAAAAAAGATATGTCCGACAGAGGAGACGTTTTGTCGGTCGAAGACGCGCCGCAACGGGGGATCCCGGCACGGGGCGGATCGGCGCAAGGCGGGGAAGAAACGGTTCTGCAACTGCCGATCGACGACGTTTTTGCCGATCCCGACCAGCCGCGGAAAGCATTCGATCGCGACGCTCTCGCCGATCTTGCCGATTCTATCAGAAAACACGGCGTGATCATGCCGATCGTTGTAAGTCGCGTCGGAAATCGTTATATGATCATCGCGGGCGAACGCAGGTACCGCGCAAGCAGGCTTGCCGGCAGAAAGACGATCCCTGCCGTCGTGAAGAAATATTCCGAGCGTGAGATCCGCGAGGTTTCGCTGATCGAAAACCTGCAAAGGGAAGATTTAAATCCGATCGAAGCCGCCAACGCCATGAAAAAACTGATGGACGAATATTCTCTTACGCAAGAGGAATTGTCTGCCCGCATCGGGAAAAGTCGTTCTACCGTGGCAAACACGTTGCGGCTTCTCACTCTTTCGCCCGTGGTGATCGATTACGTCGGTTCTGGTAAACTTTCCGCCGGGCATGCGAGAGCTCTCGTTTCCCTTCCTCGTCCGGCGCAGGAAAAACTTGCCCGCCGCATCGTTGCCGAAGGAATGAGCGTGCGCGACGTGGAAAAGGCGGTAAAACGCGTTCTCTCGCCCGATTCGGAAAAGAAGAAAAAGAAGCCGTCGTTCAGTGTGGAGCTGAAGGATATGATCGATCGCATGCAACGGGTTTTCGGTACGAAAGTGACTGCCGTCGGGAACGACAATAAGGGCAGGATCTATATGGATTATTACACGCGTGACGATCTTGACAGGATCGTGGAACTGCTTGAAGTTCTGGAAAAACGAAGCGGAACTTCGGTTGCGGTGCCGGAAGAGGAAGAGTAAGCGTTTTTCCGGCGATTACGGGCGGAAGAATGTGATCTATTCCTGTCGTTCCGGCAGTTGCCGCTTTCTGTTTTTGTTGTTTTGATCCGGATAGGTTTTGTCATCCTGATCCTGCCCCGAAGTCCTGCCCGTGAAGAATTTCAAAAAACAGAGTGTAATCACAGCGGCTGTGCCGTTGTGGCTATAAAAATCTTAAAATAAGCCGATAATCGGCTTATAGCCTCACATTTATCGTTGTTTCTACTTTTTCCGGTTTTTATAAGGAAAAAGGGAGGGGTTTGCTTTCTTTTCTTCAAAAAGCCGTCAAAAAATAAGGTTTTGCGGAAAATTATCAAAAAACAACGATAAACGGGCTGTTTTTTCAAAACAAACACATTTTTACAAGAGAGGATTTATGGTATTTCAGGAATATTCCAAAGAGAATTTGCTTAAGGTTGCTCCTTTGATCGCAAAGAGCGACATGCTTTGCAACGATGTTTCCGTCGGGAGTTTTCTGCTTTGGCATAAGGGCGTCGATCTTGCGTTTGCCGTTGAGAACGAAACGCTGATTGTCAGACAGAATATTGCGGGAGAGCCGGCGTTTAGTTATCCCGTCGGTAAGGATGAGGAGGGCGCCCTTCTCGCGCTTGCGAAATATACGGAAGAAAACGACCTTCCGCTGATGATCTACGCGGCGGACGAAACGCGTGTGGAAACGTTGCGGCGGGTCATGCCTTATCCGATCCGTTCTGCTTATGAAAGAAAATGGAGCGATTATCTCTATCGCTATGAAGATATTCATGATTTCGCCGGCAAAAAATATGCGGGACAGCGTAATCATATCCATAAGTTCAACGCCCTGTTTCCGAACGCCGTTTTCAGAAAAATCGAAAGGGACGATCTCCCCGCGGTGCGTGGTTTTCTGAAGGAATACGGCGGGGAACACGGTGACGGCGGGCAGGAAGAGAAAAGCGAACTTCTGCAGACGGAAGATCTGCTTGACTGCCTGTTCGATTATCCTTTCGAAAGCGGGCTTCTTCTCGTAGAGGGGAATATCGCGGCGATCACGATCGGCGAGATCGTCGGAAAAATGCTCGTGATCCATACGGAAAAGGCGCTTAGGAAATACGAAGGCGCTTATCCCGCGATTTTTCATCTGTTCGTCTGCTCTCTTGAAAGCAAGAATCTCGAATTTGTCAATCGGGAGGACGATTCCGACGATCCGGGGCTCAGAACTTCGAAAACGCAGTATCATCCCGTGCGGATGGTGAATAAATATCTGGTCAAGGTGAACTCCCCCGTCTGTCGGCTTTCGGAGATCCCGACGATAAAGGGAGAAAAGATTTCTCTTCGTAAAATGACGGAAAAGGACAAGCCCGATTACCTTGCTCTTTCTCTTGACGACGACAATAACCGGTTCTGGGGTTACGATTACCGGGAGGATGAAAGCATTACCGGGCAAATCGACGAAAATACTTTTTATGACCGTCAGGCGTTCGATTATACCGTAGGAGACGCCGTTAATTTTGCGATCGATCTGGGCGGAAAGATGATCGGCGAAACGATCGTTTATCGGTTTACGATGGGCGGCACGGCGGAGATCGGTTGCCGCGTTGCGGCTGCTTATCACGGCGAAGGGTTCGGGGACGAAGCGTTTGAACTGACGAAAAAATTTGCCGAAGAAATGCTCGGCGTCCGCCCCGTCGCGCGGTGTTACAAACAAAACGCTCCGTCCGAAAAGATGATTTTAAAAAGCGGGATGAAAAAAACGGGAGAGGACGACGCTTTCTTTTATTTTTCCGCCTGCCCGAAGGAATAACCGATGGATCCCTGGAAAATCGTTGCGGTGTGCGCCGCCATTCTCCTTCTTTTCGTTCTGATCGGCGTGATCCGGAAAAAGGCGAAATGGTCGTTGCGGCTTGCCGAAAAAAAGAGCGGGGAAGAATTTGAGCGGTTTGTTGCCCGCGTTTTCGTTGCAAACGGTTATCGGTGTGAATTTACAAAAGCGAGCGGTGATCAGGGGATCGATCTTCTTCTGAAACGCCATTTCAGAAAGATCGGGATCCAGGTGAAGTGTTATTCTTATCCCGTCGGCAATGCCGCCGTTCAGGAAGCCGTTGCCGGGAAAAAGTATTATAAAACGGATAAAGTCGCCGTGGTCACAAACAATCGTTTTACGAAGTCGGCGATTGCTTTAGCGGAAGCGAACGATGTGGAACTGATCGACCGCGACGGGCTTCTCATTCTGATTGAAAACGCAAAAAAGAAAAGGTAAATGGCTTATAGCTTAACTTATAAAGGTGTTTCACATGAAAATAGCGATCGATATCGACGATACCCTTACCGACTCCGTTGATTATTTCCGCCCGTTTGTGGCAGAGTATTTCGGCGTGACGACAGGGGAGCTGAAAAAAAGAAATATTTCGTATGCGAACCTTCCCGAAGAGTGGAAACCGCGTGAACTCGCCTTTTACAGGGCTTATTTCGATCGTGTGGTGCCCGAAACGACGTTCAAACCCTTTGCTGCGAAAGCGACAGAAAAATTAAAAAACGAAGGGCATGAAATTCTGATCGTTACCGCCCGTACGACCGATTTTTATACCGATCCTTACGCCACGACGAGACGGGAACTCGAAAACGGAAAAATCGTTTACGATAAATTGTATTGCGCGATGGATAAAGCGGAAGTGTGCGCCGCGGAAGGAGTGTCCCTGATGTTCGACGATATGCCGCACAACTGCGATGCCGTCGGCGAAAAAGGGATCCCTGCCGTGCTTTTCACAAGCAGCGTAAACCGCGACCTTGAAACGGAGAAATGCCGTGTAGCCGACTGGAACGAAGCCTTTGCCATGGTTTCGTTTGTGAAACGTGGATATCCGGACAGACGGGTTGCGGAAAGTCTTCTTTTCTCGGCAGAGAAAGTCAATCCCGGTCAGTGGGGCAACCATTGCAGGGTTGCGGCGGCGTGTGCGGAAAAAATTGCCCGCGCTTGCGGTATGGATGAAGAAAAGGCGTACGTTCTCGGGCTTTTGCATGATATCGGAAGGCGTTTTCTTGTGCGCGATCTCGGGCATATATACAACGGCTACCGGTATATGAAAAGGCTCGGTTTCGGAGAGGTTGCGAAAGTTTGCCTGACCCATTCTTTTCCGACAAAAAATTTCGGGTGTTATCTCGGCGAAATCGATATTCCTGCAGAAGATGCGGAGCGGGTACGAAACCTATTGGCAAATTCCGCATATAATGATTACGACCGCCTGATCGCTTTGTGCGACGCGCTTGCCGGATGCGACGGCGTTGTGAATATCGAGGAGAGAATGGCGGACGTGAAACGGCGTTACGGCAACTATCCCGAAGAACAATGGAACGGAAATTTATCTTTGAAGGATTATTTCGAGAAAAAGGCGGGGCTTTCTCCGGACGGCATTTATGCCCTTTGCGGGAAGTAAGGATTCTGCCGAATCGATAAAGGAGATTTTGTTATGAATATTACGGTGTATCTCGGGGCGAACGAGGGGAACGATCCGGAATTTCGTTCTGCCGTCGCGGCGTTGGGAAAATGGATCGGCGAAAGCGGAAACGATCTCGTTTACGGCGGCTCCAAGTCGGGACTTATGGGCGTTCTTGCCGAAAGCGTTTTAAAGGCGGGCGGAAAAGTGACGGGGGTGGAACCTCGCTTTTTCGTGGACGCCGGCTATGTTTACGATGACGTTACAAAGCTGATCGTTACGGAAGATATGTCCGAAAGAAAGAAGAAAATGATCGAACTCGGGCAGGCTTTCATTGCTTTCCCGGGCGGAACGGGAACGCTCGAAGAGATCGCGGAAGTTATGTCGAAGGTTTCTCTCGGACATCTCGACGCTCCCTGTATTCTTTATGATCTGGACGGGTTTTACACGGGTTTAAAAACCCTTCTCTGCCACATGATCGAAACCGGGCTTTCGTCCGAAGAAAAGCAGAAAGGGATCAGCTTTGCGTCCGATCTTGAGGAGGTAAAAAAGATCATAAAAGGTCGCTGATCGGTTTATGCCGCCCCGGATCTATCGGCCTTTCGGTTCATACCGATCGATGCTTTTTTCGCGCCTGGATCGGGTAACTGTCGGAAAATGCGGCGTTTCGGCAAGGTTTGTTTTCGTTCGGAGCTATAAGAAAAACGCTTCCTTTTTGTATGGAAGCGTTTTGTTTTAAAGTTGTTTTCAGGCTGTCGTGCCGTCTGCTGCCTGTGTGCTTGTCAGACGATATATTCCGTCTGTCTCTTGTAACGAAAAATCGTTTGCGCGATCGGTCGCGCTTATATAATCCGAAACGTTTTTCATGTAGCGGTAAAACGTTCTTTCGGAAATATTCTCCCTTTCGCAAAATTCTTTGCGGGTTACTTCTTTTCCGCTGACCAGCGAGTCGTAAATCGATAGGACTAAAAATGTTTTCATAATAAAACAAAGAAAGTTTTCGGTAATTGCCCTGCTCTTTTGTAACCTTCTTTCTTCTCCCCTTATTTACTTGTTGTGCCCCTTCCTCCGGATCGCAGGAAAAGTCAATAATCAGTATACTAAAGTATTCTTTGTTTGTCAAGTATTTTTTATATAATAGTAAAGCAGTAGTTTACCGGAACGGAGCTTTATTTTTATGTTGAATGACAGAATAAAAGAATTGCGTCAGGCAAAAAGAATGACGCAGGTGGATCTTGCGAAAAGCCTCGGCTTAACGAAACAGTGCGTAAGCAATTGGGAAAACGATAACGTTCTTCCGTCTGTGGAAATGCTGTCGCGGATCGCCGATTTTTTCGGGGTAAGTACCGATTATCTCTTGTGCCGCGATGACGGGCAAACGTTGGACGTGAATGGTCTTTCCCCCGACGAGATCGCACATCTGCAGGAAATCGTAAACGATCTGAAAAACAGGAAACGGGGGTAAATGTCTGCCTATAAGTCGATTATTGTTAAATAACCGATAAATGGGTTGACATTTCTTCCGCTGTGTAGTATAATAAAGGGAAGAATGTATCGCGGAGAAATCATGACAACTCTTTTATTGGTGCGCCACGGCTACAGCCTGTCGAACGAAAGCGGAACGTTTACCGGTCAGACGGACGTTCCCTTGACGGAAGAAGGTGTCAGGCAGGCGGAACTTACGGCGCGTTATCTTGCGGGTAATTATCAGGTGGATAGAATTTTATCCGGAGATCTTATCCGAACCGTTCAGACGGCAAAGCCGTTATCGGAATTAACGAAACTCCCGGTTCTGAAAGAAAAAGGACTTCGGGAAATTTACGGCGGAAAATGGGAAGGGAAGAGGGCGGAAGAAATATCTTCTCTTTATCCCGCCGATTACGAAAGGTGGAAAAACGACGTCGGGAATAGTTGCCCGACAGGCGGAGAAAGCGTGAAAGAAGTTCAGGTTCGCGCCGTGGCGGAAATCGAACGGATTGCTTTCGAAAACGAAGGGAAAACGGTCGCCGTGTTCACCCACGCCTGCTTTATCCGCGCGGCGGAATGTTATTATGAGGGATTGCCTTTGTCCGGAATGAAAAATATTCCGTGGGTCAAAAACGCATCCGTAACGGAGTTGTTTTATGCGGACGGAAAGTTTTCTTTGGGGAAAATCGGGTGCGCGGAACAGCTGAATACCCTTGTTACCTCTATCCCGAAAGGTTTTTAAATTGTTTGTTAATCGGCTTATAGGGTGATTAATAACGGTATTTTTGAAATAAAAAAGCAACCGGGCAGATAACGGAAGGGGTGTCCTTATCCGGTGTGCAGGAGCGTGGTTTATTTTTCTTTTTTCCGGCATGGAAAAACAAAACGGAATGTCTGTCTCAAAACGCTTGCGTTTTTCCTGAAAAAAAGATATAATAAATTAAGGTTTGTAAAGCCGACCGCTTTGCAAAAAAACGGAGGCTTATCGAAGCGGTCATAACGAGGCGGTCTTGAAAAACTCTCGTTTCTGTCACTGCAAAATCATGAAAACCCTTGATTTTATTGAGTTTTTTGGGTGTTCCTCTGCACTTTGCGAGAAGCGTTTCTCGCAGTTTTCTCGCAATTTTCCTTGACTTGGATTGCGATTTTTGATAAAATTGAATACACGGAGGGTTATCGAAGTGGTCATAACGAGGCGGTCTTGAAAAACTCTCGTTACTGTCACTGCAAAATCGTGAAAGCCCTTGATTTTATTGGGTTTTTCGTGGGTTCATCTGCACGTTGCGAGAAGCGTTTCTCGCAGTTTTCTCGCAAATTTCTCGCAGGTTTCTCGCAATTTCCGAATGTTTTCGAACCCATTTTGAATTGGTTCGGTGACTATTTGGGACAATTTAATAGCCTACGGAGGCATATCGAAGCGGTCATAACGAGGCTGTCTTGAAAACAGTTTGGGTCTGAAAGCCCACGGGGGTTCGAATCCCTCTGCCTCCGCCAGAGCCTTGGAGCATTATGTTCCAAGGCTTTTTTCTTTTTTGAGTTTAGGACATCGTTTCCATACTGTCGCCCGAGCAACTACAACATACCACAAAAGATTCCATAAGTCCAGAGATTATTCGGGATTATGCGGCATGAAATTGATAACTTTTTGTATCTGGTTTTCTTTGCTTACTGCGTATCAGTTTTTGATATGTAAGGATAGTAAAAGCGGTGGGCATTTCTGCTCACCGCTTATGGATTGAGTCTGTGCGTACATTGTGCGTCGCAGGCTCTTTTATTTAGTTATGGTTGTTTTACTCGCCGACAAACGTGATGGACTTGAAAGTATATTCTAATTTTCCTCCATTACTGTTTGTAGTCTTCCAAGTTGCCGTACCATCTTCGTTTTGTGTTACTTGAGTTTCTTTGTCTTTATTCAACACAAGGTCGATTTGCTCAGTCGGAGTATATGCAAAGAGATTATTGCCAAGCGTAAAGTCTCCGACGGCAGTAAGCTCAAGTCGTTCAAGTTTCGACGTTCCGTTACTTCCCCACGGATAATAGTCAATTGTTGTAGCCTTCGGTGCAGAGCAAGAAACAAGGTTGTCATTATTCATGAATGCTTCGCCACCAATTGTTGTTGCTTCAGGTAAGTCAAGGGTGCGAAGGTCGCAATCAGCGAATGCAACTGTTCCAATAGTAACCACCTTAGGTAGATTTACAGATGTCAGCAGAGAGCTATAAGCAAATGCCCAATCGCCAATCGTAGTCGCATTTGGAAGGTTGAGAGAGGTCAGTTTTGTACCTTTTTTCCACTCATTAAATGCACACTCGCCAATTGTAACCACCTGAGGCAAATTGACAGATTCCAAATATGTACAAGCCGAGAAAGCAAAATCTCCAATTGTTTCCACATCTGGAAGCGTCAGACTCTTGAGTTTGTCACCAGCGATATTTTTTTCGCCATTTTCAGAATAATTATCATTATCAAAGAATCCATAATCAGGAACCGTCTTTGCACCGCTGATAGTTAAATTGATGCTGCCGTCTGCTGCGGTGGACTCTGAAAAAGCGGTCCAGATAGCAGAGAACATTTCCTGTTCCGCATCTGCGGCAAGGGCGACGTTAATATTCGTTTTGCCAGCGGCAAGCTGATCTGCCACTGCGGCTTTCAGCTCATCTGCGGTCATAGCAGTAGCATCAATAGTCTCCAACTTGCCACAAGCACACACGTTGTCTACATAGTAGTGATCACCCCCGCCTGTCTTTACGTGGTTGTAAATCTCCGCGCTTACGCCGTAGTTATAAAGTGCCTTTGCGAGAGCTTTCATTTCATCACTCGCGTCGGTGCTTTGGCTGATAGCATAGAGGTAATCGTTTACGCTAATCACAACAGTACCGTAAACGTCGCCCATAGGATTGCTCTCTCTTATCACGAATTCCCATTCTTTATCGAAATCAGTGGCAGCAATATTCGTTACCTTATACAATGGGCTGTTGGGACTGGGGAAATTTCTCAACTCCGTGCCGTTGCACTCTACCTTATATATCGTATCTTCGAACGCACTGGGATTAACCTCGATAATAATAGATATTGCAGTGCCGAAACGCACGGTATAGCCTGTAATCACGTCTGCCACCTGCGCCTCACTTACAGGAATCTCTCTGTTCGAGCTATTTTCTGTATAAGTATTGCCGGTCATGGTCTGATGCTTCTTGTATGCACTTGTTGCTTCGCCGTATGCAAGAGTATCCTTGATGAGAGTCACGAGAGCCGCATCGTCCTTGTATTTTTCAAGAAGGTTTAAGAGGTTCTTTTCTACGCTGTATTCCTTACCATCTTCAAATCCGTGACTTGCAACCTCGGTCTCGTTGTAGCAGAGCATTGCGCGGATACTGTCGCCCATGCACTGCGGATTGATCCCCTCAAGGATGAACACGTAGAAGCCGTCATCGTTGGGTTCATCTGCGTAGACTTTGGTTTTCACGCCATTGTGACTGAACTCCATATAGAGTCCCTTGGAATTGAATTCAGGAGCATAGCCCATCACATAGTACTTCATGGAGAGGTCGCCGCCGATGTTGAGCTGCTGACCGTAGATCTCGAATCTTTGGGAATCTTCCACCTTTGTTCCACCGAGGACAGGATAGCTCTGACGGTTCTCACCTTCGAGTATCTGTCCGAAGTGTTCACCGAGCTTGTAGGCAACCTCGCCCGAGAGCAGCTGTGCTTTGGTTACACTTGTGATCTCTACGTTATCACTCCCAGGTTTCAGATCCGAATTGCTGTGTACAGCCTCAAGACCGTCATCACCGAGATAATAACAATTCTTGATTGCATTAACGCTCCGAAGCGTGCCAAATGCACCAAGAAAAGCCTGATCGGTCAGATTTTCACCGCACTCAAACTTACCTGCAAACAGGCAGTTTTCAAGGGTAGTCTTTGCTCCCGTATTGGAAAAGCTGAGGAAACCGCCCATGTAGATGGTTGCGGTGTTATTATAGTCGCCTGCGTAATTGGTCTTGATCGTTCCGTATGCCGCGCAGTTGCGGATGGTCACTTCACTGGTATTCTCCTGAATTTTACCGATAAAGCCGCCTGCACCCGAGTCCACACGGTAAATACCTGCATCAAAGGTGCCGTACCAAGAGCAGTTTTCAATGAGGCTTTGATGGTTTGCGTATCCCACAAAGCCGCCGATCATACCAACGCCGTGCGCCTTTGCGGTAAGATTTACGTAAGAGGTGATGTTCTGAATAATTGCGCCGTTGCGCTCAAGATCGGTTTCACCATTCACACCGCAAATCGAACCGATGACACCGCCAACGTAATCGACCTCGGTGTTCACGATTACCTCACCGTAGATGGTGAAGTTCTTGACCGTACCGGTTCTGACCTCACCGAAGAAGCCAACGCCGTTTTGGGTACCTTCCACGTACAAACCCTTGATGGTGTGGTTCTGTCCGTCAAAGACACCACGGAAGTTTTTGTTGTTCTCGCCTGTTTCGCCGATGGAAGTCCATGGTCTGTTTTCAAGGTCGATGTCAGCCACAAGCACCGCGCTTGCCGTTCTGTCCACGGTGTTTACATGGTTTGCAAACCAGAAGAGCTGACCTGCGTTTTTAATCTGATAATATCCGTCTTTAAGCTCTGCAGGCTCGTAGCATCCGTACTCAGTACAGAAGCCGTTGTCGTAGCTGCTACAGACGTGAAGCTCTGCACCGCATAATTCGCAGAAGCCATTTACAAAACTGTGGTTTTTAGCGTCGATGGGATAGGTTTCCAAGGTTTTGGTAAGACCGCAATAGTAGCAGTTATCTACTCTCTTTTCTCCTGTCGAGATACAGGTAGCGGGGGTTGTTGTTATGTCATCTGAATTATGCTCCCCGGCATCGCGCCAGAATTTAAAGCTTATTGTTGTACCGTCACTCAAGTTTTCTGTCACGGTAACAGAAGTGCCCTTTTCGCAATCGTCACATGTCACCGAAATACCGGAACATGTATAACTATAGTTTTTATAGCAAGCACTGCACCACCATTCCACTTTGATATCATATGTCATAGTTGCACCGTTCTTACTATAAGATACGCTCACTGCTTCGGCAACACCTGCATCTTTTCCGCATTTACAATTTACGGTAATTGTGGTATTAAACGGAGCTATTTGTGTTGTGTAGGCTGCATCAGCCGTAATGCTCATCAAGGGCATCACGCCAAGCACCAACAAAAGCGTGAGCACCAGCCCCATTATTTTCAGTTTGTTTCTTGTTTTCGTCATTTTGTTATCTCCTTATCGTTGAGAATTTGCTTGCGGAAAGCTCCGCTTCGGGTTTCTATGTAAAGATGTTGTTTTCTAACCATCGTCTGCCACCTCCGGCTTTCCGTGGGGTAACAAACGCGCTTTTCTTCGTTGTTTCATTGTATCAAGAGCAGGGTGTCCTCTGCGTTCCTCCTGTTTTAGTCGAGATTGCTCTCACGAATAGGCACAAACCTTGATTTATGCCTATTTGTGAAAGGTCAATGCAGGGCAAGGTTTTCACCCTGCATTGACATAAGATTTACTGATTTGCCTTTTATTAAGGCGTGGTGTTATTCCTTGGGAACAGTAACCCACTCTCCGTCAAACTCGGTGGTATTGGGATCCTGCGTGATCGTGAAGTACTTTTTGAATGTACCGTCGTAGTTGCCCATGAAGTTGATGACTACCTTTGCCTCTGTGTTAACGTAAACGTTGTCCTCATAGGATACGGTATAATCTGTGCCTTCTGTCAAGGTGCGACCGTCAACAACGATGGAGATAACCTTGGGTTCCTTTACGGTGCCGTCGTATTGGTAACTCGTCTGGTCAAGAGTTACGGTTGGATTGGTGACTTCCTTTACATTAACAGTCAGAGTACCGTCCACGAACGTGATCTCGTAGTTATCAGCAGTCAAGCCTTGAGGAGTGATCGAATATTCACCCACATCACCGTACTGCGTATAGGTATAGGTGTAAGCAAGCTCACCGCTAAGAAAAGTTTCATTCTCGCCATTCACAAAGCCGCTGTAAGTAACACCGTTATGTGTAGGAGCCTCGCCGTAGGTGATGGATGCATCGTTTGCCGTTACAGTCAAAGGTGCCTTAGCGATGTTAACGGACACGGAAGCCTTTGCGCTGTCATTATGGTTTGCATCACCCTGAACGTAATACCAAACCGTGTAATCGCCTGCATTTGTGCCTTGGGGGATGCTTGTGGTATACTCGCCATCCTCGGTCAAGCTGTAAACCATCTTTCCAACGTTCGTTTCACCTGCGTTGATGAGATACTGCGCTTCGCCGATGTAGGTCAGCGTATTGGGGGTAGGAGCTGCTGTGATGCTCGCTACTGCCTTATTGATTTTTACAGTCACACTTGCTACTGCGGAATCGTTCACGTTGTCGTTGCCCTGTACGCGGTAGTAAACGGTATAGGAACCTGCGTTTGTGCCTGTGGGAATGGTGGCTGTGAACTCGCCGTCCTCGGTCAAGCTGTAAAGCATCGTGCCAAAGTCTGTAGAGCCTGCGCTCACAAGCTCCTGTGCTTCGCCGTTATAGGTGAGCGTGTTTGCTGTGGGAGCAGTTACGTTGGGAGTTGCCGCCGTGATCTCAAAATCAAGGCTTACGCTTACTTCGCCTACCGCGAGAGTAGCTTTGTATGTGCCAACGTTGATGACCTCGTTCTTGTCGTAGGTAACGGTGTAATCTGCATCAATAGAACCGTCTACAACTGCTTCCTTTTCGTTGTTGTCATAAACCGTATTCACGGGAGCTTTGAGCGTGATGGTCTTGTTATGACCACAGCCCTTATCGCAGGACTCGGTGATGGTGTTGGCAACATCGTCTGCGGTGTAGGTGTAGTTGTGGTCAAGAAGATTGCCATAGCCGTTTCCGCAGATCGTACATACTTTCTGTGCCGCACAGGTTGCGGTGCCGCCCTCGTGGTTGCCTTTTACGATGTGTGCGGAAAGACCGTAGTTGTAGAGTGCTTTTGCGAGAGATTTCATTGCTTCGGATGTCTTTTCACTGTTGATCACATCGTAGCAATAATCGTTTACGCTATATCCGAGCGTGAACAGACCGTCTGCCGAGAACTGCATCTTTTTCGCGAAATCATACGCTGCAACCGCATCTGAGGTGAGCGTTTTGATCTCGCCGTCGTTGTAGCTTACTTTGATAAAGTTGGTCGCGCTGAAATTTACTGTTGCTTCTTTAATGGAGTCAGCAACCGTTTCGTTCACAACAGGAGAGCTTCTCGGAACGTCTACTTCAGTCTTGCCCTCGGAAAGGAAGGTTACGCCATCCGTAACAAGGGCATTGGTCTTGTAATTGCGATATACCTGAGCTGCCGCACCGTATTCAAGCGTGTCAATGATGAGCTGCTTCATATTAGCGTCATTCGTAATATTGTAGGCGTTGATCAGGTTTTCCTTAACGCTGTAACCCGTAAGCACTGCATTTTCATGCCCCACCGGGCTACCACCCACGAGAATCGTTACGTTCATAAGATCGCCGAGGCACTGGGGACTTACGCCTTCAAAGGTGTAGATATACACCTTATCTTCAGTGGGATGCGGCTCGCACTCGGTAAGATACGTTAGCTTACCGAGAAATTCGACCTCGACCGTTATGCTTTCGATGGGGCGATCTTCATTGTTTCTGACGTAGAATTTCATGGAAATATCGCCGCCGAGGTTGACCTGTTTGCCGACAAATTCTGCGACAGGGGTGTTCGTTTCTGTTCCTGTTTCCTCTGCACTTGCCGTGATCGACAGACCTGCAAGAAGCGTTACGATCATCATCAGAGAGATGACCAGAACGAGGAGCTTGTTTGTGCGCTTAGTTTTCATTTAAGTTCCTCCTTGGAATTGTGTTAGTTTGTATCGATCGGCAAGTCAATGCCGTCACTTTCATCTTTGGGTGGGTTGCCAACGGTTACTTGACAGCCTGCGTTGTCGCAAAGGTAGTCGTGGTCGGTGTCATTATGAGCATCCTTCGCTGCAACCGCCACTTGACCGCATACGGTGCATTTTTGCTCTGTTGTGCAATTGCCGTCATCCTTTTCGGGGGAATGCTCGCCTGCCGCCAGAATTTCTTTTCCGCAAACACCGCAATTAAGGGCGGTTGAACAGTCGTTATCATCATTTTCGGGAGTATGTTCCTTGTTTTCTCCGTCGGTTGCACCGCATCTTGAACAGGTGGATTGAACCTCGCACAGATCAACATCGGGCGTTGTCCATTCGTGTCCGAGAGCAGAGCCTTCTGTCTTGCCACAGACTGTACAGGTCTTAGGATTGAGACAGTCGGCATCCTTCCACGAGTGCATGGAATCTCTTGTTTCGCCGCATACGTTACATTCGGTATCTGCACAGTCGTCGTAAACATGCTGCTCACATTTTTTGCTACCGCAAGCTGCGAGTGTTACGATCATCAAGACCGAGAGTAGAATTAGTGTTAATTTTTTCATAGTTTGTTCTCCTAAATTATATTTCACAGTTTTTTGTTCCTTGGGCAAGTACATATTCCAAACCATTCCTCGCCGCGCCGAAAAAATTTACATTCAGCACAGGTAGTGTCGGGTGTGCGTTTGGTATCTCCCCTGTAACTCTTACAAGCATCCTGCATCATCGTAACGAAAGGTATTCCCTCATCCGTGTAAACAGGCTCTTTTGTAAAGTCGGGATAAATCACAATGGGTTCGCATAGTGGACTCTGTCGGTCGCATTCCTCATAGTAACCGTATTTCAGCTCAAAGGTCTTACCGTAAGTGGTTATGATCTTGTAAAGATCACCCTCATTGTGAGTAAACTCCGTAAGCGGAAAATCATTCTGAATTAGCTTGCTAAACATATCTGACTCCTCCAGTCTTTCGTCAAAAAGAAAAATCTGCCATACTGTTGTTAATAGTATAGCAGACTTTTTTCGTTTGCGGTATTACCTAAAAATACATTTTTAGGTCTGATTTTTGGGGCGTTTTGGGCTTTCGACGAAATTTTATATATCTTTTTGGGTGTGTTTTGGATATATAAAATCACAAAATCGCGGCGAATTCCGACCTTGGCAGACCTGATTTTTCGGACACGATTCGCACCGCTTGCTTCACCACAGACAGAGAAAGATGCAGATTATCTGCAATCTCTTTGTTACCCATACCAAAGGCTGCGAGCTTTGCAACCTCGCGCTCCTTATCGGAAAGTGTGGTCAGGATTGTCTTTCCTCTGACTGCACCCGAGAGCTTCGACCAACCCTCATTATATACCTTATAGAGCTTTTTTACCTCTTTCCAAGCATTCTCGTCAACAAGGGAGAGACGCTTCTCCATCAATGTATCCAGAGCACGGCAGTATTCGGCAAGCACTCCGTAAAACTTATCGGGTAGCGCCAACTCGATGGCTTTGTCGATGTGGTAGATCGCATCCTCATCCTTGCCGCAGTTGTGGTAAATTGCGGCACAGGTAAGGCGCAGATAGATCTCTGCCATAATGGTATTATTGGCTCTCGCCCACGAGATCAGCGGCTCAACAGAGAAGGAAATGACCGACATAATATAAAGACCTTGCGTTCCGTCTACCTTGACAAGACCCATCGCAACTGCATAACCGAGGGCGTACAGATATTTGGCGTAATACACCTTCGCAGCAGGGTATGCATCCTTGTGAATTGGCTCAAAGCGCCCTTTTTTGAACCATTCCGGGAAGCTTTGGACGTTATATACCATGATATCGACCGCACTGATTGCAAGCTGCATCACGTCTCGGTCATTGTCGTTTTTGGCAGGTGCTTCGGATATATGGATCTTGGCTCTGCGCCACATTTCAATATCGCCTTTCCATATCGCGCACATAGCGAGAAGCATACCTGCTGAGAGAACGGCATAGAAGCCTGAGTGCTTATTCAAAAGGTAGTTTGCGCTCTCGTACACATTATCAATGTCACCGCGAGAGTATGCGACCTCAGCTTCAAAAAGCACTCGAGCTTCGTGATTGAACGCAAGGCTTTCACCTACATCGTCAGCAGTTCCGGGCGTGTTATAGAGATCTGTCATATAAAGAAAAGGCGTTTTGCGAGGAAGTGGCATATCCGCATCACGCTTTGATCGCGCCGCCTTGGTTCTACCATCAATGGGCTTTTTAGCATTGTGCGGTATCATCCACGCTCTACCCAAACGGGTTGCTCCTTCTATTCTTCCGTTCGCACAAAGAACCTGAACAAATCTTTTTGAAAGCCCCCATTTTTTAGCGGCTTCGTCTATACTTATATAATCCATTTTTAACCTCTCAAACAGGTGTTTTATATCATTCGCAAGTGCGAATTGTATTACCGTTCGCTTTTGCGTATTATATTATACACCGATTTTTGAGATTTGTCAATCGGTCAGAACAAATCTTGATCAAAAAGGTATCGGATATTTCACCGATGCCTTTGGGGTGTTTTTTATTTTGAAATGCGATATCTTTGGTTCTTCTCTTTCGTATAGTGAGCGAAGTAGTCGATCAGCCATTCCTTTGTTGTGAACACTCCGTTTTGCACCCTTACAAAGCGAAGCCCATCTTCCTTTTTCATCCAAGAATTTATGAGATCGTTTGAGCATCCCACAAGCCTTGCTGCTTGCGTGGTGGTCAGTACCGTAGGACTTTTACTCCATTCTGCTCGTAACTCGATTTTCAGATTCGTGATGGTCGTTTGGCTGATCTTAATTGCTTTTTCCTTTCGTAGGCTTGGAATCTTTTGCGTTGAGAATATTCCGTGAGGTATGCTTGGGGCATTCCCTTCGGAGCATTTCTCTATGTACTTGATCAACTCGCTTCTTGGCACAGAATATTGTCTTGTTTTCTTTTCTCCGATGGTGCATTTGATGTGTCCGTTTTGCAAAAGCCACGCAGCTTTGCGTTTGCTGATATGTAAGATGCATCTGACTTGTTCGAGCGAGAGGATAGAGGGATAATTCCTTCGGATTTCTTCCACGGTCATGGTCAGCATCATCATTTTACTTCATGCCCTATCTTATAGGTTCTTCCTTGTCGGTCACTATGATCGACAATGGTTTCTATAAGATCCACCTTGGCGATTATGTATGAGCCCTGAAACACGAAGGCACGAAGCTCCTTGCTTTTTATTAATTCGTAAATCCGATTTTTCCCAAAGGGTGAGCATTTGCTTGCCTTGAGGGGACTCATCACATCCGGGACTTTTGCGAGCATTCTTTCAAGCTCTGCAACCTTTTCTTCTCTTGTCATTTTGGATTCTCCTATTTCGTTTTTTAATTAGGCAGACGGCATACCGTAAGGTAAATATTTCGTTGTTTTATATGCATTTTTGCCCAAGCGACGATACCATTCGAACCCACCATTTTTGTGGTTGTTTTTCCTTGATTTTTTGCTTAAATTTTTTTCGGATTTTTGCCCTTCTCGCACAAATTTCTCGCATTTTTCCCAAAAACCGTCCATTTTAACTCTTTTTTGTCCTTTTTAGCAGTAAAATTAGGGATGCAGAGGGATGAACCGTGAACCCCCGGGAGCGGAACGATCCAGTCTTGAAAACCGTTTGCCTTCACGGGCGCGTGAGTTCGAATCTCACACCCTCCGCCAAGTGAAACCTAAATCGAATACGAAAGTGTTCGGATTAGGTTTTATTTTTTTAGTAAAAACGGCTAATGCGTATATGCAATAGCCGTAAATTTTAGAGATAAGGAGGTGACCCACGGTGCCACTTGGGAGCCAACTTATTTATGCTTGATAACTCCGTAAGAAATTATCATAAGAGCCTTAAACAAGGCTTTCATAAACATCACCTCCTTAACGCGCCAAGGCTAATAAGCACCTTAACGCTTTGGCAAAATTATTATACAGATTTTTATTACAAAAGTCAAGTTGCAGACGGTTTTATGCCGCGAAAGGTTCTTGACGTGAGAAAGGAGTGTGTCAGGCTATCTTGCCAAAGGCAAACGAAAAGCCCCTCGGGGCTGTCGGTTGGCGGTTTATTTGCCTACCGACACGCTCCTGAGAGGCTCAGGTCAAGAACACCGTGGAATAAATCGTCTGCGTTATTGTCAGATACGCATTATAAGTCTGAAATCTTTAAGTCCGTAATACTCTCTGTTTTGTATCACATACGGCATTTTGACGTTTTTGTCGTAAAAAGAAAAACCCTGACTTTCGTCAAGGTTTATCGTCTTTGGGGTGTTGTAGATAATTATCATCTTGTCGTCATACAACTGAATTTCTTTTATGAAGTAATTTATCAGTTGTAGCGGCTCTTTTTCAAGCGCGGATTTGTAATAGTTGATTATTTGCTCTTTGGAAAGTCTGAACGCCGTTTGAGATTTTTCAATCGTCAATCGCTTTTCGATGTCGGTCAGTTTATCTTCGAGTTCTCGCATACGTTTCATAACCGTTGCGCTTTGTCCGCCTAATTCTATGGCTTGCATAATGTTGTTTATCGTATTCTCGGTTTGGCGTTTCTCTTTTATGAGATTTGTCAGAACCGAGTTTTGTTTTATGCGGTTTTCCTGCACTTGCAGTAAATACGTTGCCATTTTATCTAATATTTCGGGGCGTTGCATTTGTTCGCATACGTTGTCAAGTACATATTTTTCGAGTATTTCTTTCCTGACTTGCGACTTTTTGCAACCGCTTTGGTGTTTTCGTCCTAAACATTTGTAATAGCGTATTTTCTGTGCGTTTTTAGCCGTTCCGCATTCCGCAGAGATAGGACTGCCGCAGTAGCCGCATTTAATTTTGTTGCGAAGAAGATACACGACTTCAACGCTACGAGTTCCGTATTTGTTGGTTTCGGTCTTTCGTCTTACGTTTTCGTAAATCTCCGTCGGCACGATTTGCGGATACATATTTGTAAAAACTTCGTTACCGTGTCTGTAAATACCCGAATACTTTTCGTTTTTGAGTATATTGTAGACGGTATTTCTCGCAAACTTTTTACCGCGATTGAAAATGCCTCTTTCGGTAAGCGTTTTTATTATATCTTTAACGTAAACGCCTTGCGCGTATTGGTCGTAAATAAATCTTACTACCTCGGCTTTTTCTTCGTCAATCACAACTTTATGATTTTCTACTTTATAGCCGTAAATGATACTTCCGCCCGTAAAGTTGCCTTTTTGTCTTGTTTCGTTCATTCCGCGCTTTACCTTTTGAGAAAGTTCGGCAGAATAATATTCAGCGTAGCCCTCAATCATACTTTCGAGTATAATCGCCTCGGGACTATCGGGAATATATTCGGTTGCGGAAACGACTTTAACGCCGTTGTCTTTAAGTGTTTTCTTGTGTTTCGTGGTTTCGTATTTATTGCGCGAAAACCTGTCGAATTTGTAAACGAGTACGACGTTGAAATCGTGTTTTTTGCTATCTTCTATCATCTGGCGGAAGTCGGGACGATTGTCGTTAGTACCCGTCATAGCACGGTCGATATAGGTTCTTAAAATGAGTATGTCGTTGTTTTTCGCATACTCGTTACATACACGGAGTTGTCCCTCTATGGACTGTTCCGTTTGGGTGTCGCTCGAATAACGAGCGTAAATAACTGCTGTTTTCATTGTGATTTTTTACTCCTTTAATTTTATTTTTAGATTTGTCTTTCGACGGGAATGGAAAAAACGGAAACGAATTAATAATATTTTCTTTTATGTCTTACGGCTTTTCTCGTCAAGGGTTGCGCCAAGCAATGCACTTTACCCTTGACGAAAAAGTCGTTTTCGTTTAACCTTTCCCGATCCGAAAGACTAATTAGTTGCAATGCGGCAACTGCGCTATAATTTCTTTGCTTACCTTTCCGAGAATTTCGCCCTCGTTGATACAGGTGAAGTTATCGAAAAGCAACACTTTGCGGTCATCAACTCCGAAAGTGCATATAACATCTTCGTCCAAA
>CABUWK010000006.1 GCA_902495325.1 uncultured Acidiphilium sp.
ATATCCATTATAACAGATATTTTGAATTCGGGCGAGTACTTTGCATTGATTTTTTTCTTCCTTCCCATAAAAATATACACCCCTTCAGTTTGTCTAACTTTTGGGGTGCATATCAGAATCGATCTGCCGTTTTTTGAGGATGAAATTCATTCATCCGGATTTTTAAAATCAATATTTTCCGATCAGGATCAGGATACCGTCGACGATCAGAACAATGCCGATCACGATGAAGAACCAGTCGAGCATAAGCCATTTGTTCAGAATCAGCAGAACGCCTACAAGAATCGTAACCGCGGCGCCGATAATTGCCATAACGCTCGGTTTGCTCAGTTTGAACAAATTGACGAGAGCGATAATTCCTTTTAAAATCAGAATAACGCCGAGGACGAGGACTGCGATCTCGACGACGAGCGAACCGCAGACCAATAGCACTACGCCGCAAACGATCGCGAAGATGCCCGAATAATAGAAGTTGCGGATAAGATCGAGCGCACCGTAACAAATAAACAGGATGCCGGTGATCAGCATCATGTACTTAAGAGACGCCGATCTGAAAATGCAGAACAGGGCGCCGATCACGAGATACAGAATCGCCGTTACGATACGGGAATCGAATTTGTAAACTCTTTTGTTTGCCATAACGAATACTCCTTTTATTTTTTCGCATATCATTATAGACCAAAGCAAAAAGAATGTCAAGAAAAACGACGAAAAGGTAAGGAAACAGGCAGAAAAAGAAAGGTGAAATCAGGAATATGAATAAAAATTCATATTTGTTACATAAAATCGGTTTACAAATGAAGCGAGGTGTGATAAAATAAATAAATAACGACGGAGCGATTTTCCGCTACCGGAAAAGAAGCCTTTAAGGTAATTAGTGATAGCGAATGCTAAGCCTAAGGTAATTCGCGTTAACGAACGCCGAGACAGCGATTCCGTCAAAAACAAAAACATTAAGGAGAAACATATGTTGGAATTCAGATACGACACGCAACTTCTGATCGAAGGAAAAAATCTTGACGAAAACGCCATCCGCAATTATTTCGACAACAATTTCAAAGGAGATTGTCTGCTTGCGGTGGGAGATCCCGAAATGATCAAAATTCATTTCCACACGAACGAGCCCTGGAAGGTTCTGGAATATTGCGCTTCTTTGGGCGAAATTTTCGATATCGTTATCGAGGACATGGAACGCCAGGCAAACGGGTTGCAGGGCTGAAGGAAAGACGGAGCTTCCGGAAAAATTATAAATAGCGGAAGAACCGCACCGGGAATCGATGCGGTTTACCGAAAAGAATGCCTGATGATCGGGCGTTCTTTTTTTTTCTTATAACGGAAGACTGGCATTCCGCACGCAACCTTTGCGTGCGGGTAAAATAAAAAACGTGTGTCACACATGTCACACACGCTTTATCTGGCAGGGGAGACGCGATTCGAACACGCAACCTACGGTTTTGGAGACCGCTACTCTACCGTTGAGCCACTCCCCTAAGACAGTGATAATATTATAGAGCAAAATGAAAATTAAGTCAACGGATTTTACGGCTTTTTTCGATTTATCCGATAAATTTTTTGTGGGGATCGAGGGGAATGGTTACGCGCGTCCGGCAGATCATCCGTATGCGGGCGTTAAACCTGTGCGAAAGTCTTTCCGCTAATGGCGGGATATTGGGTTAGACGCATGAAATTTCGGCGAAGAATGGCTTTTTATTGCGGATAACGATTGACAAATCCGCCGGGCGGAACTATATTAAGCATATAAGTATGAACTGAAAGGAGTATAAAAAAGATCTGTTTTTCCGCCGGAACCGGTTTCTCTTTGCCGCAAACAGGGATAAGACGGGGGATCCTTAATATACTAATATAAGAAGTATTGCATTCTGTATGTTTAACGTGAAAACGAAAAAAATAATAAAAAACGTGTTGTCCGGGGCGGTGCTGGCACTTCTCGGCGCGGTGGCGGTCGTATTCGCTTTTTTGTATCTCGAAGACGCCGGCATCGCTTTTCTGGCGAGGCATAAACGCCTGATCGAGATCCTGACCGTCGTGGTGGTTTCCGTCTGCGTGGTCGTCGGGATCGTGCTTTCGATCGCGGACAAAAACTTTGTTTATAAAATAACCCTTCTCGTGCTGATCGTCGCGTCCGTTCTTCTTCTCGTGCTGTATCTTCTGAAAATAACGGGATTTATGGATAAGATCGACAGCATAGAAGATTTAAGGGCGTATGTGGCGAGCTACGGGAAATTTACCGTTCCCATTTTTATCGCGCTGCAATTTTTGCAGGTGATCGTTCTCCCCATTCCCGGATTTATCGCCATCGGGGCAGGCGTCGCGCTGTTCGGTCCTTTTTACGGCAGTTTATACAGCATTATCGGTATTTTATCCGCTTCCTTCGTTGCGTTTTTTATCGGAAGGCATCTCGGGTATAAAGTCGCAAGCTGGCTTGTCGGGAAAGAATCGCTCGATAAGGCGCTCGAACTCGTAAAAGGCAAGGACAGGGTGGTTCTTACCTTTATGTTTATTTTTCCTTTTTTCCCGGACGACGTTCTCTGTTTCGTGGCGGGGCTTTCTTCGATGAGCGCGAAATACTATGCGATCATGATCACGATCACAAGAATTTTTTCCGTGGTGATCTCCGCTTATTCCTTCAACGGAAGCCTGATCCCGTACAACACCTGGTGGGGGCTGCTGATCTGGGCGTTCGTATTTCTGATCACGGCGGCGCTCTGCGTTTTTATTTACAAAAAAGGGGATAAGATCGAAGCGTGGTTCCGCAGTAAATTTTCTTTCGGAAAAAAGAAAGAAAAAAGAAAGGGGAAGAACTGAAAATTTATGACAAAAAAACCGAACGAAAAGACTTCGGCAGACGGGGCGGAAACGATTGCTTTTTCCCGCCGGATGTGGTAAAATCATCGTTGAAAAAACAAGGGCAGGTTAAGTATGGTTGACGGACAATTACTGACGGAAAAACTCGTGACTTATGCGAAATCGTTTCTCTATCTGAACGATCTCGACGAAATTTATATCAGAAACACCCTTCTGGTTCTCTTTAAACTGAAGGCGCCGATGAAAAAGGTTCCCAATCTCTCCTTTATCCGAGAGATGTCCGTTCCGGACGTTCTTTTCGAAGAGATCAGGCAGTACGCTTATGAAAACTCCATTGCGGACGACGACGTGCAGTCGACCCTTTTCGCGTCCTTTATCCTCGGTATCGTAACGCAGAAACCTTCCGAGATCAATCAGACGTTCACGAATCTTCGCGAAAAAATGGGCGCGCAGGCGGCATGCGATTATCTGTACCGCCTCTGCATCATGAACAACTACATACAGAAAACGGCGATCGACCGCAATCTGAAGTGGGAATGCAAAGACGGCGACAACATTCTCGAGATCACGATCAATCTTTCCAAACCGGAAAAGAACAATAAAGATATCGCGAAGCTTCTCACCATAAAGGCGGAGGACGAGGATAAATACCCCCTCTGTTCTCTCTGCCCGGAAAACGAGGGTTATCTCGGCAATTACAATTTTCCGCCGCGTGCGAATCTGAGGACCGTTTCCGTGGTTTTACAGGGGGAAAACTGGAAAATGCAGTATTCTCCTTATGCGTATTACAGCGAACACTGTATCGTTTTCAATACGGAACACGTCCCGATGGCAATGAACCGGAAAACGGTTCTGAAACTTCTCGATTTTATCGATCTGTTCCCGAATTACTTCGTGGGGAGCAATTCCGATCTGCCGATCGTGGGCGGGTCTATCCTGAACCACGAGCATTTCCAGGGCGGAAGACACGAAATGCCCATGCACAGAGCGGCGCCCCTTTACACCCTTTCGAGCGAAAAGTTCCCGGACGTGGAAATTTCGATCCTGAACTGGTATAACTCGGCGATCCGTCTTGCCGGATACAACCGCAACACGGTGGCGGAAGTAGCGGGAGATATCGTGGAAGCCTGGAAGAAATATGCCGACGATACCGTAGGCGTGATCAACAGCGAAGAAGAACGGCACAACAGTTGTACAACGATTGCCCGCGCGCTTCCGGACGGGAAGTACTGCGTCGAGATCATTTTAAGAAACAATATCACCAACGAAAAATACCCGGACGGCGTTTTCCACGCCCATCCCGAACGCCATAACATCAAAAAAGAGGGCATCGGGCTGATCGAAGCGATGGGGCTTTTCATTCTTCCGGGAAGGCTGAAAGATCAGCTTGCGCAGGTGGTGAACGTTCTGACGAAAGATACGGCGTTCGACCCCGCGAAATGCAAAGAGGGAGATCCTCTTTTCGTGCATAAAAACATGATCCTCAATCTTCAGAAAGAGCTGAAAACCACGCCCGACCGCGCGAGGGCGGAAGAAGCGGTAAAGGAATACGTCAACCGCACGTGCGTGGCGATCCTCGGCGATACCGCCGTGTTCAAAAAAACGGAGGCGGGTCTTCTCGCTTTCCGCAGATTTCTCAATACTTTGCAGATCAAATAACGACCGGACGCGGCGTTTACCGGAAACCCGGGCGAAATTTAATAATTGTTTTTTGAAAGAAAAGGTGTCGTTCGCGGCACTTTTTTTGTTGCAAAATAAAATGAAAAGGTATATAATGATTAGTGAAAATTATAATGGAGGAGTTTTATGAATAAACTCGATTTACTCAGAACTCGCAGAACGGAACTTCTCGACAAAAGCAAGGAAATCAGAGAAAAAATTTCCGCTGTCGTTGACGAAAACAGTTTTGTGGAGTTGGACGCTTACAGCTTTTCCCGCAATGAATTTTACGGGGAAGACGCTCAGGGCGAAGGCGTCGTGACGGGACTTGCCACGATCGACGACACCACCGTTTGCGTAGTTGCTCAGAACGCCGCCGTTTTAAGCGGAGGCGTTACGAAAGCCAATTGCGATAAAATAACCAAGTGTCTGACGAAGGCGCTCGAAACGGGCAGTCCTGTCGTATGGTTTTTCGATTCTCTCGGCGTATCGGTAGGCGAGGGCGTAAACGTGATGGAAGGCATGGCGGAAGTGATCTCCCTTTCCGAAACGCTGAAAGGAGAAGTGCCGCAGTTCTCGGTCGTGACCGGAAAACTGTACGGAACGTTCGCCCTTCTCGCGGCGAATGCGGACTTTAACTTCATGCTTTCTTCTTCTCTCTGCGCGTATGCGAGCCCCGCCGTTTTAAGCGCGAAGTCGGGAAAGAAGCTCGCGCCGGAAGAGGTTGCGGGAGCGAAAGCTTCGAAATACAACGAAATGAACACGATCTCCGCGGAAAGCTTAGCGGACGTACGCGCGAAAATCGTTTCCGTATTGTCGATCCTTCCCGCGTATTCGCAGATCGCCGCGGACACGGAAGACGATCTGAACCGCACGAGCGAGAATCTCAACGAAAAAGTCTGTCCGGACTGTCTCGTGAAGGCTGTCTGCGATAACGGAGACTTCATCGAAACGAACAAAGATTTCTGCCCGGAAGTGAAGACGGGGATCTGCCGTATCGGCGGAATTTCTTCCGCGGTCATTCTTTTCGGAAACGGAGAGAACGCGGTCGAACTTACTTTCGAAAACATTCTTAAAATCAAGCATTTCGCGAATTTCGCTTACGATTACGACCTTCCTCTCGTAACGTTCGTCAACACGCTCGGGTTAAAGGCGGATCTCGGAACTTCGAATACCGTCGTGCTGAAAGAGATCTGCAATCTCGTTTCCGCGCTGAAAGGCGTCCGCAGACTGTCCGTCGTGACGGGAAAAGCGGTCGGTCTCGGTTACACGCTCTTTGCGGCGAAGAGCCTCGGCGTCGATTATTCCTATGCCTTCGCTACCGGCTCCGTCGCTTTGTTCGACGGCAAGGAAAGCGCGGTTTGCTTCGGAGAGATCAGAGAGGATAAGCTGGAAGAGTTTTCCGAGCGCTATGCAGAAGAAAACGCCGATCCGATCAACGCGGCGAAGGGCGGATTTATCGACAATATCATCGAACCCGCATTCGTCCGTCCGTATGTGATCTCGGCATTGCAGACGTTGGTGAAATAAAATGGCAACGAGTAATTTATTGATGGGATTGACCGCCTGGGGCGTGTTTACGCTCGTGCTCGGTTTGCTCGTCGTGTTCATCGGAATGACGATCATTATTTTGTTCGTGACCCTTTCGGGCAAGATCGTTTCGAGGAAAGATAAAAAGAACGCCGCCGCGGATACGGACGACGATGAGGACGAAGAGGTTACGATGACCCTTCCTTCCGCTCCGGTCGAAACGGCGAAAGAAGACGAGATACCCGATGAGATCAAAGCCGCGATTGTAGCCGCGATCGCCGCGTATTACGACGGAGAAAAGGCAAAGCCGGAATTCGTCGTCAGAAAAATCAAAAAAATTTAAGGAGAACAGATCATGCGTAATTTTATTATCACCATAGAAGGAAAATCGTATCAGGTAGGCGTTGAGGAAGTCGGAACTTCCGCGGGCGTTACGCCTGTCGTGGCGGACATCAAGCCGCAGGCACCCAAGGCGGAAGCGCCGAAAGCGCAGGCAAGCGCACCCGTAAACGGCACGAAAGTGAAAGCTCCGATGCCGGGAATGATCAAGGCTCTTTCCGTTGCGGAAGGGGCGACCGTAAATAAGGGAGAAGTGATCCTCGTTCTCGAAGCCATGAAAATGGATAACGATATCACCGCCCCCTGCGACGGAACGATCTCGTATAAAGTAAACAAAGGCGCGAACGTCGATACCGGCGCTCTGATGGCTGTCATCGGTTAAAGGGGAGACACATGAATTTCGGATATCATATGCTTTGCGACGCCACGATAGGGCAGGAGATCGTCGAATCTCTTTCCAATCTGTGGAAAAGCACCGGGCTTTACGACCTTGCGGCGAATTTTACCACTTACGGGTGGCAGAATCTCGTCATGCTGGTGATCGCCTGCGTGCTCGTGTATCTCGCAATCGTGAAAAAATTCGAGCCTCTGCTGTTGCTTCCGATCGCTTTCGGTATGTTTATCGTCAATATTCCCGGGGTTTACCACGTTCTTTTCGGAACGAAAGGGTTTATCGTGAACGAGTATTATACCGAGATCGGAACGGAAACGGTCACTGTAGGCTCGGAAGTGGCAAGGGGTACGCTCGCCGAACTCTGCTCGAAATTCGGTGCGGCGGAAACCTCGGTAGACGCTCTGAAAAACGTTCTTCTGGGAACGGCTCATCTGAGCGCGGACGGAAAGTACAGCATCGCTTACGCCCTTTCCACGGAAACGGAACAGGTCGTCAGGGATTTCGGACTTTTCTATTACATCTATAAAGGGGTCGACTGGGTTATTTTTCCGCCGATCATCTTCCTCGGGATCGGCGTTATGACCGATTTCGGACCGCTGATCGCTAATCCTAAGAGCATGCTGATGGGCGCGGCGGCTCAGCTCGGCATTTTCCTCACGTTCTTCGGCGCGGTCGCGCTCAGCGATCTCGGCGTGTTCGATTTCACGACCCTTCAGGCTGCTGCGATCGCCATCATCGGCGGTGCGGACGGACCTACGGCGATCTACGTGACGAAGAAACTCGCGGAAGAGCTTCTTCCCGCCATCGCGATCTCCGCGTATTCCTACATGGCTCTCATTCCGCTCATTCAGAAGCCCATCATGCGCCTTCTCACGACGAAGAAGGAAAGAGCCATCCGCATGAAACAGCTCCGCAAGGTCTCCAAACTCGAGAAGATCATGTTCCCCATTCTCGTATCTCTCGTCGTCGGTATTCTTCTGCCGGACGCGATGCCTCTTCTCGGTATGCTGATGCTCGGTAACCTTCTGAAGGAATCGGGCGTGTGCGGAAGACTTGCCGATACGGCGCAGAACGGACTGATGAACACCGTCACCATTTTCCTCGGCGTTATGGTCGGGTCGAAAGCGGTGGGGAGCGTGTTCCTGTCTCTGCAGACCCTCGGCATCATCGTGCTCGGTCTTCTCGCATTCTGCATGGGTACGGTCGGCGGACTTCTCGTCGGAAAACTCATGTGCAAACTTTCGGGCGGCAAGATCAATCCGTTGATCGGCTCCGCAGGCGTTTCCGCCGTTCCCATGGCTGCGAGAATTTCGCAGGACGTGGGCAGAGAAACCGATCCCGACAACCATTTGCTTATGCACGCAATGGGACCGAACGTCGCAGGCGTTATCGGTTCCGCTATCGCCGCGGGCGTACTTCTCGCTCTGTTCGGCTAAGGAAGGAGATATTATTGAATTATGGCTAAAAAAGTTTTGATTACCGATACCATTCTCCGCGACGCGCATCAGTCGCAAGCCGCTACGAGAATGACGCTCGAACAGATGTTGCCCGCTCTCGATCAGCTGGACGACATCGGATATTATTCTCTCGAAGCCTGGGGCGGGGCGACGTTCGATTCCTGCCTGCGCTTTCTGAACGAGGATCCGTGGGAAAGACTGCGTATCCTGAAAAGCCACCTGAAAAAGACCCCCATTCAGATGCTTCTCCGCGGGCAGAACCTGCTCGGCTACAAGCACTATGCGGACGACGTGGTGGAAAAATTCGTAGAATATTCCATTAAAAACGGCGTGACGATCATCCGTGTTTTCGACGCGCTTAACGACGTGAGAAACCTTGAAACGGCAATGAAAGCCATCAAGAAATACGGCGGCGTGTGCGAAGCGACCATTTCTTACACCACGAGCCCCGTTCATACGAACGAATATTTTGTAAAACTCGCGAAGACGCTCGAATCGATGGGTGCGGACAACATCTGTCTGAAAGACATGGCGAACCTTCTTCTTCCGTATACGGCGTACGACCTTATCAAGAGCATGAAAGCCGTACTGAAACCGGAAACGAAGATCCACCTTCACACCCACAATACGACGGGTACGGGGGATATGGTCAACCTGAAAGCCATCGAGGCGGGGTGCGATATCGTCGACACGGCAATTTCCGCCCTCGGCAACGGTACTTCTCAGCCCGCTACGGAACCTCTCGTCGCAACGCTGAAGGGTACGCCTTACGATACCGGGATCGATCTGAACAAACTCGTTCCGATCACCAACTATTTCAAAACGGTTGCGGCGCAGCTCGAAAAATCCGGTTCTCTGAACCCGAACGTGAGGAAGATCGACATCAACACCCTGATTTATCAGGTCCCGGGCGGCATGCTTTCCAACCTGATGAATCAGCTGAAACAGCAGGGCAAACTCGACAAGCTCGACGAAGTGCTTGCCGAAGTTCCCAACGTGAGAAAGGACTGCGGTTATCCGCCGCTCGTCACGCCGTCCAGCCAGATCGTCGGCACGCAGGCGGTGCTCAACGTGCTGAGCGGAGAGAGATACAAGATGGTCACGAAAGAATTCAAAGCTCTTCTCAAAGGAGAGTACGGCAAGCTTCCCGCCGATCCCGATCCGGACGTGATGAAGAAGATCGTCGGCAACGAAAAGCTCGTGACCTGCAGACCTGCGGATCTCATCGCTCCCGAATACGAGAAGTATAAATCGGAAATGATGCAGTATTACACGCAGGAAGAAGACGTTCTGTCCTACGCGCTCTTCAACGAAGTGGCGGTGAACTTCTTCAAATGGAGAATGGCGAAAAACAGCGGGATCGACAAAGATCTCGCGGAAAACGGAAACAAGGTTTATCCCGTATGAGGATCCTTGTCACCAATGACGACGGCATCTCGGCAGAGGGCTTGAAAGCCCTCGCCGACGTACTGTCGGAAAAACATGAAATTTTCGTACTGGCACCGGACGGAAACCGTTCGGGGTTTTCTCATTCTTTAACCATTCATAGAGACGTCTGTTTAAAGGAAGAGAAAATATCCGACCGTTATCCTGCTTATTCCTTAAGCGGCACTCCGGCGGACTGCGTGAAATTCGCTTTTCATAATTTTGCGGAAAAGCCCTTCGAACTCGTTTGTTCCGGCATCAATCACGGCTTGAATCTCGGCAGCGACACCACGTATTCCGGGACGGTCGCGGCGGGGCTCGAGGGCAATTATTTCGGCGTGCCTTCCGTCGCGTTTTCCAACGTAGCTTCGGGAGATTATCTTTTTGCCGAAAACCGGAAGATCGTAAAAAACATTTTCCCGGAACTTGAAAAATTGTTTTCTTACCGTTACACGTTGAACGTAAACATGCCGAATCTGCCTTCGGAACAAATAAAAGGGGCAAGGCTTTGCCCGCTCGGAATTCAGAAATATTCCGACGAATACATATCCCGCGGGGGCAATGCTTACCGTCTGATCGGCGACCCGATCGAGCGGGAGGAAACGGCGGAAGAGACGGACGTAACGTTATCGAAACAAGGTTTCGTTACCGTGACACCGATCCTGTATGACAGAACGGATCTCTCCGTCGTCGGAAAATACGCCGGAAAGGAGCTGTTATGAAAACGGTCGTGATCGGCGGAGGCGCGGCGGGGCTGATCTCGTCCTGTTTCAGGGCGTTGAACGGAGACGACGTCCTCCTGATCGAAAAGAACGAAAAGCTCGGGAAAAAACTGTACGTTACGGGGAAGGGCAGATGTAACGTTACAAACGATTGCGACGTAGACGGCTTTCTGAAAAACGTCGTGACGAACGCCCGCTTTCTGACGGGGGCGGCATACCGTTTTCCGCCCGAAAAATTTAAAGAATGGCTTTCCCGGAAAGTCCCGCTCAAAACGGAACGTGGCGGCAGAGTGTTTCCCGTAAGCGATAAGTCGAGCGATATTATCCGCGCACTCGAAGCTTATGCGCGCGAAGCGGGCGTGAAGATCCGCCTGAACGAGAAAGTGCTTTCCGTCGACGTTTCGGACGGCAGAATAACCGGCGTTACCACCGATAAGGAAAGAATCGCCTGTGACGCTGCGATCGTCTGTACGGGCGGAAAGAGTTATCCCGCCACGGGGAGCGACGGCGACGGTTATCGTTTTGCCGAACTTGCGGGGCATACCGTAGTGCCGCCGAAACCCGCGCTCACGGGGATCAACCTGAAAGGCGATTTTTACAAGGAAGTGCAGGGGCTTACTTTAAAAAACGTGAGCCTTACCGTCTTTTCGGGCGGGAAAAAGATCTATTCCGATTTCGGCGAAATGCTGTTTACTCATTTCGGCGTGTCCGGTCCGATCGTCCTGTCCGCTTCGAGCTTTTTAAACAAAACCGATCTTTCGCAGGGGATGCTCGTTCTCGACATGAAACCGGCGCTCACCGAAAAACAGCTCGACGACAGGATCCTGCGCGATTTCACAAAGTATAAAAACAAAAAATTGAAAAATTCCCTCGACGATCTTCTGCCGAAGTCGATGATCCCCGTCGTGATCGCCGCATCCGGCGTGAACGGAGATACGCCGAACAACAGCCTGAAGGCGGAAGAGAGAAGATCTCTTCTGAACGCGATCAAAGCGTTTAAAATGTTTCCTGCGTCTCTGAGAGACATCGCGGAGGCAATCGTCACTTCGGGCGGCGTAAGCGTGAAGGAGATCGATCCGAAAACGATGGAAAGCAAACTCGTGAAAGGGCTTTATTTCGCGGGGGAAGTGATCGATACGGACGCCTTAACGGGCGGATTCAACATTTCCGTTGCCGCATGCACCGCATATGCGGCGGGCAACGCGGGAAACCGTGCGGAAAAAACAGAGAAAGGAAGATAAAACAGATTATGTATGCGATCAGAGGCGCGACGACCGTGGAAAACGATTGCCGCGAAGAGATATTCGAGGCGACGAAGGAACTTTTGAACGCCGTCATGAAGGAAAACGGCATCACGCCGTCGGAACTGATCAGTCTGCATTTCACGCAGACGAAAGATCTTGTTTCCGTTTATCCCGCCACGGCGGCAAGACTGAACGGGTTCGGTTCCGTCGCCCTTTTTTCCGGGGTAGAGCCGGACGTGAAAGGGGGGCTTCCCAAATGTATCCGCGTGATCGCCTATGCGGAAGGAAAAAAAGAAAACGTCGTTCCCGTGTATCTCGGGAAGGCGAAACATCTCAGGGAGGAGACGAAATGATCAACGTTTGTCTGGACGGACCCGCGGGCAGCGGGAAGAGCACGGTTGCGAAAGCGATCGCGAAGAAACTCGATATTTTATATCTCGATACGGGGGCGATGTACCGCGCCTGCGGTTTAAAATGCAAAAAACTCGGCATAGCCGCGACGGACGAAGAGGCGGTGAAGTCTTTTATCGGTACGATCGACCTCGGGATCCGCTATATCGACGGCGCGCAGCACACGTTTCTGGACGGGGAAGACGTTTCGGACGAGATCCGGAAGCCTGACGTTTCCATGCTTGCTTCCGCCGTATCCGCGCACCCCTGCGTCCGCGAAAAAATGGTGGAAATGCAGAGAAAGATCGCAAAGCAGACGGACTGCGTGCTGGACGGAAGGGATATCGGTTCTTTCGTCCTGCCCGACGCGAAGTATAAATTTTTCGTCACGGCGGATCCGAAGATCCGTGCCGGACGCCGGTTTAAAGAACTGACGGCAAAGGGCGAGAAAGTGGAGTTCGATACCGTATATAAGGAGATCGTCGAACGGGACTATAACGACAGTCACAGGGCGTTTTCTCCTCTCGTCCGCGCAAAGGACGCCGTTCTTCTCGATACGTCCTCCATGTCGCCGGAAGAGGTCGTTGATTTCGTGATCGGAAATATAGAGGAGAAGTAAGGCATGGTTTACCGCATTTCACGCTTTTTCGTCATGCTGTTTTACCATATCTGCTATCCGCATAAGGTTTTCGGCAAAGAGAATCTGCCCGAAAAAAGCGGTTTCGTCACGATATGCAATCATTACGGCGCGATCGACGTCGTAGTGGTATCCGACATCTTTAAAAAGAAACCGTATATGCTCGCGAAAAAAGAATGGTTCGCAAGCAAATTCCGCGCATGGCTTTTCCGCAAATACGGCGCGATCCCCATCGACCGCGAAAAGCCGGAATTTTCCTCGCTGAAAGAGTGTTTCGCCGTTTTAAAACGGGGCGACAATCTCGTTATTTTTCCCGAAGGCACACGAAACAGAAAAGGCGAGGAACTTATGGACATCAAAGGCGGGGCGGCGCTTATCGCGTATAAGGCAAAGGTCTCGGTGGTGCCCGTCGTCATGCTTTCCCGTTACAGAAAGTTTCATAAAAACTATCTCATGATCGGAAAGCCCTTCGATTTCTCCTCTTTCTCCGCGGAACATGCGGGAAGCGATCTGAACGAAAAACTGAGAGAGTTCATGCTTGAAAAAATGACGGAAACGAGAGAAGAACTCAAAAAGATCGTCGGAGAAAAGAAAAGATGAGGGAAGTGATCCTTTCCCGCTATCACGGGTTTTGCCCCGGCGTGAGAAAAGCGGTGGAAACGGCGTATTCCGTTTACGGCGAGGGGGTATATATTCTCGGCGAGATCATCCACAACGAAACGGTGGTGAAGAAAATACGATCGCTCGGTACGAAAGTGATCGATTCTCCGGACGAGGTTTCTTCCGGAACGCTGATCATCCGTTCGCACGGGGTCGGGAAAAAAGTTCTCGAAGACCTTGAAAAAAAGAATCTGAAAGTGATCAACTGCACGTGTCCGTTCGTCATGCGGACGCAGAAGATCGTGCAGGATTATTACGCGAAAGGGTATCAGATCGTGATTACGGGGGAAAAGACGCATCCCGAGGTGATCGGGCTCAACGGCTGGTGCGGAAACTCGGCGATCGTGATCGACGAAAACTACCGCGATATCGATTTTAAAAAGTTCGAAAAAGTGTGTCTTGTGTCCCAAACGACCTATTCGGAAGAAAAATTTCAGGAAATTTTGAAATTTTTTGGTAATCTTACCCTTAAAACGCTTGAAGTTTTTCCGACAATTTGCTATACTACAAGAGAGCGTCAAGAAGAGGCAGAAATATTGTCAAAAACCTGTGATGCAATGGTTGTTGTCGGTGGCAAAAATAGTAGCAATACTAAGAAACTGATGAGAATTTGTCAAGGAAATTGCAATTATGTATATTTCATTTCAAATCCTGATGAGCTCGATTTAAAAAAATTTAAAAATTTTAAAAAGGTAGGTATTGTTACAGGGGCATCGACGCCCGATGAACAATCAATGGAGGTTTTCTTAAAAATGGAAGAAAATACGGAAGTAAAAACTGAAGTAAAAAGCTCAAATGCGATGGAAGAAGCGCTGACCGCGATGGACGACGAACAGCTTAAGTTCAGAAGAGGTCAGAAAGTTGTTGCGACGATTTCGTCCGCTACCGATGACGGCTTGGCTCTGTACATCAACAACACGAAGAAAGAAATTCTTCTTCCCAAAGACGAGATCGATTGCGAAAGCTATGACAAAGCGGAATATGCCGCAAAAGTCGGTGAAGATATCGAAGTCATGATCGTCGGGCTTAACCCCGTTGTATTGTCTCAGAAAGCCATCAA
Source organism: uncultured Acidiphilium sp. (assembly GCA_902495325.1). Lineage (GTDB taxonomy): Bacteria > Bacillota > Clostridia > Christensenellales > Borkfalkiaceae > UBA10281. The sequence continues at coordinate 14,344 of CABUWK010000006.1, forward strand.
GCAGCAGAAAGAAGAAGAGGAAGCGATCGCCAAGATCCAGAACGGCGAAATCTTCACCGTTACCTGCACGGGATTCAACAAGGGCGGTCTTACCGGTAAGCTCGGCAGCTACGAAGTGTTTGTTCCTTCGTCTCAGATCAGAATCGGCTATGTGAAAGACCTTGAAAAATACGTCGGAAAGACCCTTCGCTTAAAAGCGGAAAAGATCGAAAACACCGGCAGAAGAAAGCAGATCGTAGGCTCGCAGAGAGTGATCCTCGAAGCCGAAAAAGCGGAAAGAGACGCTGCGAAAGCCGCAAAAGAAGAAGAATTCTTCGCGAACATTCACGAAGGAGACGTCGTGGAAGGAACGGTTGTTCGTTTCGCTGCGTTCGGCGCATTTGTCGACGTGAACGGTTTCGATTGCCTTGCTCATATCTCCGATCTGTCCTGGACGAACGCGGCTACTCCTGCGGACGTGCTTGAAATCGGCAAGAAATACGAATTTAAAGTTCTTAAATGCGATAAAGAATCCAAGAAGGTTTCTCTCGGTTATAAACAGCTTCAGCCGAAGCCCTGGCAGCTTGCCGGAGATAAATATGCGATCGGCGAAACCATTAAGGGTAAAGTCGTAAGAATCGTGAGCTTCGGCGCATTCGTCGAAGTGGAAAAAGGAATCGACGGTCTCGTTCACGTTTCCCAGATCTCGCACGAATGGCTTGAGAACCCGACTTCCGTTCTGAAAGTCGGCGACGAAGTTGAAGCGAAGATCCTCGATATGGACGTCGAGAAAGAAAAGATGACCCTTTCCATCAAGGCTCTTACTCCCGCTCCGGAAGGCGTTACGAGATCCAGAAGAGGAGATAAGAAAGCCGACGAAGAAAACGGCGAAGAGAAGCAGAGAAAGCCGAGAAGAGAAAAGTCGGAAGACGAAGGTCCGAGAGAATGGAACGAAGGCGGTCTCGGCGGCGTTTCCCTCAGCGATCTTATCAATAAAGACTGATTTGAATAGGACTCATAAAAAGAACCGTTGTTTTCAACGGTTCTTTTTGTATGCCTTGTTGTTATTCGGAGAATGCTAAGCCTATGACGATCTGTTTGAAAAATAAAAATCTCATTCTCAGATCCTTCGCGGGGAGAATTGCGGGGTCGGCTCAGGATGACGAGAATGAAATTTGCGATAATTTCCCGAATGATTTTATAGTATGCCTTGTCATCCGGAGATCGCTTCTTGCAGAATTTCAAGGTATGTTTTCGCCCTTATAAGAAAAACCATATCATTTTGTCATCCTGACCCAACTGAAAAAGCACACCCGGGAAGGATCACAAAATGATATGGTTTTACGCAATGAAACAGACAAATTTCTGCCCCTTTGCCCGGAAAAAGATAAAAATCGCTCATCGTAGGGGGAGATGTCGGCTTTGCGGTAAACCGGGGCGCGTCATGGAAGGAGTCTAACGAAGTTGACAAAAGGGGGCGCAGCCGAGGGGTTCTCAAGGCATATCATCCAACAGAGTGCCTGTCATTTCAAGATTCTTTCCGGGGGTGGCTTATCCGGTCGGGACAGAATGAAAAAATTGTTTTTACGGATCGAAGTCCGTTTTTATATCGGTTTATCCGGATAGGAAGGCGGGATCGGAGTGACGGTACGGTTTTTTAATTTTTTGCCGGGACCGCGGTAGTCACAGTCGCCGCCGCAATCACATCCGTCTCCGCACCCGTCGCATCCGTCTCCGGCAACAAGCAGTAAAACGACAAGAAAAACAAGGAAAAATGCGATTACCCAGAATAGATTGAGCATTACCCGGCATTCGCCGCCGAACAAAAGATAAATTGTTTCGCCGAGAACGACAAGACCGAGAAAAAGAAAAATAAGACCGAATTCGATGTAATGTGCGCGTGTTAAAGCATCGTTGCTCTTTTTACACAAGGCAATGATCGCAAATACGATTGTTGCAACATTCATCAGAGCCGAGAGAATATTCGTGATCAGGAAAAGAGACCCTTTTGCTTTCGAACTGAGAAATAAAAGAAATAAATTCAGCGTGACAACGCTTACCGTCATCAGAAAAACAGGGTAATTACCGAAAAACAAATTGATTTTGTATTTTGCAAAATAAGCCGATATTGCCATTCCGCAAGCAAACGAGACGACTACGGGGTTGATATATCCGTAAATATTCCGGTCGTTATCGTGCTGAACCATGCAATATACGATCGATGCGAGTGCGATGATACCGCCGGCAACCAGGTCTGCAACAAAAGGTAGCCGTACACCGATCAGATACCCGAGCATAAGAGCGAAAATGCCGAGGAGTTGCTCGATGTAAAAAATCAGGAATTCCTTGTTGAATTTTCGTTTCGAAGATCCTTGTTTTTCCGTTTGCATAATCTTCCTTTTAAAGTAAAGCCCTTTTATTTACGAGACAAAACAAAAGGGCGCATTTTCTTTTATTAGGGATAGCGAATGCTAAGCCTATGGAAATTTGGTTCTGTTCTATCCCGCAAACGCAAAGAGACCGAGCTTCACGAAAAGCAGGAGAGATAAGCCGTAATAGGTGCATACGGCAACGAGATCGTTCACCGTTGTGATCAGCGGGCCGGATGCGACTGCGGGGTCGATCCCGATTTTCTTGAACAGGATCGGAATGATCGATCCGTCGAGACTGGCGATCATCATGGCGCAGACAAGAGAAATTCCGATACAAGCCGAAACTTCGAAACCGATGCCCTGACCGTGCAGGGCGGTCGTATCGGTTAAAAACGTGAGATAGCATCCGACTAAGGCAAAGGCGAGCAATCCGATCACAAGACCGTTGCAAAGCCCTACGCGCAGCTCTTTCAGGATAAACCGGAGCATGGTTTTTCGCGTCAGCTCTTCGTCGCTTAAAACGCGGATCGTCACGCCGAGGCTCTGTGTTCCCGTATTGCCGCTCATATCGAGAATGAGAGACTGGAAGGTGTAAAGAACGACGAGAGACGCGGGGATCGATTCCTGAAATTTCAGAATGATCCCGCTGACGCAAAGCCCGAGCCCGAGCAGGGCGAGCAGCCACGGAATCCGTTTCCGCATGCTTTTGAAAAGAGGTTCGCGGATATCTTCTTCTTCCGTTAATCCGGCGAGTTTTGCGTAATCGTCGCCGAGTTCTTCGTCCACGACTTCCACAACGTCCGACGAGGTGATAACGCCGATCAGAACATTGTCGCTTCGTAAAACGGGAATAGAATCTTCCGAATAGCCTTTTAACTGTTCGATACACTCGGAAACCGTTTCTTTTGCGTAAACGTAAGGATAAGAGGTGGTAATGATATCGTCGAGCGGGGTATCAACGCGCGCGCGGATGAGATCGCGAAGTTCGATCGCGCCGTAAAAGGTGTTGTCTTTATTCAGGGCATAAATCGTTGTGATGTTGTCGTTTTCGGCGGCTTGCGAAATAACGGAACGCATCGCCTGTTTCACGGACAGATCTTTTTCGATGGCGATGTAGTTCGTCGTCATCTTGCTGCCGATCATATCGTCGTCGTAAGAATCGATCAGCTGAATGTCTTCGACAGACTCTTTCTCCATGAGCTGGATGATCTCTTCTTTCTTTTCGTCTTCCAGTTCGTCGAGAACGTCGATCGCGTCGTCGGCGTCCATGCTTTCGATAATATCGGCGGCTTTCTCGGAATCGAGTTCGCCGATATATTCTTCAACATCGTCGAGATAGGCGAAGATCTCGGAAACCTTTTCCACGCCGAGCAGTTTGTACAGCTTGATCCTCTCCGCTTTAGTCAGCTTGCAGAGAATGGCGGCGATATCGTTTTCGTGGTAATCTTCGAGTTTTTCGGCAATTTGTTGCGGAGGTTCGTCACTCTTGATAATTTTCAGCAGTTCTTCTTCATAGTCTCTTTTTTCGGGAAGATCCTGTTCGTCTTCGGTTTCGTCGACGACTTTTTCTTTGTTTTCGTTTTCTTCCATCGTACGTTGACCTCCTTTTTTTTCATTGTCGCCCGGGAAACGGATCCCGTATTCCCGAAACGCAAGAACATTGTAGCACATTTAAAAGAATTTCACAAGAAATTATCCGCAAATTTTCTTTTTTTCAGAATAAAATCAAAGAGAAAAAACAGTAAAAATCACAAACGGATATAATATACGGCGTTTGTTGTCAATACTATAGTATGCGGGAGAACCTGTCGCTTGCAAAAACGCCCGGAAAGCGTTTTCTGTGTTTTTTGTGAAAACAAAAAAGTCCGCCTTAAGCGATTGAAATTTTTTCCGAGGTATGTTAAAATAAAAAGGAAGCTTTTTGTTCCGCAGGTTACCCGAAGGCGGGGTGTTTTGCGGAAAGAACAAAAGGGAAATATTTTACAGGACATGGCGTTTATGAATGCGATATTGGAAAAGTGGAAAGAAAAACTTCTGGACGTCGACCGAGGAAATAAACTGTTGGATTGTACGGAATTCAGGCAGAGAACGCTGAAACTTCTTTGCCCGAAGGCGGAAATGATTTTTTCGTCTCTCATGAACGAGCAGACGATGAAATTTTACCCCGTAGATCGTTATGTTTCGGAGTTGAAGATAGAGGGTGTAAGGGCAAAGGCGGATAAGTCGAATTTCGTGGAAGATAAAGATCTCGTATCCGCGCTTGAGGACGGAATGTCTTCGGCGGAGATCCTCGCTTTCAATAAGGGATGCGAAACGGATAAAATACTCGAAGGCATCGCCTCTTACGGCGAGGGGGTAATGGAAGAGCGCGGCATCAACGTGCTGTTCGCGACCTTCGGAATGCTGGTATGGAAGGATAAGTTCGACGAGGAGTTTACCTATCATTCTCCCGTGGTTCTGTTGCCGGTAAAACTGACGAAAGTCGGTTCGTCCTTCAAAGTCGGCGCGGCGGGAGACGAGGCGGAGACCAATCCGACGCTCGTATACAAACTGAAATCCGATTACGGAATTGTTCTGCCCGCTTATGCGGAAAAGGGTTACGAAGAAGAAACGCTCGGGCAGTATTTCGCCCGCGTGCGTCAGTCGCTTTCGAAAACGGGATTTATTCTCGAAGAACTTTGCACGGTCGGCATCTATTCGTTTTTGAAAATGAATATGTACCGCGACCTTTGCGACAACGAGGACGAAGCCCTGAAAAACGAAAACGTGCGGAAGATCTTGCAGGCTTCTTCCCGGGAAGAGGCAAGGGAGGTCGGATCTTTCGAAACTTTGCCCGAAAATAACGTTTCCTTTGACGAAATCAAAAACGTGGTGGATGCGGACTCTTCGCAGTTAAAGGCGATCGCCCGTGCGAAAACGGGGGAAAGTTTCGTTCTACAGGGACCGCCCGGAACGGGAAAATCGCAGACAATTACTAACATTATCGCGGAATTTATGTCCGACGGAAAAAAGGTTTTATTCGTTTCCGAAAAGCTTGCGGCTCTCAACGTGGTATACGGGAATCTGAAAAACGCGGGGCTGAGCGATTTTTGTCTGGAACTGCACAGCAGCATGACGAGCAAGCGGGAAGTGATCGACGAATTATACCGCACGCTCGGGCAGAACAAAGCGGTCGTTTCGCAAAAAGCGGACGCCGTGATGAAGGATTATAACGAAGAAAAAAATCGCCTTGACGGCTATTGTAAAGAACTGCACACGAAAATCAAATCGCTCGGGCTTACCCCGTACGAAGTGTTCTCCGAAGTGATCGGCTTGTCCGGCGAAAGAGACGTTACCTACCGTTTCGAAGAGATCGGAAGAAAAGGGGAAAATTACCGCCTGAACGCGATCGTCGCGCTCGAGGAATACATTCGTTTTCTTTCTTTTACGGGGTACGATTACCACACCTGCGGCTGGTATGGGTTCAAGATGAAATCGCCAGACGGGAAAACTTCCGAACGCTATGCGAAAGTTTTCGCGGCGGCATCCGAATATACAGACAGCGCGTGCGAGATCGCGACCGAACTGAACGAAAAATTCGGGTTTGCGATCGAAGATATCGTAACTTACGAAAGAATCGCGACTTTTATCGCCGATTTCGCTGCGATCAACGTTGCCGAAAAATCGTTTTTCACGGGAAACGGAGCGAAAGAGCTTACCGGACTTGCGGAAGAATACCTTTTGGGCGGCGAGAAGATCGCCGCCATCGAAAAAGAGATCGGCGAAGCTTACGAGCCCGCGGTGTTTGAAATCGATTTCAAAGCTCTTTCGGACCGCTGTAACGGCAGATACGACAGATTATTCGGCAGGCTTTCCGCCGATTTCAAAAACGACGTCAAAGCGATCAGAAATTGCCGGAAAGACAAAGAAGCGGAGATCGATCTTTCCCTTATGAAATCGCTTGCCGAAAAGGGGACCGAACGCGCCGCGCTTACGGAAAAAAGGGAAGATTGCGGAAAGAAAATGCTTGCTCTTCTCCGCGTGAAACTCGGAAGAATGACGGACGGCAGGGCAAAACGACTTTCCGACGCCTTCCGCACTTTAAACGAAGACGAGGAAACCTTCGCTTTCGTCACCGCGTTTCCGGCAGAGAAATGGAAGGCGTTTTACGGCAGATCGAGAGAACTCGCCCCCGTGTTCAAACTGATGGAAAAGGGGAAATCGGCTTACGGCGAATGCGTTTCCCTCTTTCTGAAAGACGAGCCCGATTTTTCGTCGCTCACCCTTTCTTCTCTTTGCCACAGATTTTCCTATTACGCAAAAAATATAGATAAAATCGTAAATTATACGGCTTTTTACGATTTGTTGAAACGGCTTGATTCCCTTTCGCTCCGCGGGTTTGTGGATGACTGTATCCGCCTGCACGTAAAGGAAAACGAATTGATCCCCGCCTTTAAAAAACGGTATTACGGCGAATGGGCGGATTATCTTTTAACGAACGACAAAGTGTTCCGGGAATTCACGAGATCCCGCCAGGATCTCGCCGTGGAACGGTTTTCCGAAAAGGATAAACTCCGCACGAAGGTAAACCGTGCGAAGATCGCGGCGGAACTGCTTGCCTTGAAACCCTCGGCGGATTTTTCTTCCGCGGGAAGTCAGGTTGCGCTCCTGAAAAAGGAATATTTCAAGAAAAGAAAACAGATGCCGGTGATCAGACTGCTCGAAACGATGACGGAGCTCGTGCAGACGTTAAAACCCTGTTTCCTCATGTCTCCGCTTTCCGTCAGCACCCTTCTGACCGACAAGAGCTGTAAGTTCGACGTTGTTATCTTCGACGAGGCTTCGCAGATCTTCCCGTGGGACGCCCTCGGCGCGATCTACCGGGCGAAACAGCTTATCGTTGTGGGAGACAGCCGTCAGATGCCTCCTTCCGACTTTTTCCGCGCGGGCATCAACGGCGGCGAAAATGAAGAGGACGACGCCGACGACGTGGAATCCTTCGAGTCCGTTCTCGATCTGTGCGCGTCCGCCATGCCGCAGATTTTCCTTCGCTGGCACTACAGAAGCCGCTCGGAGGACCTGATCGCCTTTTCCAACCGCTATTTCTACGGCGGGAATCTCGTTACGTTCCCTTCGGCAAGAACGGCGGAAAAGGGCTTCGGCGTAGATTTTTACTACTGCGAAAACGGCGTTTTCTCCCGCACGACGAAGTCGAACCCGACGGAAGCGAAAACGGTTGCCGACCTCGTGTTCGAAAATTTCAGAAAATACCCCGAGCGCAGTCTCGGCGTGGTGGCGTTCGGTTCTTCCCAGCAGGACGAAGTGATCAAGGCGATCGCCGCGAAACGGAAAGCAGACCGCTCCTTCGAAACCTTTTTTGACAAGAGCAAGCCCTTTCCGTTCTTCGTGAAAAATCTCGAAACCGTTCAGGGGGACGAGCGCGACGTGATTATTTTCTCCGTCGGCTACGGCAGAGACAAAGACGGGAAGTTTTATCACAACTTCGGACCGTTGAACCGCGACGGCGGCGAAAGAAGGCTGAACGTTGCCGTAACGAGGGCGAAATATAACGTGCAGGTCGTTTCTTCCGTAAAAGCAGAAGATTTCGACCCGACGAAAACGCAGGCAAAAGGAGTTTCTTATCTCAGAGATTATCTGATGTTTGCCGAAAAGGGCATGGCGTCGCTCAGAGCACGCCGCTCCGGCGAGGGCACAGCCGTTCTCGAAGATATCGAGAAAACGATCGTGCGGGCGGGTTATTCCTTTGAAAGAAATTACGGGTCTTCTTCTTATAAAATCGACTTTGCCGTTTCGAAACCGAAGAGCGGCGCGTTCTTTGCCGCCGTGGAATGCGACGGGGAAACGTACGAAAAGAGCGGAACGACGAGCGACCGTGACAGGTTGCGCGCGCAGATCCTGACTTCGCTCGGCTGGAACTATTACCGTATCTGGACGGCGGAATGGGTGAAAAACCCCGCCGTGGAAAAAAATGCGCTGATCGCCTTTCTCGACGCGCATGCGGGAAAGGAAGGAAAGGTCCGCCGACCGAAAGAAGAAAAAACGGAGGAAAAGCCGACTTTCCTCGACGTGAAAGTTCCGGAACAGGTAAAAACGGTATTCCCCGTGTATGAAAGCGCGGATACCGCCGCGTTGCTTGAGGAATACAGGAAAACGGAAAATTTCGAAAACCTGATCATGGCGATCCTCGAAAAAGAAGCGCCGATCCATGAAGAATTTTTACTGAAACGGATTCTTCCCGTGTTCGGAAAGGATAAAATCACATCCGTGGTGAAAATGGATTTCGCTTCCCGCATGAAAAAGGTAAAGAAAGCGAAGAAGGTAGGAGAGTTTTACTTTATCGACCTGAAAGCGATGATCCCTCTTCGCAGATACGAAAAAGGAGGGATCGAACGGGAGATCCGTTACGTGCATCCTTCCGAACTTGCGGACGGCATTTACAAAACGGTTCTGCGCGGCGTAGGGGTCGATAAAACGGGCATCTGCCGCACGGTCGCAAAGCTGCTCGGCTATGCGCGCGTGGGGGATAATATCCTGTTTGCAATCGGTTCCGAGCTCGATAAACTTTGCGGACAGGGACTGATTGAAGAGAAAAACGGCGAATATTTTATTTCCGCCGGCGAAGACGGCTGATGAAAAGACCGTTTATAACATAAGTAATATGGCGAAAAAGTTTTACGCCGCCAAAGGCGAAGAAAACAGAATATTCGAAACGTGGGACGAATGCAAAGCTTTTCTCGAAGGAAGAAAAGGGTATCGCTATAAAAGCTTTTCCACCAGAGAAGAAGCGAATGCTTTTCTGGCGGGAGAAGACTATTATTCCGACCGCGTTTCGCAGGACGTGCGCGAAGGGTACGCCGTTGCTTTTACCGACGGAAGTTTCGAAGAATCGGTCGGGGCGTATTCTTACGGCGTGGTCGGGATCGCGCCGGACGGGAAAGAGATCCTGCTGAGCGGAAGAGGGGACGATCCGTCTTTCCTTCCGACCCGCAACGTGGCGGGGGAAGTGCTCGGCGTTCTCGCCGCTCTGCGCTGGGCTTATCTGAACGGCTATCCGAAACTCATTGTTTATCACGATTACGAGGGGCTTGCCGCATGGGCGGAAAAAAGATGGAAAGCGACGGGGTCGGTTTCTTCTTTTTACCTCGGGGAACTGAAGAAATTTACCGGATATATCGATATTACTTTCCGTAAGGTAAAAGGGCACAGCAATCACTTTTTCAACGACAAGGTAGACGCTCTCGCAAAAGAAGCACTGTTTGAAAAGCGTTGCTGGTTTCCGGGCGGGCTCGGGGCGTTTACCGCGCCGGGCGGGGGCTATTCCTTCCTCTGTAACGAAATTCACCGTCAGGCGCCGAAAGCCTGTTACGGCGAGCTTTACGACGGCGTTTCGTTTTCTTACCGGGAAGAGAGGATCGGAATTTTCCCGAGGGAAAAAGGATTGCTCGTTTCCGGAGCGAAGGGGAAACTTTTTGCCGCGGCGGTTCTTTCCGCAACGGAAACCGCGGACGACGGCGAAAGGGCGCGCATTTTCGGCGAGGCGTACGGAATCGGCATCCCTTCGGACAGGCGCGTTTCCGGAACGGAGATCTGCAGAAGGATCGAAGAAAAGCGCGACGAAAAAACGAGCGGAGACGCGATCCTGTTCGCATTGGCGGACTTAGCGGCTTACGTGAAGCGAAGCTTAAAAGAAAACGGTATTTCATACGACAGAATTTCTTCTGTTTTTAAAGATAATAACGGAAATTTTGAGCTTATTTACGATTCTGTTTCCGCTAAGGAAAAAAAGAAAATCGAACGGGCGTATAATCTGTTTTACCGCTGGCGCATGGCTTATTTCGGTGAAAGTGCGGGCGGAGAGGAAACGGCAAAAAGGCTTAGCCTGATAGAAGAGGCATTGCAGGAATAAATCGGGAGCAAAAGAGATGGAGTACGAATTGGTCGAAATACTCGGGCTGATCAGAAACAAAATCGGAAAGGACGTCGGCGTGATTTCCGAGACGGACGAAAAGTTTTATTCGACGAAGGAAGGCGATCTGCCGGACAAGCCGGAATACAAAGTTGTGGGCGTGATGCCCGATTCCATACGGAAAAAAACGTATTTTCGTTTTCGCAGAAAGTCGGAAAACTATATCGGTTACATCGAGGGAGACGGCGAAGCGGAACGCGGGTTCGCCGCGCTGATCGCGACTTTGCTTGAAAGCAGCGTGATCCGCGAAGCTTCGGGCGGAAAGGGAGACAGTCTCAGAAACATCGTTCTCGGGGAGAGCAGCGGGATACAGATCCAGAAGTATATGCGGAAATACGGGATATCTGATACCCCCTGTTGCGTGCTTGTGATCATGGCGCCCGAAGGAAAACAAGGGGACGCGCTCAACTTTCTGACAAACTTTAAGTCGAACGAGGCTGATAAGATCGGTGCGGTGGACGAAACTTCGATCGCCTATATCCGTTTTCAGGATGCCGTTACGGCGGAAAACGAATATCAGTCCATTACGGATTATGCGTTCACTCTCGTGCAGTCCATCGAGGAGGAGCTCGGCATCGCGGTAAAGATCGGGATCGGAAGCACGGTAAAAAGTTTTTCGGAATGTTCCGTTTCCTATCAGCAGGCGGTTTCTTCCGTGAGAACGGGCTGGACGTTCGATACGAAGTCACCCGTTACCACGTATAAGGATTTCATCCTCGTCCGCATGCTCGAAGATCTGCCGAAATACAAATTGCAGGAATTTCTCGATATTCTTCTCGAACCGGAAGCGAAAACCATTTTCGGCGACGCGGAGATGATCGGTACGGCGGAAGAGTTTTTGTGCAGCAACCTGAACGTGAGCGAAACTTCTCGAAATTTATACATGCACAGAAACACTCTGATGTACCGTCTCGATAAGATCGCCCGTTCCACAGGGCTTGACATCCGTAAGTTTCAGGATGCCGTGACGTTCCGCCTGATCACGATCCTGTATAAACTGTTAGGCTGATAACGTCCGGGATCGGATCGGGGCGAAATCAGGAGGGACTATAATGTCAAAAGCAAAAAAAGTAATATCCGTTCTTCTGTTTCTCGCGTTGCTTGTCGGCGTGTATTTTGCAGGGTATTTCACCCGCAATCTGACGGAACCGGATCTGTCGAGCCTGCGTTTCGTGCTCGATTACTATAAAAAATATTATCTCGAAGAAACCGACGATTACGTGGAGATCATGGCGAACAGTCTGCTCGATCGCTATTCCGCTTATTATACCGCACAGGAATACAAGCAGATCCGTTCGGCATCGCAGGGCATCCGCGCCGGGGTCGGGCTTTCTTTCTATCGGTCGGACAACGTGCCGTATATCGCATCGGTCGGCTTTAATTCTCCCGCGGAAAAAGCGGGGATCCGTGCCGGCGGGATCGTTACGGCGATCGCAAAAAAAGGGGAAAGCAAAATTCCGATATCCGATTACCCGGCATTTTCCGAAGAGATCGGAAAATTTGCCGCAGGCGAAGAATTTGAACTGACCGTTTCCTACAGCGAAGAAGAACGGAACTTTTCTCTTGCGAAAAAGGAATACCGCGAAACTTACGTGCGCTATTGCGACGAAAACTACGCATACCGCTACGGTGACGACGAAAACGGCGGAATATCGAGGCTTGCCGACGATTCGCCCCTTGTTTCTCTGTCCGGAGTCCCCGAAAATACGGCTTATATCAGATATACTTCTTTCAACGGATTATCTTCCGGGCTCGCGGGTTCTGCCGGGCAGTTTGCGGACGCGCTCGGGATCATGAAGGAAAACGGAAAGCGTAATCTCGTGATCGACCTGAGGGGCAACGGCGGAGGGTTCCTCGATATCATGTGCGAGATCGCGGCACACCTGATCGACGGCAGACAGGGCGAAAAACAGATCGTCGTCCGCTCGGTCGACAAAAAAGGCAACGCGACCAATTTCTTTTCCGGAAAAGTAGATTACGGCGATTACGGATTTGAATCGATCGTTTTTCTTGCGGACGAAAATTCCGCTTCCGCATCGGAAGCCCTGATGGGCGCCGTGCTCGATTACGATTCCTCATCCCGGGTGAAAGTCGTTTTGTCCCGCAGCGGGACGGAAGGGAATTATGTTTATAAGTCTTACGGAAAAGGAATCATGCAGACGACGTATGAAAATTATATGACGGGCGAGGCGATCAAGCTGACCACGGCAAAGCTGTACTGGCCGCTTACAGATACCTGTATTCACGGAACGGGGATCACGAAACAGACGGACGAAAGCCGTGTTTTCGAACCCGCATACGGAGAAGGGGACTACGAACTCTCGTTTGCATTTTCTCTTTTAAATTGACAGATGCCGTTTATTCGATCATCCGGATAATTATTATCCGGATTCGATAAATGCGTTGACTTACATTTCGCCGGGCGGGCAGAAAAGACCGCCGGGCGATTTTTTATGGCTGAAAAACGACATTCGCGCATGATTCCGCAAATGTTTCCCATACTTTTTCCGAAATGAAAAGATTCGACCCCGTAAAGAACATCGGCGATCGCGACGAATGCGTGAGACCGATGCCGAAAGAGAGGATAAAGCATGGAGAGAACTGATTATTACAAAAATTATCTCGATTACGTAGCCCGTATCGCGCCGAAAACGAAGGAAAAAAGAAGTCTGTTCCGCGCGTTCTGGGTGGGCGGAACGATCTGCCTTGTCGGACAGTTTATCCGTTATACGCTCGAACTCGTGTTCGGGTTGTACGGAGACGAGCTTGCGGGAACAACGTCCGTGATTCTGATCTTTATCGGCGCATTGCTTACCGGGCTCGGCGTTTACGACCGCATCGGAAAATACGCAGGCGGTGGTTCGATCGTTCCGATCACCGGATTTGCCAATTCCGTCGTTTCGCCCGCCATGGAGTTCAAGTCCGAAGGGTATATTTACGGGCTTGCGGCGAAAATGTTCGTAATAGCGGGACCGATCATCGTGTTCGGCGTGACTTCCGGCGTGCTCGTCGGGGTGATCTATTACGTGATCGGGTTGTTCGGGTGAATTATGAACGCGACGATTTATTTTCGCAATCGCCCCGCGATCCTTTCCACGGCGTCGATTGCCGGACCGAAGGAAAGCGCGGGCCCGCTCGGTAAATTTATCGAAAAAAGGCTTGCGGACGACACGTGCGGCGAAAAGACGTATGAAAAAGCGGAATGCAAAATGCTTACTTATGCAATCGAGCATTCGATAAAAAACGGCGGACTTCATTTCGACGATATCGGAATGATCGTTTCCGGAGATCTGCTCAATCAGATCATCTCGTCCAGTTTTTCCGCCCGGCAGTTCGATATTCCGTTTCTCGGGATCTACAATGCCTGCTCCACGATGAGCGAAGGGCTTGCGATCGCCGCGGCGTTTGTGAACGGCGGTTATTTCGGCAATATCGCCGTAGCGACCGGAAGCCATTTTTCCACGGCGGAAAGACAGTATCGCTATCCGCTCGAGCTCGGATGCGTTCGACCTCCGCAGGCGCAGTGGACGGTTACGGGGGCGGGCGGCGCCGTCATTTCCTCCGCAAAAGGGTTTTACCCGCGGATCACCTGCGCAACCTTCGGCAGAGTGATCGATTACGGCGTTACCGACGTGAACAATATGGGGGCGGCAATGGCTCCCGGGGCGGCTTCTACCATCGTGCGGCATTTAAGGGAGACGGGAAGGGATTCTTCTTATTACAATCTGATCGTAACGGGGGACCTCGGCGCGCTCGGCAGCCGGATACTGAAACAGCTCGTCTACGAGAAAGGGTATTCGATCGACCGTAACCACGTGGATTGCGGAGAGATGATTTACAACATCGAGGAAGGGGAATTTCAGGGCGGAAGCGGGGCCGGGTGCAGCGCCGTCGTCTTCAATTCGTATCTCTTCCGCAAAATGAAAAAAAGGGAGATCTCCAGGATCTTATTTGTTGCGACCGGGGCGTTGCTTTCGACCGTTTCTTCTCAGCAGGGAGAATCGATTCCGTCCGTCGCGCATGCCGTGGCAATCGAAAACGGGTGAAATCCTGCATAAATACAAATTGTCCGAAAATGGTAAATGAATAATATTAACGGATAAATTTCAATATAAATGAGGTGAATCGGATGATAACGATGCTTTTTATGTATCTGAAAGCTTTTGCCGTGGGCGGAACGATCTGTATGATCGCGCAGCTTCTCATCAACTATACGAAGATCACGTCCGGGAAGATCCTTGTGTACTTTCTTCTTGCGGGCGTGGCGTTGCAATCGGTCGGGTTGTATCAGTACCTCGTCGATTTTGCCGGGGCGGGTGCGACCGTTCCCATCTGCGGATTCGGATATCTGCTCTGTAACGGCGCGATCCGCGGCGCAAAACACGGGCTTTTCGGCGCATTTACGGGCGGGCTTGCCGCGGCGTCCGCCGGGATCACCGCCGCCGTGGTCTTCGGTTATTTTATCGCGCTTATATTTAAAGCCCGCTCGAAAAAGAACTGAATATTGCTCTTTAATTATTTCCGTCGCGGAATGATCTCTTCTTTACGGTCATATAGTATAGAAGATGAAAAAGCGGAAAAAGAAAAAATTCGGAAAAGCCATCGCCTTTTTCCTGTCCTTTTGTGCCGTTTTCTTTTCACTGTATTATTCTTCCAATCATATCATGGAAGAAATTGCGGAAAAAAGCTACGGTTCCACGATTTCCGGGGCGTCATACGAGGCGATCGGGCACGTAGTGGACGAAGGGTATTCTTATGCCGATCTGATGCAGATCGAGAAGGACGGTTCGGGAAATATCGTGATGGTGATATCGGACAGCCGGAAAGTAAACGCCTTAGCGACTTCCGTTGCGAAATTCACCTTCGATTACTTATCCGAGGAAACGAAAAAGGGAGTAGACGTGCCGCTCGGCGCGTTTACCGGCATTCGCCTGATCGGCGGGTTCGGCGTTCCCGTCCGGATGAAACTGATTTCCGTCACCTCCGTGAAATGCAAAATTTCCTCTTCGTTTCAGTCTGCCGGTTTCAATCAGACAAGGCATCTCGTGATCATGGAGATCGTTTCCGACGTGTCTCTGATCACGAAGTTTCACACGAAGGAGATCAGCAACTCGATCGAAGTGCTTGTTTACGACAATCTGATCGTCGGTAAAGTTCCTTCCGTTCTCGTCGACACGAAGGTGATCGGCGAAGGCAACGCATAATTTGCCGCCCGGCGACCTTAAAAATAAATTTGTTTGCGGAAAAGGGTTTTATAAGCCCTTTTTTTCTTTTCAAAAACAAAAAAATCTGCTAAAATATAGCATATGACGGAATTACTTGCACCCGCGGGAAACGAAAGCTGTTTCCTTGCGGCAATCGATAACGGAGCGGACGCCGTTTACCTCGGCATGTCCGATTTTTCCGCGAGGAAAAACGCGGAAAATTTCAATGCGGATAACATCGGTTACTACGTAAATTATGCGCACACGTTCGGCGTAAAGGTTTACGTTGCCGTGAACACTCTGATAAAAAACAGCGAATACGAAACTTTGTACAACACGGTGAAAGCGGCATATCTCGCCGGGGCGGACGCCTTTATCGTGCAGGACGTTTTTCTCGGAAAAAAATTAAGAAAGTTTTTCCCCGATATCGTTCTTCACCTCAGCACGCAGGCGGGGATCAACAATGCGGAAGGTGCGGACTTCGCGAAATCATACGGCTTCACGCGGGTGATCCTCGCGCGGGAAACGGGGATCGGCGATATCGAAAAGATATGCAAAGTCTGCGAAACGGAAGTTTTCGTGCACGGAGCACTTTGTTCTTCCTTTTCGGGGCATTGCTACATGAGCTCGTTTATCGGCGGTAACAGCGGAAACCGCGGGCTGTGCAAACAGCCTTGCCGCAAGGAGTACCGCCTTACCGATAAGACCGGGGGAGAGTATCCGATCTCCCTTGCCGATCTCTGCCTGATCGACGAGTTGAAAACGCTTGAAAAAGCGGGCGTCTCGAGCCTGAAAATCGAAGGGAGGATGAGGTCTCCCGAATACGTTGCGGCAACGGTTGCGGCATACCGCGCCGCGCTGGACGGAAAGTCGTTCTCTCTCGACGATATCAAAGCGACCTTTCATCGCGGCAATTTTACGAAAGGATATCTTTACGGGGCGGACGGGAGCATATTATCCGACCTCGTGCAAAGCCACATGGGACTTGCCGTCGGGAAGGTTTCGAAAGCGGCAAAAGGTGTGCTTTCGGTAAACGGGTATACGCCCGATCAAGGAGACGCTTATAAAATCCTGCGGGGCGGAAAAGAAGTCGGAAACGCGGTTTGCACGGACGGGAAAAAGATCGAATACCGCGGAGAGATAAAAGCGGGCGACGTTCTTTCTTTAACGAAAAGCGAAAGCCTTGCCGCAAAGCTTCTATCCATTCATAAAAGAAAGAAAATCGAAGTGAAAGCGGAAATCGCGGCGGGGGAGAAAATACGTTTGTACGCCTGCGGAATCGAAATTTGTTCCGATAGACCGGTCGATGAGGCGAAAACCGCCGCCACGACGGAAGAAGAAATCCGGAATAATCTTTATAAAACCGACCGCTATCCCTTTGAGGTCGTTTGTGAAATCGCTATGAAAGGGAAGCCTTTCGTACCGAAATCGCTGATGAACAAGCTGCGGGCAAAATTGTATGAAACAGTGTTTTCGCGTAACGTAAAACATGTAAAAATTGAAGATTATACCGAAGAAAATGAAGATTATTTCATCGAACCGTCTTTCGGGAATGTCGTACTGACGGATCGCGATGATTTCGATTTTATGGAGGAAAACGACCTGATCGTTTATCTTCCGCCGAACGACTCAGAGACAAATGCGGAAGCCGTGAAAGCCGCCGCGGGGAGGAGAAAAGTTTATCTGTATCTGCCTTCCTTCTGTCCGGAAGAGGACGCTGAAAAGCTGAAAAAACTTGCCCTGTCGTTCGACGGGGTGTATGCGGACGGGCTCTGGGCGCTTTCCCATGCCGTTTCTTCGGGAATACCCTGCGTTGCGGGGACGGGACTTAACATTTTCAACGATACGGACCTTAAAGAACTCTCTTTGCTCGGGGTAAAAGACGTTGTCTTCTCGAAAGAGCTTTCATTCGGCGAAATCGGAAACCGTGCGGAAAAGGGATACGTTTTCACCCGCGGGAATATCGGGCTGATGGAGCTGATTTATTGCCCGTTCGGAAAGACCTGTTCTTCCTGCAAGGCAAAAGACGAAGAAACGCTGACGGACAAAACGGGGCATTCGTTTACGGTAAGGAGAAGAAAGGC
Organism: uncultured Acidiphilium sp.; assembly: GCA_902495325.1. GTDB lineage: Bacteria > Bacillota > Clostridia > Christensenellales > Borkfalkiaceae > UBA10281. Next base: position 31,949 of record CABUWK010000006.1, read on the forward strand.
AAACGGAAAATGCCGGTTCCGCATCGAAAACGGGCTTCCGTTATGTTCCGAGAAAAAAGCGCATAATTTCTTTGATTTTATAGGTTTTTCCGAAACGCGCGATCGCGATTTTTATCAGGAGAGCGAAGAGAGGATCAAAGAAAAATATCCCGTAACAAAAGGGAATTCAAAACGCGGCGTAAAATAAAAAACAACGCAAAAATTATCGCCGAGCGCACGGAGAGAAAAAAAGAGGTTTCTTTATGGATAGTTTAAAAACATGCCGCGCCCTGGAATACGACAAGTTGAAAAAAATTGCCGCTTCCTACTGCGTGCTTGCGGAAGGAAAAAGAAAAATGGAAGAGCTGATGCCTTCCGGAACATACGAAGACGCCGTTCTTCTTCTCGATAAAACGGACGAGGCATATAAAATGCTCTTCCTGCACGGGGTTGCGGGAATCGAATTTTACGACGACACGGGCGACGTGTTTTCCCGCGCCGCGAAGGGCGTTACCCTTTCGCCGGGAGAACTTCTCCGCGTCGCGCGGTTTCTGAAAAGCGGAAGGGTATTGTCTACTTCCGTTGCGGCGGTGCCGGAAGGCGTTGCCCCGATCCTGCAGAACGAAGCGAGCGGGATCTATACCGATCTGTATCTCGAACACGAGATCTTTTCCAAAATTCTTTCCGAAGATACGGTCGCCGACGACGCTTCCGAAAAGCTGTATCAGATCCGCCGCACGATCAAAAGACTGAACGAGCAGATCCGCGAAAAGCTTTCGTCTTTCATCCGTTCCGGCAATAATGACTTTTTGCAGGACGCCATCGTGACGATGCGCGGAGACCGTTACGTGATCCCCGTAAAGAGCGAATACAAAAGCAGGGTAGGCGGATTCGTGCACGATCAGTCGGCTTCCGGATCTACGGTGTTCATCGAGCCGACCGCCGTACTCGAGCTCAACAACGCCCTTCGCTCGGCAACGCTCGACGAGAGGACGGAGATCGAACGGATCTTGACCGATCTCTCGCAAAAAGTTGGCTCGCTTGCCGATAAAATGCAGTTTAACGAGGAGATCCTCGTCGATTTCGATCTGACGTATGCCAGGGCGATTTACGCCTACCGCACCCGCTCGAACCGACCCGTTCTTACGGGAAACGGCGTGACGGACATCCGCAACGGGAGACACCCGCTGATCGATCCGAAAAAAGTTGTCCCGGTCAGCCTCAGGTTCGGCAAAGATTTCCGCTTTCTGCTCGTAACCGGTCCGAATACGGGCGGAAAAACGGTAACGCTGAAAATGACGGGCTTGTTTTCCTATATGGCGATGAGCGGATTTTTCCTGCCGGCGTCGGAGGGAACGCAGGTCTCCTTTTACGACCGCGTGTTCTGTGACGTCGGGGACGAACAGAGCATCGAACAGAGCCTTTCCACCTTCTCCTCTCATATGAAAAATATCGTGGAGATCACGGAAAACACGGACAAGCAAACCCTTGTTCTCATCGATGAGATCGGCGCGGGGACCGATCCGGACGAAGGCGCGGCGCTTGCGCAGGCGATCATTTCCTACCTGCTCGAAAAGGGGTGTTGCGGTATCGTTACCACCCATTATTCCGCACTGAAAGAATTTGCTTACACCACGGCGGAGATCGAAAACGCGAGCATGGAATTCGACCGCGACACTTTCGCACCTCTGTATAAAATCAATATCGGCATGCCGGGAACTTCCAATGCCATCGAAATCTCCCGCATGCTCGGCTTGAAGCCGGAGCTCGCCGAACGGGCGGTCTCCCTTCTCGGCGATCAGAAGATCTCCTTCGAAAACGTTCTGAAAGAAGCGGAAAAAACGAGAAGAGACGCCGAAAAGATCCGCGAAGAGCTTGCGGAAGAAAAGCGTGCGGAAGACGAAAAGCTGAAAGAAATCGAAAAGGAAAAGGACAAGCTCGAAAAAGAGAAGGAGAAATTCTACTCGGGAGCAAAAGCGGAATCGAGAAGGCTTGTGAACGAAAAACTCGAGGAAGCGGACGAGATCATCGACGAGATCAAGGTGCTGTTCGATAAGGCGGAACTCGACAGCGGAGACCTGATCAAAGCAAGAACGCTCCGCAATAAGCTGGAAGACAAAAAGTATTCGCTCGAAGACGCCGACGTTTCCGTCACGAATTATAAACCCGCCGATCCTTCCGCCCTGAAAGAAGGGGATAAGGTTTATTATAAACCGATGGACACGGTATGCGCGTTTTCTTCCTTCAACCCGAAAAAGAAAGAGTGCACGATCTATATGGGAACGGTGAAGCTGAACGTTCCCGCAAGCGAGCTTTTCTTCGTGGCGAAAAACACGGCGAAACCGAAAACGACCGTCGCCCTGAAACGGGAGATCGGCGCCGCGCCGAAACTCGAAATAAACGTGATCGGAAAAACGGTTCCCGAGGCTTTGCCCGAAGTGGAAGCCTTCCTCGATCAGGCGGTTTTATCCAACCTCGAAGAAGTGAAGATCATTCACGGCAGAGGAATGAAGATCCTGAGCACGGCAATTCACGACATGCTGCGCAGAGACAAGCGGGTGGAGAGTTTCCGTTTCGGCAAATACGGCGAAGGGGAGCACGGCGTAACTTTCGTAAAACTGAAGTGATTTGTTTCTTTGTGCCGGGCATCCGCCTCGAATGACGGAAGTCGGCGAAAAAAGAAGCGAAAGCCCTGCGAAACGAAGAGAAACCATACCGCAAAGAATTGCATTTTTTCGCCGAACGTGGTACAATATTGCAAAGGAACGTTTTTCCGGATATTTCCGGAAATCCGAATAACGGCGCAACGACGCAACACGTTGTTTGTCGCAGGGCTCCGGAGGACACATGAGAGAAGTTTTATATGAAGAAAGCGCAAATCCGTATAATCTGAAAACGCAGAAAATCCTTTATATCGTTTACACGGTCTTTATCGTGATGACGACCGTCTTTGCGGCGCTGTTTTTTCTGCTCGCGTTTTACGTTCACGCTTCGTTTCTGATTTTTATGGCGTTCGCGATCCTGTCGGACGTGCTGTTCGTCTTTCTGAGACGAAAGATCTATTATTGCGTAGATCTCACGTTCGTTTCGGGATCCACAAGGATCGTGAAAGTGGTCAACTATCGCAGAAGAAAAAAGATCATCACGTTTGAAGCGAACGAAGTGGTGCAGGTCGGAAAGATCGGCAGCGATTCTTTTGAAAAACTCGCGACGTCTCCGCAGATCAAGAAGATATACGCTACGCCCAATCGCTATCTCGAAGAGGGCTTTTACGTGCAGGTGAACCAGGGCGGCGTCAATTATCTCGTGCTTGCGGAGTGTAAAGAAGAATATCTTCAGAATCTCGTTCTCTTTACGGGCAGAAAAGTCATCGAAAAGGATTACAAATGATATATCTCGACAACGCGGCTACCACACAGCCGCTTTTTGCCGCCCTCGAAAGGGCGGAAAATTTCAACGAAACCTCTTTTTTCAATCCTTCCGCTTTGTACCGCGGCGGTCTTCGCGTGCGGGATGAGGTAGAGAAGGCAAGATCTTTTCTTTTAAGCCGTTTCCCCTCGGGATATGACGCGATCTTTACGTCCTGCGGTTCGGAAGGAGATAATACGGCGGTCTTTTCCTTTGCGAAAAGAGGGAATGCCGTCACGACGGCGGGAGAACACCCGGCAATTTACGAAAGTTTCAAGGCTCTTTCTCAAAGGGGCGTGGAACCTCGTTTCGCGAAACTGAATTCCGACGGCAGCGTAAACGAAGAGAGCTTGTTATCTCTCGTCGACGAAAAAACGACGCTCGTTTCCGTGGTGCACGTAAATAACGAGACGGGGGCGATCAACGATATCGACCGTCTTGCGGAGATCGTGAAAAAGAAAAACCCATCCGTGATTTTTCACAGCGACGGGGTTCAGGCATTCGGCAAACTGCCTTATGCGCCTACGCCTAGGATCGACGCCTACACGGTAAGCGCCCACAAAATAGGCGGTCTGAAAGGCACGGGGGCTCTGGTGTTCGGAAAGAAACTCAATCTTACGCCGCTGATCTACGGGGGCGGACAGGAAAACGGAAGAAGAAGCGGAACGGAGAACGTGTTCGGGATCGTCGTATTCCGCGAAGCGATGAAAACCCGTTTCGCGACGATCCGCGATGATTATGCGAGGATCGCGGAAACGAAAAGGAAATTTATCGAACGGCTGAATCGGGATAACGTCCGCGTGCTTTCGGGCGAAAATTCGTCGGCATATCTTGTCAGTCTTTCCGCAGAAGGGTTGCGGGGAGAGGTGATACAACATATGATGGAAGATCACGATATCGTGATCGGTACGGGTTCCGCCTGTTCGTCCCGCCATCGTCACAGCAGAATTCTGACGGAATGCGGATATTCGCCCGCCGTGCTCGACGGCGCGCTCAGGATCAGTTTCTGCGCCGACACCAAAGAAGACGACGCGTTGTTTGCCGCCGACAAGCTGAACGAATGCGTAGCAAAATTAAAAGGAATCATGAAAAAATGAACAAAGTTATCGTTATAAGAGTTTGCGAGATCTTTCTGAAAGGCAAAAACAGAAGTTATTTTCTTTCTCTGCTGGAAAAACACATCCGGAATTCTCTCGAAGAGATCCCTCATAAACTGGTAAAATTACAGATGCGCTATCTGATCGAAGGTTATGACGCATGCGACGAAGAGAAGATCCTTTCTCTTCTTCTTAAGATAAGCGGTATTCATACGGTAAGTCCCGGATATTCCACGGAAACGGATTACGAAAAAATCAAAGAGTGCGCCCTTTTTCTTTGCAAGGGAAAGACGGGTACCTTCAAGGCGGAAACCAACCGCGCGGATAAAACGTTTCCGATGCAGTCGGTGGAAGTATCGCGGGAACTCGGACACGATATTCTTTCCGCTTATCCGGACGCTCTATCCGTAGACGTGAAATCGCCGGAGCTTGTACTGCACGTCGATATCCGCGAAAGCGGCGTAACGCTTTTGTATACCGACACCTTCAAGGGGATCGGCGGAATGCCCGTCGGTTCGTCCGGGCACGGTTTTCTTATGCTTTCCGGCGGGATCGACAGTCCCGTTGCCGGTTACATGATGGCAAAAAGGGGGATGAATCTTTCCTGCGTGCATTTCCACAGCTATCCCTATACGGGCGAAGCCGCCAAAGAAAAAGTGATCAAGCTGGCAGGGATCGTCGCCGAATACGCCGGTCCTATGGACGTTTACGTGGTCGGGTTTACCCATATTCAGGAAGCCATACACGAAAAGTGTGCGGAAGAACTGATGATCACGCTGATGCGCCGCTTTATGATGAGGATCACCGAAAGGATCGCGCTCGCGAACGGCGGGCAGGCGATCGTTACGGGGGAGAGCCTCGGACAGGTCGCCAGCCAGACAATGGAGAGCATCACTTCTTCGAATTCCGTCGTGAAGATGCCCGTTTTCCGCCCGCTGATCGCATTCGATAAACTCGAAACGATCGAGATCGCGAATAAAATCGACACGTACGAAACTTCCATTCTCCCCTATGAAGATTGCTGTACCGTTTTCCTTCCGAAATATCCCGCGATCAAACCGAAGATGGAACGGATCCTTCGCGAAGAAAACCGCCTCGACGTGGAAGGGCTGATCGCGGAAGCTCTTGCGAACGTGGAAAAGATCTCCGTGTAAAAAACGCCGGAGGTCGGAAATGCCCGGTCTGCAGGCCGCAGGCAAAGCGGGCGTTCAGTCGTTCCACCAATCGAACCCCGAAAGTTTTTCCTTTTTGCCGTCCGTTTTTACGGGCGGTATTTTTATACGTTCTCCTTCCTCTCTCACGCCGTTTTCGATCCGGTAAGGGGTAAGGGTATATCGGTAAACGGTATCGCCTTTCAGATCCGTCACGGCAAGCGTTTCGCCCGAATGCAGGATAAATTCTCGTTCTCCTTCGTTTTCGTCAACGAGGATATCGGAGTCGTCTTCACAAACGCAAAAGATTTCAAAATTTCCGTTTTTATAAGTGATTTTATAATCTTTTATGTGTGGTGCGACAGGTGGCTTTTCCGTTTCCGGCTCGGTGCCGGCAAGGAAATAAAACGGGTTTCCCTTTCCGGAAGAGACGGAGTAAAGTTTCGGCACGTCTCCTTCCGTATCCCTGATCACATTTGTTTTTATAACGCCGTCCGGACAGGGAAATTCTCCGGGCGGATCGTTTTTATGCAAGGCGGAGAGAACGTCTCCCGCCATTGCGGCGGGGTAACTTCCGCCCGAAACGGAATTTGCCATCGGAGAGAAATCGGCGTTTCCGAGCCATACCGCAACCGTATAATCTTTCGTGAAAGCAACGCAGTAAGCGTCCGTGTTTCCCGAAGAAGATCCGTTCGTACCCGTTTTCGCGCAAACGGAAAAGGGAAGAGCGGAAAGTTTTCTCGCCGTTCCGTATCCGACGCACGCCTGCAGCATGTCCCGGACGATAAACGCCGTTCCGGGGCTGAAAACGTCTTCTTTTTTCGTTTCCGCGCGGTAAACAAGGGTCCCGTCTTTTCGTCTGATCTCCGAAACGAATTTCGGTTTCGTATAAGCTCCGTCTCCGGAAAAGGGGAGATATGCTCCCGCAAGCGTTTTTAAATCGATCCCGCCGCTGATGTTTCCGAGCGCGGCGGAAAGATCGTCGTTCTTGATAGAAACGCCGAGTTTTTCCGCATACGCTTTTGCTTTCTTTACGCCGAGATTACGATAAACGGATACCGCCGCAACGTTGGAACTGTAAGCAAGCGCGTCCTTCACGCTGATATAACCGCGGTATTTGTTGCCGTAATTCGAGGGGGAATATTTCCCGAAATCCGTTTTGCGATCGTCGATCACGCTCGCTTCCGTAACGATTTTTTCTTCGATCGCGGGGGCGTATACGAGCCATGGTTTCGCGCAGGATGCGGGAATCCGGCAAAGTTCTCCGGTATCGGACGCGCAGGCGATCACCTTACCCCCGTCATTGGATAAAACGACTGTCGCGAAGTTGCATGAAAGCGCGTAATCTTCCGCGAGCGGAAGGGCGTTTTCCGCATCTTCCCGATAAAACGTTTTCACGGTATAACCGCTCAGCCCGTTTTCGTTTTCCAGCCCGAGGATATCCGCCGCCTCCGCGAGAGAAAGAGAAACATAGTATTTCTTCCTTTCGTAATCTTCTTTAAAATTTAAGACAATATCTTTTATTTTCGCTTGTTTATATTCCGTTTCGCTTATGAGCCCCTGAGCTTGCATCTCGGAAAGAACAAGGTTTCTGCGCCGCTTCGCGCCTTCCGGATTTTTAAAGGGATCGAGAACGGAAGGCGCCTTTACGAGGGCGGCGAGCGTCGCGCCTTCTTCGAGCGTGAGTTCGCACGGCTTTTTGCCGAAATAAGTTTTTGCCGCCCGACCGATACCGTAACAGCCTTCACCGAAGTAAACGCGGTTTAAGTAGGCGGTAAGAATCTCGTCTTTCGAAAAACTTCTCTCGAGTTCCTTTGTCAGTTTATATTCCTTCATCTTCCGCGTGAACGTTTTCTCCCGCGAAAGGTAAACGTTTTTCACGAGTTGCTGGCTGATCGTGGAACCGCCTTCCTTTAAGGAAAAGGAGAGCAGGTTGTTTTTCGTTGCCCTCAGAAGGGCGCGCGCGTCAATTCCGTTATGGCGGTAAAACCGTTTGTCTTCAATCGCCACGAAAGCGTTTTTTACGGAAACGGGAATATCCCGCGAGCAGGTATAGTCGTCGTTTTCGGTGAGAGCGTTTCCGTTCTCGTCCGTTACGATACAGGCAACGCTTTTGCTTCCGAGGAGTTCCGGGTCGAAACGAACCCCTTTCGTGACCGCAAAATAAAACGCGCCGGCACCCGCAGCCGACACCGAGACGATCAGAATGAGAAACAGCAGAATTTTCGCCGTGATACGTAACCCTTTCATATCGCATATTATGGGAATTTTTCCGATCATTATGCCGATATCGCTTGATAAATTTTCCGTTTTCCGCTATAATATTGTTTATGAAAAAATATCTGATCTATACATACGGTTGCCAGATGAACGTACACGAATCGGAGAAGATCGCAGGCATCCTTTCGGCGAAAGGATACGAAAAGTGCGAAAACGCCGAAGAAGCAGACGTCATCGTTTTCAATACCTGCTGCGTGCGCGAAAATGCGGAGCAGCACGCGTTCGGCAACATCGGAATGTTCAAAAAACTGAAGAAGGAAAAACCGGGGCTGATCCTTGCCGTATGCGGTTGTATGACCCAACAGGGGGATTTCGCCCGCAGGCTGCACGAGTCTTTCCCGTACGTGGATATCATCCTCGGGACCTTTAATATCGACGAATTCGGCGATCTGCTCGACAAAAAGCTCGCCACGACGAAATCGGTGATCGAGATCCGCGAAAAGAACGGCGAGGTGACGGAAGGGATCAGACCGATGCGGTCGAGTTACCCCAACGCCTGGGTGAACGTGATGTACGGCTGCAACAATTTCTGTTCTTACTGTATCGTTCCGTACGTCCGCGGGAGAGAACGCAGCAGAAAAGCGGAAGACGTGATAAAGGAAGTCCGTTCGCTCGTGGACGAGGGGTATAAGGAGATCACTCTTCTCGGTCAGAACGTAAATTCCTACGGAAAGGATCTCGGCGACGATTCCTCTTTCGCGGGGCTTCTGAACGAGATCGGAAAAATCGAAGGGAAGTTCCGCCTTCGCTTCATGTCCAACCACCCGAAGGATCTGACGGAAGACGTGGTGATCGCATTGAAAAACAACCCCCACGCGTGCAGGGCGATACATCTTCCCGTGCAGTCGGGAAGCGACAGGATCCTGAAGCTGATGAACCGCAGATACACGGCGGAAAGTTATACAGAAAAGGTGGAGATGATCAGGCGGCTTCTGCCAGGCTGTGCGATCACGACGGACGTGATCGTCGGGTTCCCGACCGAAACGGAAGAAGATTTCGGAGATACCGTAGCCCTTCTCGACCGCATCGGGTTCGACGGGGCGTTTACCTTCGTATATTCCCCCCGCGAGGGAACGAAAGCCGCGGCGATGGACGGGCAGATCCCCGACGAGGTGAAAAAGGACAGGATCATGCGGCTCGTGGAATATCAGAACGAAAAAAACCGCGACGAATCCAAAGAGTATATCGGAAAAACGGTGGAGATCCTCTGCGAGGATTTCGACGAAAAGAAGAAAAAATACATGGGACGGGACGAACGGGGCAGAATGGCATACTTCGATTCTCCCGTCGGCGTGATCGGAAAATTCCTGCAGGTAAAAATCACCTCGACGGGCGGCATGAGCCTGATCGGCGAAATTGCGGAATGACGTTCGCAGAAATGAGGAACGGGCTGCTCTCGGCAGCCGGACACGGAGAATACTATGGCTGAAAAAAAATTCGAAAAGTCGGACATGATGAAACACTACGATACGATCAAAGAGAAATATCCCGATTGCATCGTGTTTTATCGTCTCGGGGACTTTTACGAAATGTTCTTTGACGACGCGATCAAAGTTTCGGGAATGCTCGATCTCACGCTTACGGGGAGAGACTGCGGGCTCGAACAGCGCGCCCCCATGTGCGGGATCCCTTATCACGCGGCGGACGAATATATCGCGAAACTCGTCGCTCTGGGAGAAAAAGTCGCGATCTGCGAACAACTTTCCGAACCGGGAAAGGGAAAAGGACTTGTCGAGCGGGACGTCATCCGCATCGTGTCTTCCGGCACGGTGACGGAATCGGAACTGATCGACGAGGGGAAAAACAACTTTATCGCCTGCGTTTACGCAACGCGCGCTTCCGTCGGAGTCGCCTGGTGCGACATTACGACGGGGCAGTTTTACGCGAAATCGTTTGAAGGGGACAATGCGGAATCCGATCTTTGCGATCATCTCGTGCGGATCTCTCCGGCGGAGATAATCTGCAATCCGCAATTCCTTTCCCGCGCGAACGAAATGCCCGTCGTACAACATAAGGTAATACCGCCTTTCAACGGCTATTCGGAGCGGGCTTTTTTGCGGGAAAATGCGGAAAAGGTCGTGCGGGAACAGTTTGCCGTGCATTCTCTTTCCGTATTCGGGATCGAAGAAGACCCGGCGGTCGTCGGCGCATGCGGAGCTCTTCTGGCGTACTTACGCGAAACGCAGAAACACGCTCTTCGCAACATCGATAACGTATCGCTGGAAGTTTCGTCCGAACAGATGATCTTCGACGCTTCCGCTCTCCGCAATCTCGAACTCGTGAAAAATCAGAGGGACGGAAAGACGTACGGTACCCTTTTATGGGTGCTTGACAAAACGACCACCGCGATGGGAAAAAGAATGATGAGGAACTGGGTCCTTTCTCCTCTCACTTCTCCCGAAAAAATCGCTTACCGTCTCGACGGGGTGGAAGAACTCTCGAAAAGCGCGGTGCTCAGGGAAGGGCTTACCGAAAGACTGAAGGGGATCAAAGACACGGAGAGGATCGCAGGGCGCATTTCCAACGACCGCATCTCGCCGAAGGACTGCGAAACCCTCGCGAAATCGATCGCGGCTTTTCCGTCCGTCAAGCTTCTGCTGTTCGGCGTTTCCTCCGCGATTTTAAAAGACGCAGACAAATACATTTACGGGTTCGAAGATCTTTCTTCTCTTCTCGAAAGCGCGATCGTGGAAAACGCCCCCGTCGTCACGAAGGACGGCGGTTTTATCAAAGACGGATTCGACCCGGAACTCGACCGCCTGCGCGGCATCCGCGAGAACGCCGCTTCCGTCATCAAAAAAATGGAAGAGACGGAGCGCGAGAAAACGGGGATCAAAAATCTTAAAATCGGTTATAACCGTGTTTTCGGCTATTATATCGAGGTTACCAATTCCTTTAAAGAACTCGTTCCTTACGATTACATCCGCAAGCAGACCCTGACGGGGGGCGAACGGTATATCACGGAAGAACTGAAAAAAGTGGAAGAAGAGATCCTGACGAGCAGCGAACGCTGTAAAAAAATCGAAGGGGAGATCTTCGAAAAGATCCGCGGCGTTCTCCGCGAGAACATAAAGAAATTGCAGGCTTCTTCCCGTGCGATCGCCTGTCTCGACTGCATTTTGTCCTTCGCCGCGGTTGCAAAAGACAACAATTACGTCCGCCCGACGATCGTTCCGAGCGACAAGCCGATGAACGTGGTTCAGGGCAGGCATCCCGTGGTGGAATGTGTTTCCAAAGAGCCGTTTATCGCGAACGACACCCTTCTCGATACGGACGAAAACAGAGTGCTCATCGTAACGGGACCGAACATGGCGGGCAAAAGCACTTACATGCGGCAGAACGCCCTGATCGCCGTCATGGCGCATATGGGGTCGTTCGTTCCCGCGAAATCCGCAGAGATCCCCGTGATCGACCGCATTTTTACGAGGATCGGCGCGAGCGACAATCTGATTTTCGATCAGAGTACCTTTATGGTGGAAATGACGGAAGTCGCTTCCATTCTCCGCCATGCGACCTCGAAAAGTCTGCTGATCCTCGACGAAGTCGGCAGGGGAACAAGTACGTACGACGGTCTTTCGATCGCCTGGGCGGTCGTGGAATACCTTGCGAAAACGGTGAAAGCGAAAACGTTGTTCGCGACCCATTATCACGAACTTTCCGAGCTGGAAGGGGTGATCGACGGCGTGAAGAACTATAAGATCACCGTCCGCGAGATCAACGGGAAAGTGGTGTTTTTAAGAAAGATCATGCGGGGCAGCGCAAACCGCAGTTTCGGGATCGAAGTGGCGTCTCTCGCGGGCATTCCGTCTGACGTGACGGCGCGCGCAAAAGCCATTTTAAAGAAACTCGAGAAAAACGATCTCGCGAAATCCTCTGCGGGCGATCTTCCCGCAGAAGAAGAGATCGAAGAGGAAATCGCTCCCGCGCTTTCGGAAACGGAAGAGGCGATCCGGGACGCAGACGTGAACTGCATGACGCCGCTCGATGCGTTAAAACTGATTTCCGATTTAAAGAAAAAGTTGCAAAATAACAGATAAAATATTAAATTATTAATTGTTTTACGTGTTTTTAAAATACGGGGATTCTATTCAGGAACTATGGCTAAAATCAATATTCTGGACAAAAGTGTTTACAGCCGTATCGCGGCGGGCGAAGTGGTCGAAAGACCGTTTTCCGTCGTGAAAGAACTCGTGGAAAACTCGATCGACGCGGGGGCGCACGAGATCTCCGTCACGATCACGGACGGAGGCAAGGAAAGCATTGTCGTAACGGACGATGGTTGCGGCATGTCGGCGGAAGACCTTCCGCATGCTTTTCTGCCGCACGCGACAAGCAAGATCGAAAAAGCGGAGGATCTCGACGCGATCATGACGCTCGGCTTCCGCGGGGAAGCTCTCGCTTCGGTCGCATCCGTTGCGAAAGTTACGATATTGACCTGTGACGAAGAAAGCGAGATCGGCTGCACGATGACGGCGGAAGGGGGTGTGCTCGGCGAACTCGATTATTATCCCGCATCGCGCGGGACGACGATCACGGTGAAAGATCTTTTCTACAACACGCCCGCCCGTGCGAAATTCATGAAATCGACCAAAGCGGAAGAAACGGATATCACCGGCATGATGGCAAGGCTTATTCTCGCAAACCCGAAAATCTCCTTCCGTTACGTTTCGGACGGCAAGCAGATCTATAAAACGAACGGCGAAGGGCTCGAAGAAGCGATCATCCGCATATACGGATACGAAACGATCACGAACTGCTTTAAGATCGAAGCCGTGAAAAACGGCATTTCCGTTTCGGGCTATATCGGAAAACACTTTTTCACGAAGGCGAACAGAACATACCAGACCTGTATTTTAAACGGGCGGTATATCGTGAACGCAACGGTGCAGTCCGCCATTCATAACGCTTATGCGAGTTATCTGATGAAACGGCAGTATCCTTTTTACGTGCTGAACGTCCGCGTTTCGCCGGACGTTGTCGACGTGAATGCCCATCCGAACAAAACGGACGTCAGATTTTCGGACAATCAGGTTATTTACGGCACGCTGTATTCTCTTGTTTCCAGCGTGCTGGACGGGTCTTCGCAGGCTCTCGATATTCTGAAAACAAACGAATATCCCTCTCTCGGCGAAGAGGAAAAGAAACCGCTCGTTCCGCCGGAATTCGACCATGCGATCTCCTCGGCGAAAGAAGAGAAAAACAGAGAGATCGAAAATGCGAAATACGATTTCTCGAAACCGATCCCGCCCGTTTACAAACCGGAGCAATCTTACGCGTATATGCTGAAAAACGCCCCCGCCAAATCCCTTTCGGAAGGGTTCGGGGAGATGAGGGACAGCGCGTACGAAGAAGAGAGCCTTTCCGGACAAAAAAAGGAAGAAAAGGTCGATATTTTTGCCGAAAACAAAAAATATATCGAACAGATGGAACGGGAAAAAGAGGAAAAGCAAAAGCTGATCCAGCAGCAGATGAGCGAGAAAATGCCCTTCCGTACCGTCGGACAGGTCCTCACGACCTATCTCATCCTCGAGCGGGGAGAGGAGATCTACTTTATCGATCAGCACGCCGCGCACGAAAGGATCTTATACGATAAATTCAAAGCGGCGTACCTCGGGGCGTCGGAACCGATGCAGCAGCCGATGCTGATCCCTTACGTGCTCAAAACCAATCCGTCAGAATTCGATTTCATTGACGGAAAACTCTCTTATCTCCGTAAAATGGGATTCGAAATCGAATATAACGACGATTCTTCTTACGTGGTGTATCAGATCCCGTATCTCCTTTCCGATATCGACCTGAAAGCCTTTTTCGACGATCTGCTTTCCGACCTCGGGCTCAGAAAAACGGAGATCCCGGACATCGTAAACGAAAAACTGATGCAGAAAGCCTGTAAGGCGGCGATCAAATCGGGAATGACTCTCTCCGAACCGGAAATGAAAAAACTGCTCGAAGACATCGACGGCGATATGGGGCTGAAGTGCCCGCACGGCAGACCGATCGCCGTAAGGATCACGAGAACGGAGATCGATAAATGGTTCAAGCGGATCGTATGAGAAAACTCGCGATCGTATGCGGACCCACCGCAACGGGGAAAACGGCGTTTTCGGTCGCGCTTGCCGAAGCGATCGGCGGAGAAGTGGTTTCCGCCGATTCCGTTTCGGTCTACCGCGGGCTCGATATCGGCTCGGCAAAACCGACAGCGGAAGAAATGCACGGAATCCCGCATCATATGATCGACATTCTTTCTCCCGCGGATGCTTTTTCCGTTTCCGATTACGAACGGTTGTCTCTGAAAGCGATCGACGAAATTTATGCCCGCGGGCATTTTCCGATTTTGTGCGGGGGAACGGGCTTTTATATCCGCTCCGTCGTATATTCGCTGTCCTACGGGGGAACGCCGGAAAACCCGCAGATCCGCGCAAAATACGCCGAAATGGAAAGAGAGAAAGGGAAGGACGCCGTTTACGGGGTTTTAAAGAGCGTCGATCCCGAAACGGCGGCAAAAGTTCACCCGAACGACAGCGTGCGGGTGATCCGCGCGCTCGAGATTTTCGAGTCGACGGGGAAGAAGAAATCGGAGATTCGGGACGATATGAAACCGCGTTTCGACGCGTTTGCCGTCATGCCCGTTTTCCCGAGGGAAGAACTTTATCGCAGAATCGATTCCCGCGTGGACGATATGATCGCCCGCGGATTGTTCGAAGAAGTGAAGGGGCTGATCGATGCCGGCGTTCCCGAAACGGCGCAGAGCATGCAGGCGATCGGATATAAAGAAACGATCGAGGGCATGAAAAACGGCGACATGCAAGCCGCCGCGGAAAAAATCAAACAGAACTCCCGACGGTACGCAAAACGACAGATCACCTTTTTCAAAGCATTTCCCATGCTTGTTTCTTATCCCGGCGATTCTCGGGAAGAGCGTTCCGCAATCATTTCGAAAATCAAAGAATTTATCTGTGATAATTAAACTTTTTATGAAAGACGAAAGCACCCTTTTCAAGGGTGCTTTCGTCTTTTTGCCGGGAAACCTTCAGCGGATCTTTTCGCTTGATTTCGCAATGAGAAAGGCGGTGTCGTCATACCGTTTCGCGCCGGTAAAGCCGATCGTTTTTTCCCATTCGCCGATCGTGCGCACGATCGGTTTTCTGCGCTTCGGCGGGTATTCTTTCAGCAGGGCAAGGCGTTTGTCACCGTCGTCCTCGCCGTCCGAAATGAAATAGTCGCAGGCGTCGAAATCACGGGTAAAATAATATCCCTGTCCGATCATCGTTTCGATGAGAGAGCGGAGATAGTGAATATCCCGCTTTTCGAGTTTATAGGAAAAGCAGACCTTCGTTCTCGAACGTTTCGGATAGGGGAGCGAGGAGACGAAATCGTTGAAGATGATCCCCTGCGTTTTTTTGCTGAGCTTCAGACCGAATTCTTCTCTGAGGTGGGCTTCGGAAAAAGGCAGATGATAGCCTTCTTCGTCGTTTACGCCCGCATGCACGCCGTATTTTCCGATCAGCGAGGCAAAGGTATAGCCGAATTGTTCCAGAAATTTTTTCAGAAGGAGCAGGGATACTTCCGCGTCTTCGTCGGAACGGTGGGGCTGATAGGTGATGCCGTATTTTTCCGTCAGCGTTTTCAGACCGATCGCGTTCTCTTCCGGAACGAGCAGTTTATAGAGAGACTGGATATCGTAAAAAGAGTAGGAAATGCGGGGAAGGCGGAAACTGTCGCACGCGTCGTTCAGATATTTCACGTCGTTTCCCATAGAAAAGCCGAGAACGGTTTTTCCTTCGAACAATTCTCTGATCTCTTCGTATTTTTCGTTAAAACGGGGAGCTTTGCGGAATTCTTCCACGGAATAGGCAAATTCCACCCCCGTTCGTTTGAAGTTTTTTTTATCTCCCACCCGAAACTTTCTGGGCAGGGGATTGAAGATGACGTCTTCCTTTTTTATTTCGTTGAAATTTTCGTCTGTAAGGACGTATCCGATGCTGCAAAGGCTGCCGTCGTCGGCATGACCGGTACAGCTTTCGGTGTCGATCACAAGATATCCCGCCATTTAAAACTTCCTCATAAGCCCGACCACAACGCCGAGGATCGTTACGTTTTTCAGAATGATGTCGGTCATGGTCGGGTTCTCCGGGTGAAGAACGACGTGCGCGCCCTTGCGGAAAAACCGTTTCACCGTTGCCGATTCGTCGAAATACGCCACGACGATCTGTCCGTTTTCGGCGGAGTCCTGCTTTTTCACGATGATCCTGTCTCCGTTTAAAATGCCCGCGCCGATCATGCTGCTGCCTTTTACCTTCAGGATGAAAAGTTCGTCCTCCGTGCCGTATTCGGTCGGAACGGGCAGAAACTCCTCATAATTTTCGTATGCGAAGACAGGCGTTCCCGCCGTGACCTGACCGATCACGGGAACTTTTAAAAAGGGAAGTTCCTCTTCGGTAAGATTGATCGCGCGCTTTTTGCTTTCCGCTTTCGATAAAAGCCCGCGCTCTTCCAGTTTGTTCAGATAAACGTATGCCGACGCCGTGGATTTGATATCGAGCGCGGCGCAGATCTCACGCATGGAAGGGGGGTATTTCTTTTCGTCGATATAACTTTTCACATAGTCGTAAACGGCGGCGAGTTTCGTCTCCATTTTTTTGCTTGTTTTTCTCATATGCGGCTGTTCCTTTTGCTCAGCCCCGACTTTTCGGGGCGGAAATTCGATGATACATTCAGTATACCATATTTTTTCTTTGAAATCAAACATTTGTTTACCGCGTTTTGATTGAAATTTCTAAAAATTAGGTGTATAATAGGGGAACAAACGAAAACGGAGACGAACAGGAGAATGCAACCCATTAAAAACGATAAATACGGCAATGCCGCGAATACGGGAGACGAAGAAGAACGCTGCGTGCTTTACGACAGAGAATGCATCCATTGCGGCGAGTGTGAAATGTGCGATCTCGATCCTCTCAAAATCTGCGACAACTGCGGAAAATGTCTCGAAGTAAAGGACTATGCGACCATAGCCGTCGATTTCGATCTTACAGGGAAACGGGAAGTATAAACGACACACCCCGGAAATGCGGAAACATCCGGAAATGAAAGATCCGGCGGACAAAACGACCTGCGACGGGAAAAGGATTTTCATGCCAGGCATTCCCCGCAACCGGCTGTTTTCGGGGCGAAAAACAGGTTTACGGCTGAATTAAACACCCTTCAAAATTATTTAATAAAATTTTCATAACGAATACACATAAAAAGCAGGGGAAGGGAAAATTTTTCTTGCTTTTTTTCTCAAAATCATATATAATGTCTGTAGAAACGGTGTCTGTCCGGTCTTTTGGCGGCAAGGGCAGTCTCCGATTAACCGATCGCGTCGTTTTCTGTCGGAAACGGCGGAAGGAAGTTTTTTTTGACACAAGACGCATTATTGAAACTGATCGTATATTTCGCGAATTTCTGCGCGATCCTGATCTCGTTGCCCATGCACGAATTCGCGCACGCGTATGCGGCGGTGAAAAACGGAGATTCCACTCCGATGGCTTACGGCAGATATACCTTGAACCCTTTCCGGCATTTCGACCCGATCGGGCTCGTGATGATGATCCTTCTCCGGTTCGGCTGGGCGAAACCCGTTCCGGTAAATCCTTATAATTTCAGAGATCATAAAAAGGGGTGCATTCAGGTATCGCTTGCCGGCGTTACGGTGAACCTGATCCTCGCATTTATCTGCTGCCCCGTTATGATGATCCTTTTCGCCAAACTGCAACTCCGGGACGGCGAAACGCTGTATTATCTCAAGTTTTTCGTCCTCATGCTGTCCTCCGCGATGTTTTATCTGAACATCGGCTTGTTCGTGTTCAATCTGTTGCCCCTTTATCCGCTCGACGGTTTCAACTTTCTCTCGGCGGTCGTTCGCAGAAACAGAGGGGTCATCGATTTTTTGCGGAAATACAGCCTTATTATCCTGCTCGCGATCTTTGCGCTCGGATATATCGGAGACTGGCTGAATATCCCTTATCTTGATTTTATCGGTCTTTTGAGAGACCTTGTTGCAACGCCGATTATGCGGCTGTGGAGGTTGATTTTAGGAAAATGGCTATAACGGAAGAGCTCGTGAAAGAGCATACGACGGACGAGGAAGCGCCCCTGACCGACGGAGAAGAATACACGATAGACGAACTGAAGGAAAAGAGGGAAGAAGAGGAGTTTTCGAAACCTTTGCCCCCTCTTGCCGACAAAGAGGGCGACGAATCGCCTTTGGAAAAGCTTGAAGAAAAACTGGAGGAAAAAGAGGGCGGGAAGATCCCCGATTATTCCGATAAAGCGCAGAATTTCGAATCGGTGGTGGACTATACTACGAAACTTTCCAATTTCGAAGGTCCGCTCGATCTTTTGCTTTTCCTCGTGAACCGCGCGGAGATCGAGATCCGCGAGATTTTCGTTTCCGAAGTGACGGAGCAGTTCCTTTATTACGTGCAGAACGCAAACGATCTTGACATGGAGAAGGAAAGCGAATATCTCAGCATGGCGGCGACCTTGCTCGAGATCAAATCCAAAGCGCTTCTGCCCGTATTCGAGTTCCAGGACGACGATGATTTCGGCTTTGAGGAACAGGATCCCGAAGAGGAGCTGTATCAGCAACTCGAAGAATACAAGCTTTTCAAAGAAGCGAGTATGAAGTTGCAGTCCATCGAAAACACCAATCGTTTTTATAAAGATCCGGACGAAAGCGCGAACGACGTTAGGATCGTTTACAAAGATTTTACCCTTGAAGGGCTGGTGAAAGCATTTACCGATCTTCTCGCGAGAACGGATCTTGAAAGAAGGATCAAAAACGAACAGAAACAGATCCCGAAGGAAGTTTATACGGTTGCCGATAAAATCGGCTATATCAAAAAAACCATGCTGGAAAGAGAAACGTGCAGTTTCTTCGAACTTTTTAAAGACACGGCGTCGCGGGCGGAGATCATTACCACCTTTCAGGCGATGCTCGAACTTCTGAAACTGCAATATATCCGCGTCGAACAGAAGAGCACGTTCGATGACATCACGATTACTTTATGCGAAGAAAGGAGTGAAGAAGTTGGAGACCTTAGCGAATATAATTGAATCCATACTTTTTGTATCGGGAAAAGCCGTTGCCGTAAGCGATATTTCCGAAAAACTCGGAATATCCAACAAAGAAGTAACGAGGCTTGCGAAAACTCTGCAGGAAAAATACGACGACGCGAGCGGTATCAATCTGCTCATGTTCAACAATAAATTACAGTTCTGCTCCAATCCCAAATATGCGGAAGACGTTGCGAACGTTCTGAACCCCATCAAAGAAAGAGAACTTTCGAGAAGCATGCTCGAAGTTGCGGCGATCGTCGCATACAAGCAGCCCGTAACAAGGCTCGATCTCGAAGAGATCCGCGGATGCAACAGCGAATATGCCATTCAGGTGCTTTTAAAGCTGAAAGTCATCACCGTGGTCGGTCATAAAGACGCGATCGGAAAACCCGCGCTCTTCGGCACGACGGATAATTTCCTGAAACGGTTCCAGATTTCCTCGCTTGACGAGTTGCCCGATTACGACGATCTGATGAGCAAGATCAAGCTGATCCACGGCGGAGACGATACTTATCTTTTCCGTAAAGACGTTTACGACGCGCAGAACGATCCGGACTATCTTGCCCGCCAGCAGGAAGCCGACGCGATCGCCGCGGGGCAGATGCCCGGCGCAGGCACGGCAACAGGGGCGGACACCGCCGCGACGGAGACGGCTGCGGAAGAAAGCGCGGAAAGCGAAGGGGACAAGCCTTTCGACTATTCGACGATCGGCGTATCCGGCAGCGGCGCCGAAGGCGGGCAGGAAGATCTGTTCGCCGATCGCGGAAACGAAAAGGAAGAAGAGGAAGAAGACGAGCTGAAACCCGTTGACGAAGAAGAGATTCCCGACTTTCTGAAAGACGAAAAAATCGAAAGGATCGGATAATCATGAAAAAATTCTCAACTTTTGTCGCAATTCTCTTTGCGGCGGTAGCCTTATGCGGTCTGTTCGGCTCCTGTAAAAAGGAAACGGAACCGAGCGGCGTAAAGGCGGATAAATTTGCCGGAACTTACAGGCTGGCAACGATGTCTGCCGAAATCGACGGAGAAACCTCGGATCTGATGAAAACGCGCGGGGTGGACGAATTTCTCGTGATCGGAAAAGAGGGCACGGGCTTTCTTTCTCACGAGCAGACGGACGGAAAGTTTACCTGCCGCGTCGTGAAGCTGGAATTTCTCGGGACTTCGGAAAACGAAGAACTCTCCAATTCGGTTCGCGTATCCGACGGCAAAAACGTCGATTTCGTCGTTTTCCGCAAAGATAAGGAGATTCTCGAAACCGATTCGATCCCCGTTGCGACGGGCGATCTGAAAAACGCGTCTTCCGCAAGCGTAACCTTCAAAAAGCTTTCCGACGATATCGATACCAAGAAAATTTCCGAAACGCTCGGCAAAAAAGTCGGATACGCTTCGTATGACAATTTCCTCGTGAACGGTATTTACAAAGTTTCTCATGTGGAAAGCAATCCGGAAGATGGCGAAGCCGTAAATCCTTACGCCTATTTTGTGTTCGATATCGACGCCGTGGCGCAGACGATAACGCAATATTACGCCTATAAAGCGGACGTTACGAAAAAAGGCGATACCTATGTTCTGGCGGACACCGCCCGCAAAAAGAGCGAGCCGATAAAATACAGTTTCCGAAAGATGGCAGAAGGTGAATTTACCCTTTCTTTCAACGGCGAAACGTACGCCGTTTCCTACGCAAACGGGAAGGTGAGCATTTCGAGCGAAGTAAACACCCTTTACGAAACGGACGCAACCGATCCGGACGCATTGGCAACGGAGATCCTTGCCGATTATCTTTCTTCTCTTTAGCCACATCAAGCCTAAATGCGATTCAAAATCTTTCTCAGCTAACAAAAACGAAAACCCCTTGCGTATTCCGCGCAAGGGGTTAAATTTTTCTAATTAGGGTTACAAATTGTTTCTTTTATGATCGAAACGTGATATATTGAGGGGGGGGGTAAACGCTGCCTAACTTTTCTTCGAAAAGGTCGAGAAAGTCGTTTGCAATCGTTTCGTTGGAAAAAGCGCCCGCAAAATCGAATTTCGCGTAAACGGTTTCCTTTTCGTCTTCCACGCGGATCAGAACGATCGACGCGACGGGCGACAATAATTTCGCCTTTTTCAACCTGATCGCATTGAATTTCGCAAAGGTATATTTGCATTCGTCGTCTTCGAACAAGGCTTTGATGCCGTCGTCGAAAAAGCGGAAAATAACGGGCGAATCCTTTTTCACGATTTCCCTCGGGACTTCGATCGTCTCCAGTAAATCTGCCATAAATCCTCCTTCTTAATTCAAATCTATATTAAACCTTTTTCATAAAAAAGTCAATCATATGCCGATCGGTGGAAAGATATTGTCGCAATCTGTCATAATGTAGAAGAAGCGTGTATTCCGGGTGAATCGGGCTTCATCTGTTTTTTATCATTGTTTTCATCTTCGATTCCGCAAAAAGCATGCAAAAAAAGTTGACAAATTTTCCGAAATATATATAATTTTCCGAAATATATATAATATGTTATAGAAACAGTGAAGCCGAAAAATTTCATATCGTTTCGAAAATAGCAAAATAGTCGCAAGGCTATTACGCAAAGCTAAAGGGACTTACCGAGTCAGCCAGTTGCCGAATTACCGATTGTCGTGTGGTTTGGCTTTTTTTATTGCTTATCTTTCCGATACGTCATCCCGAGCCGGCTTTCTTGCCCGGCACACGGCAGATCTTTAAAGCGATGAAAATTCCTGTTTTTTACACATACTGTAAAACCGTTATTCTGCATAAACCTTTTATTACGGACACAAAAATAATTCCCGACAAAATTCACACGGAGGAGAAATGAATAAGCCGATCGAAAAAAAACGCCTGATTTCCATACTTCTCGTTATTCTGTTTACGCTTATGTCTTCTGCGGCGGTCGTTTACGCGGCGGTTCTTTTTTCGTTCCGCGTGAAAGGCGATATCGACGGCAATACCGATACCATAACCGATAACGGCAGTTCTCTGATCTCTCTCGAATCCGAAACGGAAACCATAACCTTTTCCGCAGGAAACACAGAGCATGAGATCCCCTTAACGGTAAAAAACGCGTCCGCAGTGAACGTCGTTTACGATTTCGGCTTAACGGCAACGGAAAGCGGAAACGATATCAGCGAAACAAATTTTACCAAGCTGAAAAGCGCGATCCTCGTCTCTCTGGACGGGGAATTTATCGGCACGCTTGCGGAACTTACAAATGCGGGGGAAGGCAATCTTTATAACGGCAGTTTTTACCTCGCGTCGGGAGTAACGGCAACCCCGACAAGCGCAAGCCATACGCTCACGCTTTCTCTTCATATTGCGGCGGACCCCGCGGCGGGAGAGAAAACCTTTGTTCTTCGCGTGAATACTTACGTTCGCAATGCCGATTATCGCAAAGTCGTTTTCGTGAAAACGGAAGCCGATTTCAAAAAGCCGCAGACGACGTGAACAGCGGGCTTTCCGACGTGGAGACGATACTTCTTGCAAACGACGTTACGCTCGGCTCAGCCTGTTCCTTGAAAAATCCCGTTTCGATCGACCTTTGCGGACACGCACTTAACATAACCGAAGGGATCAAATATACGGGGGAAGGAAAACTTACTTTTCTTTCTTCCGGCAATGGCGAGATCGGAGACAAGCTGACCGGAAACGTGACGCTGAATAGCGAAAAATCTTATCTCGACGTAGCGGGGAAAACCGCGAGCGACCTGAAGGTAACGCTGACTTCGTTTAACATAACGGAAGCAAAAAAACTGGTAACAGCCCGTGCGGGAGAGATTTTGCAAGGGCAGGCAGAAGGGGGAAAAACGATACCTCTTTTCGGCGCGCTCTCGTTTTACGCCGATAAAATTCCCGCTGCCGCAAGTTCAAGCGGCAATTACACGCTGAGCGGAACAGAACTTACGGTAGACAAAATCGCCGTCACCACGCCGGATTCCGTTTCGATCGATGGCGAAACGATCGAGTTCAAAATCATCGGAAATTCTGAAAACGATTCCGTTTTCGCTTCGCTTTTTAATGATACGAACGGCGAGTTAAGGCACATTCCTTCGAAATACAACACGACCGAAGCCGTTACTTACGATCTTTTCCTGCCGGCGTATATCGAAAGCAAAAACGTGAAGATCAAATGGACTTCTTCCGATCCTTCTTCGCTCGGCAATGACGGTAAACTTGCCGACACGCTGAATGAAAACGTGGAAGTCACCCTTTATGCCCGCATCACCGTAAACGAAGAAACTTATCTTCATTCGTTCACTTTCAAGGTGACCAGCCAGACCCGCGAAACGAAGTTCAAATACCTGGTGGCGCAGCTCAGCCCGATCACCCTTCGTTCCGTGTATAAAAACGATGCGGGGAAGGCATGTACGGATAAAGAAACGGGTGAAAGCGCTATCAAAACGCCTTATGTATATCTCCCTGTTGTAAACGCAGGCGGCTATTACGATTACCGGAAAAACTTCCATATGTCGCATAACAGCGACGGCGCGCCCATTACAACCGAAAGCTGGGAGCATTTCCGCGATATCGGCTTAACGGATATCACGTATAAAGTACAAAACGCCTATAACTTTATCTCCCTCGATACCAAAACGCAGGGGATCAAAGCCGTTTATCTGAATACCGCTACTTTTTACACCTTTGCGTAGATCGACGTGACGGGCGATTTCGGCTACAATTCCGCTTTGGGCAAGCAGGAAGTTTATGAGGCAACGGTGAACGTTCTCATCGAACTCGGAAATAATTCCGATTTATATGACCTTGCTCTCGATCACGTGGAAAAACAGGCGTCCGAAGTCGATATCCTGCAAAATATTCTCGACACACGCGTGAAATACGGCATGGGCAACGAGCGGGGAGATTTCTATCTGCCGTCCGTCTATCAGACGATCGCAATCTCTTACAGCGGGATCGGCAGCGCCGTTTCGAAGATCGAGCCGGAAAAAGACGAAAGCGGGAACGTTCTGCGTTACCATGTTTTTATCAATGCGGAAAACTTTTCTTCCGCGGAATCTTCCGTCGGTATTAAGGTTACGGTTAAAATGAGCGGCGACGGAACGGGGCAGAGCAGGAACATTTACGTAAACGCCCCGGCTGTGATCAAGCCGGACGAAGACGGATTTGCAAATTACAGCGTTTTCAGCAGTGCGAAATATCAGACATTCAGCCAGCTTGCCGACTATGAAAAGGCAGACTCTTCCGCCGCCGGTTACAGCGGTATAAGCGATCCGGAAGCAACCGACCGTGCGGCAAGGCTCGCCCTTCTTCCCACGAGCGATTTAACCTCCGGATATTCTACGGGATTTGTCATTGATACCGGCAAAACAACGATCACTAACAAGACGGGCGATTACATTCTCGTCCGCGACGCCGAATACGAAGGGGTGAAAAGCTTAAGCTTTAAAGTGGGAAATTCCTCTTCCGCAAGCAAATCGCACCAAATGGCGTATGAGCTTGCACAGCTTCTCGAATGGGCAACGAGCACCGAGAAAAAAGCCATTCCGTTTACGGTCGGAAGTTATACTTCCGAAAATACGAAATCCAACGGAAAAGATTACATGAACAACACCGAAACGGCGGTCGTGAAAGAATACCTCGGATCTTTAAAGGATAAAAACGGTAACGCAATGTTTTCTTCTGCCGATTTGTCGGGAGACAGCACGACTTCGCTTTGGAACCGTGCGACGAGGAAGCCGGACGGCGATACGCATGTTATTGAAGATTACACGGGAATAACCGATAGCGTTAAAACCCTATTAGCCAATGACCCAGGGTTATACTTCAAATATACCGAAGTGATGCAATGGGCTTTGAACGAAAAGAAATTCGAAAATGCCGGCGGAAATTCTGATGCCCCAAACTTAGGAAACTCCGGAACATACGATATTGCAATGGGAGGCAATAAAACCGGAGTTAGTTCAACTTTATTTAATTGGGATGCTACTGATTCCGAGATAGATAATGGTGCTAAAATCACTGTAAAAAGAAATGGGCGGTATGATTACACGTGGGAAGATCCTGATAATAGCTATTGGAACTACTTAAAAATGTCTGAAATCGGAAAAGATTGGACTGGCTCAAAGTATAATTCAACAGATTATAATTCCGACGGAACGGATTATATTTCTGATAAAGAGGCTCAGGTCATTATCGCTTTCTGGTGGGGATCGGACAGTAACTCCAATAAGACTAATGCCAAAAACTTTGCCAAAGCTTTTTTAAAAGCTTGTACGATCCCCACTTATCTGAACGGCGAAGGTTCCGGACTTCTGATTTCCGAAATTTATAAAAGATACGGCGAAAACGATTCATTTACGGTCGGGTTAATTGACAATACGCCGGAAATTTCCAACATGGATAATTCTTCCGCCGGGATCGATTTCTATAAAAATCTTACGTCGTTCGAAGTATACGGAGAAATTACAATCGAAACTTCCAGCAAAGACAATACCGTTAAACTTCCGGCATTTATCACAAGCGAAGCGGTGAACAATTGCTTTAACCGCGTAACAAATACGGACAGCGAAGCCTCGGATGATGCAAAATTGAAAACGCTTGTCATGCAGGCATGCGCCAATAAAAGCACAGCATTCGATTTGTCAACGATATCCCGATTATCTTATGTAACTTATCTCGATTTCTCCTATAACGAGGGGATATCGACCTTAGGCGATTTGTTAAACGTAGATATCAAAAAAATCACTTATCTTGACGTTTTCCGTGTGAACGTAGAGGACGCTTTTGTCGAGTACGTTTTGCGAACCATCAAAAGCAATAATCCGGAAGCCAAAATTTACTATGCCGACCCGAATACGGGCACAAACAACGGAAATCATACCGAATATACAAACACCGCCGAAACTTCCGACGCTTTGCGCTATTTAAACGAGCTTACCAAAGTAGACAGCCCGTA
The DNA here is from genome assembly GCA_902495325.1 of uncultured Acidiphilium sp. Lineage (GTDB taxonomy): Bacteria > Bacillota > Clostridia > Christensenellales > Borkfalkiaceae > UBA10281. The sequence goes on from CABUWK010000006.1 coordinate 57,882, forward strand.
TCTTCAGCTTACCAAAAAATCGTATACAGGCACGGGAGCTTCCTCTACGATCCAATGGTATCTGAAATCGGGAAATCCTGCGTTTCTCGTAAGCGACCCGGGATCGGATAGTATCACCGCTACAATCAATACTGCGGAAGAAATGAATCAACTCCTGTCTTCTTACTATTATTGTAAAGAATCCTTTACCGGAAATAATTTCGGCAAAACCTTTACATTTAACGAAAATACTCTTTATCGATTGGTTTATGAAAATTCCGAATATGGTTTTAAAGCAGTTGATCCTGATACCTGTTATCTTACAAGCGATTCTGCCAATGAACAAGATTATTCCAAAGGGAATTCTTCCGAAAAAAGCGATTATCGGGAGGAAATAAGTACCACAACAACCGGATCAGCAACGCCTGTCCAGGAATATGATTCGGCACCTGAAGGATCCGAGGAAATATTCAACAACAAAAATGTAAGCGGTTATTATTTGGGCTACGGAAGTTCCGCTTCTCCTTCTTCAGACAATCCGAATACAAATTCCGAATTGGGGGGTAGCATCAGTTCTGTAATTAAAGTTGAAACAAAACAAACAACAATAACAACGTATCGCTATTATTTCAAAACAGAAACAGTTACCGTTTCAAGCCGCAACTATTATATTCAAGCATCTCAGACGGAAGTTATCAATCCGATTAAAAGTTTATCTTTTGAAAGAATAACGAATGAATACGTTGAGTATAGCTATATTTCCGAAACAACTTACTCGGTTTATTATTATAAACCAAATCAGTATGCAACAACGAAATATCAAATTATAAAACCATCAAGTCAAGATACGACGAATAGTTACTTGTATTGTTCAGTATATTCAAAAAACACAACAGGCGGAATAACAACCTATATTTACGATGTAACTTTCCAGTATTATGATAAATACGGATCCGGCACGGGAACAAACGTTTCCTATGACTATATTCATAGTACAAATAGTTACTGGAAGTATACTCAAGGAACAACTATTGTCACAAAAAACACTCAATCCGAGATGGAAACCTATCTGAAAGCTTTAACTGAAAAAGATAGAACAAACGTTGTAACCTATGACAAATTGACGGATACCGTTCAATATTCTTACGTAACGTTGTTATCTTCCGCAAACTGTGATGATGCCATACAAAAGGCAAAGAGCGCGTCGACCGATTTCATTTTATATAAGTATACCGGGACGCCTGAATCATCCGAATATTATGAAGGCGGACAGAGCCTTACCAAATCCTATACGCACGGAAAGGGGTATTTGTTAAAATTCTCAGATAGCGCAACAAACCCGTGGTTTTCATTTACCACTTATACGATCCATACGGCAACTGACGCAACAAATAATATGGAAACGATTCTTGCCGAAGCCAACAAGCATATCGAAGACGAGCTTTTCGGTAACTATTACGGAAACTATTATTGTTATAACGGCACAACGGATACCGTTAACGGAAGAACGTACACAAACGGTTCTGTTTACAGACTTATGTTGTCGGAAGACGGAACGCAGTTTGTTTTCGATAATAACCTCGGGGTAAAATCCACATTTGTTACCTTACCGATTGTAAAGAATAATGATAACTCTTCTGATCCTACTTCTTTATTTTACAATCTGTATTGCGCATTTATGGGAAATAACAGCGGGAAAGTACAGAAAGGGCAAATCGTATACTGTTCCGGGTATGGTGAAACCTATGCGTCCGGATTATATGAGTTGGTATATAATGAAACTTCGCAGACCTATTATTTTAAATCCATGGGCGCACTCGGAAACGTTACTCAAAGCGAAAATAGCTTCTCCTTAACTCCGGAAAACGGAAGAGGTCAGGATTTACAGGAAATAACTTCTACCGCGCCGTCCCGTTTCAAAAACATCCGTCTGGTCGGTACATCCGATAAAAATTACGGCGGAACGGGCGGCAGTGAAGAAGTAATCATTGTAGCAAGGGTGATTGAAAAAAAGGTTACGGAAAGCGGAGAAACGGTTAAGACAATTTATGAAAGACCGTTTAAAGTGACCGTTTCCGGCTGATTACTTTCCGGTATTTTCTTCGTTATAAAAAAACTATGTGTATGTCATTTCCGTTCCAAGGCTATGTTTTCGTCATCCTGACCCGGCATCCCTGCTTTTACCTTAGAAAGGATCTGAAAACATAGCCCAACATAGCCCGGAAAAACAAACCGTTCTCAGATTCTTCGTGAGCAGGGCTGCGGGGTCGGCTCAGAATTACAAGAACGGTTTGTGAATAGGACAACAGGGCGGCTCAGAATGACGAGAACGGATCGTGAACAGGGCTGCAGGGCGGCTCAGAATGACGAGAGCGGCAAAAAAACGATTTACGATTCAAGCAAAGGAAACGACCCCGGTAAGCAGGCAAACGACACTTCAGGCAAAAGGAAAACAAAAACGCAATAAAAAAAACGCATCGGTTAAAAAAAGAAAATAGAAAATTTGCGCTGCTATGGGCGTTTATTCTCGTTTTTGCGATAAGCGGCGGCATTTCGGTATACGCTTATTTTTCTTCCGAGTCGGGAAAAGAAATTTCGGGTTCCGTCGGGAAAGATACGGTAGAAACCAAGGTTACGACAAAAGAAATTTCCTCTTTCGAAGAGCTTATCGCCTATGCGGGCGGGACAAACGGTTTTTCCTATCGCTATTCCACGGACAGCTCGTCTTCCGCAAGCGAATCGGGCAACAAGGGCATTTTCAACGACGACAGGAAAGAGGTTACCTCAAACGAGCGTTTTATCTTAAAGTTTACGGCGGATATCACGCTGAAAACGGACGTGACCTTCCGCACGGACTGTCATATCGATCTGAACCATAAAACCCTCGTTTTAAACGGGAAAAATCTGGTTTTTTATCATACGTATCACGGCAATATCGTAATCAAAAACGGAAACTTGGTAACGGGAGCGGTTACAAGCGGAAGCGATGCGGTTTCGTCGGCTTCCGGAAAATTTATTTTCGACGCCCCCTATGCTTATCCTTCGTTTTATGCCGTTACGGTTTACAAAACAGCCGCCACGGAAAACGGCGGAATTAAACTTTCGGATAGCGATACGGTAACCGATTCGTCCTATTATTCGGTTATCAGCGCGGATAACAAGATGCTCGGCTATCACGCCCTTCGCATCGCAACGGCAAAACTTGCCAATTATGCCGACTTTATACCGGACGAACTTTCCTATGACGATCTTTCCGATCTTGACGTGACAGACAGTATTTTCGCCGCAAATCTCTTTATTTCCGAAAAGAAATGCTTTACGGCAGGCGATACTGCCGAAACAGCTTGTTTTTACGTTTTCGGCGATCTCGATTTCGCAACGCACATTCTTGCCTATGACGGCGTTACGGTTGAATATTCTTTTGCAAACGCAAGTACAGGCGGAACTGGCAATATTTCGCCGCTCGGTAAGGTTACTTTACCGGCTGAAAATTCCGGTGCGGAAAGCGGAACGCTGACCGTTACGATAAAAAAAGACGAAGAAACGATCGGCGTTACCGGACTTACGGCGCACCTTGTAAACCCTGAGAGCAATTCGTCCTTGGCATCTGCCGGGAAAACTTTGATAAACGCATTGATCGACCGTTATGATACGGACTATACGGCAGAAGGCGCAACAACGGCAACGAAAAAGCACGTTTTCAAGCGGGAAGTGCAGTTCCCGGCAAGCCTTGCACTGCCGAACGGGAAATCGCTTACATTTGCTTACAGTGTTTACGGCGGGGAAGATCAGACTACCGACTTAACAAGCCCCGATACGATCACAACGGAAAACGGGATCATAAAATTTACCCCGACGGAAGCCGTTACGAAAATGATCGTTACAATCACGCCCAACGGCACGGCAGCTGCGGCAGAAACGCTTGAAATCAACGACATCGTGGCAACGGACGCAGGGCTTGTCCGTACCGAAGCTTCTCTCGCGCAGGACTTTATTTTAAATAATTACGGCGGAAAGATTACGCTGAAAGCGCAATACGACGGGAATCAGAATATCACATCATTTTCCACGCAAAAGCTCTATTTCCCGGATGAAAACAGTAAAATAGAGAAAATCGAATATGAACTTGTAAACGATATTAATTCGCTTTATACGATGGGTTTTGCGGAAGATAGTTCATATGTTCTTTCCGTTGCGGATTATAAAACAAAAAATCCGCTCGATTACGTACAATCGGTTCAGTTGAACTGCAAATTTACCTTTAAAGACAGCACAACCCCCGTAACGATACAGAATCCCCATCGAAGCGGTTGCGAACGATTCGGGCGATAACGTAAACGGATTCCTGCCGTATTACAACTATTACAATCAGATGTTTTACACGCAAACGGGGCTTTACACGATCAATTCCTTTGAAATGCCCTTTGCGTATTCCAACGACGGAAAAATCGTTTGTTACGACATTCTTATCCGCGATGCAAACGGAACGCTCAATTGGAACGGTATTCCCGGCATTTCGATTTCGCTATATTATAACGGAGCGGATCATACCTTAACTCCGGAAAAGGCAGACACGGGAAGTTACGTCTATTCTTCCTATGTAAACGCCCTGATAAATCATAAAGCGGACGGAACGGCTGCGGGAAAGGACAGTTATCTGAAAATTCTTTCTTACGGAGACGCGCGCTGGAAATTCGATATCGATCCGTCGAAAATCGGTTCGGAAAACATAGATTTCGAAATCGTTTACAACTACATTATGGCTGTAAACGACGGATTCCAGGCATATTCCAGAACCGTTCAGAACGAAGACGGCAAAACCGAAACCACCTATATCACGACCGAATTTACTTTGCCCGGCGTTCTTTTGCTGGACGAAACAAAAGCGGCAGCCGACGCCGTTTACGATAAAAACCTGTATATCTGGATGTACGAGGCGTTCGGCGGCGTTGCTTACGACAATTCGACCGATGCGAAAAACTATGTGCTGGTCGATTGGCTGAGACAAAGCAGAGATCTTAACGCAACCGACGAAACAACGCTTGTTTCCGCGTCTTCGAAAGCCCTGCTCACTCAGGTGAAAAATTTCAAAGGGATCGAATACCTGACGGGCACTTCGTACGTCAATCTGAGCGGGATCGACCTTTCGGGCGATTATGCAAACACGATGACTTATCTCTCGCAAATGTCCTCGATCACGACGCTGTATCTTTGCAACTGCAAACTTTCCTCGCTCATCACCGCCGACAGCCCGAACGACGCCGACCTTGCTAAGCTTACCGCTTTGAAAAGGCTTACGGAACTTCACATCGAAAACAGCGTAGGCAACTCGTCAAATGAAAATAAAGTGTTTTCCATGGAGTTTTTAACTTCTTTTGCCAACTTAAACCGTGTTTACGTTTACGGAAACCTTGCAAATGCCACGGGCGATACGCCCGACGGCGTGAACGGCATTTTCTACGGATCGGTCGGACTTGTGAATATGGAATATTTTGCCGAACTTTCTTCTTCCGGCACGTCCGTATACAACACCGCCTCGACATCCGCGCAGTTTCTGTTCGAAGAGCAAACGGGCGTAAACGATTACAAAATGCTGCAAAGCGTGGAATATCAGAAAAAACTGAAAAAAGGGATCCCGATCAAAGCCGTTTACGAATCGTTTGCAAGCGCGGCAGAAACCGCGTCATCGGCGGATAAAACCGACGTTGCCGCCTATTACGGGCTTAAAACAAGCTATACAGTCGGCTCTACATCGTATCCCGTTACCGTAAACTCGCTTGTCTGGGGTTCGGATGCCGGCGATGACAATACGGAAACGACCGGGTTTTACGTTGCCTACACGCTGACGGTAGATAGTACAAAGGTTACGATCAAAGTAAGATTCAACGTGGTGAGGGTAGATTGATGAAGGATAAAATCAAAAAACTGATCACCGATAAAAAACTGATAAGTTCGGCGGCAAGTTGCCTGTTTCTGTTGGTTGCGATCGTGATCGTTGTCGTAGCGGTCATGCCGAAAGGGCTTGCGTGGTTCTCGCAGAATAAAAACGTTACGGGCAGCGGCATGAGCCTGACCGTTCGCGCGGACTATATGCGCTTTGATGATACGTTTACCGCAAAAGCCGTAATGAACGAAACGGAAATCGCCGCCGGCACCTATCGCCGCGATACGGACGGCAAGTATTATCTCTTGCAGGAAGACGAAAACGGCAGCGCGACAAGCGAATTCGACACCTCTTCCGGCGCAAAAAAATCGGTATTTTACGATTCGTTATATCCCGGCGAATACATCGAAATGACCTTTCGTTTCACCTGCGCCGAAAGCCGCAGAAACGAGAAAAGCGGCTATAAGCTGTATTTCGACGGACTGACCCCGGGCAAGGACAGCGCAGGTAACAACACCGGGTGCGACACTTTCGAGGCGGGCGATGGGACGAATAAAATGACATACAGCATTCTCGGCATTTATCGTCTAGAAGCGGGAACTTATAACGAAAAGGGAACGTTTACTCCCTATACAAATGCCGGCGGATTTTTAAACGATTTCACTCCGATCGACAACGACCATCCCGCTCCCGCCACGGCGGATATTTATAAGGGAAACTGGAGCGGTGCGGAGTGGGAAACGCTCACGATCCGTTTGCATATCGACCTTTCCGAATATAACAAGCTCCCCGGGGTCGTATCCAACCTTCTTGCGGAAAAATCCGCCAGGATCGCTTCCGTTGTTCTCGCCCCGGACGAAGGAGGAGAAAACGCATGAATCAAAAGTTTTTCCTTTCCCTTTCGGCTTTGGCGCTTGCGATCGTTCTCGCCGTGTGCGGCGTTTCCGTTTACGCATGGTTCTCGGCGACGGACAAAGCTTCCGAAATGGAATTCAAGTTTGCAAGGATCAATTCCGAAGTCTATTTCTACCACGCAAACGACGAAAACAAGAACGGTGTACCCGAGCGGCTTGAGGATTCTCACAATTGGACGGCTGAAGAAAAGACAAATTTCCCGGAAGCCTATTTCCCCGGATTCCGCGGCGCATATTCTTTTGAATTTATCGGAAAAAGGGAAGCCAAAGTGGAAGACGCCGTAACGACCGAAGACACGGTTTCGTTTTCGGAAGAAAGCGGAAATTCGCTTGCGGATATCGTGCCTTCCAAGGTGTTTACTTACCGTTTCCGCATGGTAAACAAGGGAGACTCCACAAACAACGTCTCCATTCTCATCAATGCGGGTTCCGGAGCGACGGATAAAGCAAAATTATTGCTGCAAACGCTTGCCGTTTCCTGCGGTGAGGTAAGCGTTAAGCGCGAAAACGGCAACGTTTCCTTCGATACCGTTGATTTTTCAAACGGCTATCGGTATCTGAAACAGATGACGTCCGAAGGGCTTGCCGTGTTATCCGATTATCCGCTCAGCGGTATGGACGAGCAGATGATGCAGGATAAAAAAGAGACCGACAGAGCGATCGTGAACACGCGCGATTTCTGGATCCGCTTTCAGATGATCCCGTACGAAGAACTGATCGAAAAAACGTCTTTACGAAAGGTGATTTATCGGAAGAGCAATATCAAAGCCTGCAGGGAATAAAGAATATCGAAAAATTGCTTGAATTTTCCGTGCGGTTCGAAGTGAAAACGCCCGATTCGTCGACCTCGGCTTAAATGCAGAAAAGATAAATATGCCTTGAAATTCTTTATGAGCCGCGCTGAGTCGGCAGGATCGGAACGACATGGCATATTATAAAATTTGCCATGAAACTTTAAAAGATTATCGTCAGCCGGATAAAAAAAACAGACGCTCTGTCTGATTTAGACGGAGCGTCTGTTTTTTACGGTTTTGCCGCTTTACTATTTCGTGAAGTATTTTCCGCTTTCGAGCAACAGATATTTCAGAATGAAGAAAACGGGAATATTCAGTGCGAAAATGCAGGGGATCGCGATATACGAAAGAACCTGCGAATACGAATTGAAATCGATGGACGAGAACAGCGCGACGGCAAGCACGATGATAACGATCTGGAAGGTTATGATCAGCGAAACTTCCATTGCGCTTCTGAAGGGGGCGATTTCCGTCACCTTGTTGTTCCCGGAAACGAAATAACGGATCGTGAGGATCAGGGGAACAAGGAAAGCCGCCGCTACAAGGCTTCCTTTTACCGTCCAGCTCCAGCCGACTTCCTGTGCGAACACGTAATTCATCAGCGCCATTTCGCCGAACAGGACAAAGAAGAACAGCCAAGCCGTATTCATATTCAGTTTGTTTGCAAGAATGTATCTGCCGGAAAAACGGTTCGTTGTGGAAGAAGTTCTGATCTTGAACCCTTCGCGGTTCGCCATTGCGTACAGATCGGAGAAATCGGCGGTTCCGTCCGACGAAAGGGCTTCGCGCTCGGTAACCTGTTTTTCGATTCTCGTTTCTCTCGGTGCGGTTTCCGCATTGTAAACAGATTCGCCGTAATCGTTCTGTCCGTTGTCCGTCATGCCGTAAGCAGAAACCGGTTCTTCTGCGACGGGTTCCGGCTGCGGTTCTTCCGCAGGGCGGGGGGCAGGGGCTTGTTCCGCATAGGTGTTTTCGTAATTACGGTAAGTCTCCTCGTAATGTTTCTGCGTCGCGCGGGCAAAATATTCGTCGAGATCGACTGTCCGCGCAGGCTGAACGGGTTCCGCCGCTTGCGGTTCTTTCTCCGGCGAAACGTAAACGACGTTTTCGCGCAACGTTTCTTTTTCTTCCGTTTTCGGGAAAAGTTTGGAAAGGATGGACTTGTATTCTCTCTGCATGGCGGGTTTTCCGTCTTCGGCATAGAGATAATCGTCTTCCGCTTGGTTTTCCTCTTCCTGCGGCACAACGGGCGTCTGCGGGGCGGGAGAGGGCTGTGCCTCCGGTTCCGCCGTAACCGGTTCGCTTTCCGTTTGTACCGGTCGCGGTTCTTCCCGTTCCGTCCCGGTCGGAGAAGGAAAGTCGTAATCGGAAGAAGCGAAGATAACGATCGGTTTCTCTTCTATCTTTGCATTCTGAGAGATGATGTTGATCTCCACGTCGGACACGGAAGCATCCGCCGTTTCGTAGTTTTCCTGCGGGATCTCTTCCGCCGTGGCGGAATCGGTCTCTTCCGGAATTTCCTCTTCGTTTGAATATTCGGGTGTTTCCACCGAGGCGAAATCGTCTGCGGTGAAAAGTTCTTCCTGCGGTCTGTTATAGATGATGTTGAACCCTTTGAACGCGTTTTCCGCGTCGACCGGCTCGACGAATTCTTTTTCCGTGGCAGTTTCCGTGCTTTCGGTTCCTTCCGTAGCGGTTTCCGGGTCTTCCGTCTCCGCCGCTGCCGGTATTTCTTCTGCCGCGGATTCCTCGGTTTTGCCCGGGATCTCCGTCTCTTCCGTCTGTGCGGGCGCAGGATCTTCCGTCTTCTGTTCGTCCGGAACCGTTTTTTGTTCGTCTATAATGCCGCGGATGTGAATATAATCGCCGTCCGTCTCTTCGATGATGCGGTAAGCCGAATCGTCGTAGGCGGGAGCGGTAAAGTCATGATCGGTGGTAACGGAAAGCAGGAATCCGGGATCGTCGTTTTCCTGCGCTTGCTCTTCGGTTTTCTCGTCGGAAAGCTCTTGCGCGGCGATTTCTTCCTTTTCGTCTTCGTTCTGTTTTTCTTCTTCGGACGCAAGCTCTTCCGCTTTCTCGTCTTCCGCGGAATTTTCCTTAAGCTCGATCTGTGTCGTCTCTTCCTCTTCTGCGGAAAGAATCTCTTCTTCCGTTTCCTCCTGCAAAACAGGCTCTTCTTTCTCGTCTTGCGGAAGGGTTTCGGGCTCGCTTTCCTCGTAAACGGTCGTTTCTTCCGCCGCCGGATCGATACCGAGCAGTTTATCGAGTTCCTGCTGCGTTTCGATCAGGTCGCGATCGATAATTTCGTCATCTTCCTCCGTCTCTTTGCCGGAAAGTTCGTCGTCCTCCGCAGCCTCCGGTTCCGTAAATTCTTCGGTCGCTTCCGCTATCTCTTCCGATTCATCCTCGTTTTCTTCGAAAATTTCGTAAAAATCGTCTTGTTCCGTTTCCGTCCCGGCAGAGTCTCCGGATGCGGAATTTTCTTCCATACTGTCCAGAAGCACGTAAGGCGAGTCGTTTTCTTCCTCGTCTGATGTTTCGTCTTCTCCGGCGGGCGTTTCGTCTTCTTCCGCATCGTCTGCGGAAATCTCTTCTTCCTCGCCTTCCTCTTCGTCCGAAACCGCGACGATCTCTTCCGTTTCCTCGGGCGCGGGCTCTTCGACCGGTTCCTCGTCCGCGGCCTGCATAACCGTTTCGAGAGCGGTCTCGTCTTCCGGCTCCGTTTCTTCCTCGGGAAGGGGAGAAGTCTCTTCTTCGGCGGGAGCGTTTAACGCGTCGAGCTCGGACTGAATGTCGGCAAAAACGTCCGACCCGAGACGATCGAGATAGCTTTCTTCCTCCGCGCCGTCTTCCACGCGATAATCGCCGATATCGGACGCGAGTTCTTTGAACTTTTCAAACTCGTCTTCCGGTTTTTCCGCTTTCGGCAACCCGCGTTCGATCGGTTCGGACGGCGTTTCGATCAGCCCGTCGATCAGCTCTTTGGACTGCAGCCATTCCTCGCGGTTTTTGTCGAGAAAACGTTTTCCTTTTTCCGTAAGCGAATAGTATTTTCTGCGGATGCCGTCGGACGCGCTGGAACGGTATTCCTTGATGTAATTCTGCTTGGTGAGCCGTTTCATCGCGCTGTAAAACGTGCCTTGCTTTACGCTGTATCTGTTTTCCGATTTTTTCTCGATATCGGCGCGGATCTCGTTGGAATCGCGGTCGCCGTCGACAAGCGAAAGCAATATGATGGTATCGATATGACCGCGCAGCATTTCGCTGTTGATAAAATCACCCATACAGATACTCACTCCTTCGTAAAATTGATAAAAACAAAGCCGCTTTTGCGGCAAAACACCGAAATAAAACTTAATTCTATTATAGCACGAATCGATCCGGGTGTCAATTCTTCGCTCAAAGTTATTTCGTAAAACGTAAAATTTTCTAAAATCGCTTTTAGAAACGACGATTTTAAAAAGTCTTTTTTTTCGTAAGACGGCGAAAACGCTTGACAAAACAGGTCAAAATGTGCTATCATTGCGTAAAAGTTGTGTTTTACGCAATGATAAATGTTCGGAAGGATGGCTATTTTTCATGAAAAAAGAAAACTATTACACCCTGAGAAACGAGAAACTGACCGATAAAACGGACGAACTTCTGACGAATCTGCCGCCTTTCTGCGCTCAGTTTCTCTACGGCATCGCAAATAATTCTTCGGCGCTTACCCGCCTTAACTACGCTTACGACTTAAGGATCTTTTTCGAATACCTTGCGCAGACGAAACGCCTTTCCGTGAGCGATATGACGATCGACGTTTTAAACGACGTCACCGCCCTCGATATCGAGCGATTCTTGAATTACCTCGGCAGCTACAAGACGGCGCGCGGCAACCGCGAATCGTGCGACGACCACGCGAAAGCGAGAAAACTCGCCTCGATCCGCGCCATGTATAAATACTTTTTCCAGAAAGATATGATCGTTGCAAACGTGGCGGAAAAGGTCGCGACACCGAAAATACGGGAAAAAACGATCGTGCGGCTTGAAAACGACGAGGTCGATAAACTGCTTGAATTCGTTTCCGACGACGACGCTTATTCCGGTCGGAAAAAGGTTTATCACAATAAGCTGAAAGTCCGCGATACCGCCATTCTCACCCTGTTTATCGGCACGGGAATCCGTATCAGCGAGCTTGTCGGGCTTAACGTGGACAGTTTCGATTTCGAACATAACAGCTTTATCGTAACCAGAAAAGGTGGCAAACAGGAGATCCTTTATTATAACGACGAGGTAAAGGACGCCCTTTACGACTGGCTCGATTACCGGTACGATCTTCCGATCCCCGAAGAAGAAACCGCCCTGTTCCTCTCCCTGAAGGGGCAACGGATCTCCGTCCGCGCCGTGGAAGTCCTCGTAAAAAACTATGCGAAAGAAGTGACGCCGTTAAAAAAGATCACGCCGCACAAGCTGAGAAGCACCTTCGGCACCAACCTTTACCGCGAAACGGGAGACATTTACGCCGTTGCCGACTTTCTCGGACATAAAGACGTGAACACGACCAGAAAGCACTACGCCGCTATCGGCGAAGACTCGAGAAAGAACGCGGCGAAGCTTGTTAAAATCAGAAAGGACACCGAATCCGACGAGACATAAAATATTGCATTATGACAGATAATATCAGTAATTTTGAAGAAATTTCTGAAGGAGCTTTTCTCTTTTTTCCTTACGATACGAAATCGAAAAACGGGATAGCGCGTTCGGAGGAATTTAAAGAACTTTGCCGCAGCGCGGGACTTACCGTCGCAGGAGAGGACAGGCAGATCCCGCGGGAGATCTCCCCTTTCACCTACATCGGCGCCGGAAAACTCGAAAGCGCAAGAAGAGAAGCGGAAGAGGCGGAAGCGAACGTTTTTCTTTTTGACGGAGAGCTCTCTCCCGCACAGACGAGAAACATCTGCGAAGGGCTCGGAGGGATCAAAGTGATCGACCGCGAACAGCTGATCCTCGACATCTTCGCGCAGCGCGCCGTAACGGCGGAAGGCAAACTGCAGGTAGAACTCGCGCAGCTATCTTACCTTTATCCGCGCCTGAAAGGGCTGGGAACTTCCCTTTCCCGTCTCGGCGGCGGTATCGGAACGAGAGGTCCGGGCGAAACGCAGCTCGAAACGGACAGGCGGCACATCCGCGCTCGCATTTTATCCTTAAAAAAGCAACTCGAAGAGGTATCGGCAAGGCGCGAGGCGCAACGGAAACGCCGCGAAAAAAACGAAACTTTCGTCGTCGCCCTTTGCGGATACACCAATACCGGGAAATCCACGTTGCTCAACGCGATGACGGGCAGCGAAACGCTTGCGGAAGATAAACTTTTCGCCACCCTCGATCCGACTGCGAGGAAGTTCTCGGCGGACGGTTTTCCCGCCGTCATGATCGATACCGTCGGTTTCCTCCGCGATATCCCGACCGATCTGATCGACGCATTCAAAACCACGCTCGAAAGCGTGCGGGAAGCCGATCTCATCCTTCTCGTGTCGGACGCGTCGGGAGATCACGAAACGGAAATTGCGGAATCGATGAAGATATTAAACGATCTTTCCGTAAACGCGCCTGTCGTAAAAGTTTTCAATAAATGCGATAAAATAAGCGATTTTGCAGATTTTTCCGGCGATGCCGTTTTCATTTCGGCGTGCCAGAAAAAAGGGCTTGACAAACTGAAAGCCCGCATCGTTTCTTATATGGAAGCCTTCTATGCCCGCATACGATTCTTCGTTCCCTACGACAAAACGCAGTCCTTTTTCCGTTTGCGGAAATACTGTGCGTCTTTGAAAGCGACCTACAGCGAAAACGGCGCCGTATTCGACGCCGTAATTCCGAAATATTACCTTTCGTTATTTTCTGCCTTTCAGATCCGCCAGCCGGACGCAACGTCCTTCAGATAATCGAAAAACACCTTTGCTTTCACGTCTTCCGCGGCGAGCACATTCACTTCGCCCGCGCAGACGTGATTTTTATAAATCACGAGTTTTCCGACCTTCTCCCCTTTTTTTACGGGCGCGGTCGCGCCGGACGATTCGAAATCGATCCGGATCTCATCCCGATCTCCCTTTTTACCGAAAAGATAGAAATCGGTCTCGGCGATCGTGCCGACGACATTCTTTTTCCCTTTCGAAACTTTTACCTCGTATTCGAGAGGATTCGACGAATCGACCACCGCCCTGTTCACATAACAGTTAAAGGCGTGATCGAAGAGAGCGGACACATCCGCGAATCTCTCTTTCGAATTTTCTTCGCCGATCACGACGGCAATCGCGCGCATGTTGCCCCGCTTTGCCGTGGCTGCCAGGCAGAAGCCCGCTTCCGCGGTATATCCCGTTTTCCCGCCGTCGCATCCCGCATAAAACCGGGAGAGCTTGTTTGTGTTTGTAAGCCCCGTCACGTTTCCCTTCGGGTGGCGTATTTCGTCCGTCCAGATACCGGAATAGCGGAAATAATCTTTGTGCGCCAGCAGTTTCGTTAAAATAACGGATACGTCTTTTGCGGAAGAAAAATGTTCGGAAGCCGGCAACCCCGTACAATTGCGGAAGGACGTGTTTTCGAGCGACCATTCGCGGCACTTTTCGTTCATAGCCACCACGCAATTTTCTTCGCTGCCGTAAAGCCGTTCCGCGAGAGCGACGGATGCGTCGTTTGCGGAAGCCACGATCACGCTTTTAATCAGATCGTCCGCCGGATATTCTCCGCCCGCCTCGAGAAAGACCTGAGAACCGCCCATACCGCTCGCGCGGACGCTGACGGTTATTTTCTCATCGAAGGAGAGTTCTCCTTTTTCCGCCTTTTCGAAACAGAGATTTAAAAGCATCAGTTTCGTCATGCTGGCGATCGGCAGTCTTTTGTTTTCGTTTTCCGCCTGCAAAACGGTGCCGCTGTGATAATCGACGAGGTAAGAAGCCTTTGCCCTCGTTACAACCGCGTTTTCGTCCGATTTTATCGCAGAAACGGATCCTTCGCCTTCCGCGGAAAAAGTCGTTTCGCTTTCCCCTGTCGTTTCACGGGAAATTTCGCAAACCGGCTCGGCGGCGCGGCTTTTTCTTTGTACCGCATATGGCAGAATCAGTGTGAAAAGAAGGGTCACGCTGACCGCAAAAAATAAGTTTTTCATCATATCCGAAATACCTCTGCCCTTATTTTCTGCAAACTTCTTCTTTTTATACGGGATCATTTTCCGTCAGAGATATACGGTCATCGGGCGAACGATCAGCGCGAGAACGAGAAACTGATAAATACATGTGGCAAAACAGATCAGAAATCCGCAAAGAGCGTTTTCGGCGATTTTTTTCCAATGCAGCCTTTTACAGTAATGCAACGATCTGAGATAAGAAAGATTCCATACGCAGATTACCGTAAGCCCCGCGGAAGAAAGCACCTGGTACGGCACGGTGAGAAATACCGCGATAAACACGGCGGGAAACCCGAATCTCAGAAAAAGAACGGGCAAGGCGTTTCCGAGGATCATCCCGCGGTAAAGCAGGATCAGCCCTTCTACGGGTGCGGTACAGAGAGTGAATCCGAGCCCGAAAAACACCCCGCAAAGCAGCGCATGAAAAAAAAGATAGCGCACGGTTTCGCCGAACAGGTTTTTATCCCGGGAAAACAAGCCGAAATAGTATTCGCATACGGGAGCGCACAGCGGGTTAAATTCGTCGGCTTTCCGGAAAAACAGACCGAACACCGTTCCGAGCCCGTACACACACCCGAAAATCAATAAAAAACCGCGATTTTCGGATAGTTGGATCGTCTTTTTTCTGACAAACATCGGTAACATGGCAAATCCTCGTTCATTAGTAGCGTATGTCAAAAAAAGTCGATTTATGTGTGCCGTAAGCGAATTAAACAACTACACGTATGTTAGAATGCAGGTTCGAAAAGCCCGCAGGCATCGATACCGCACGGGCTTTCTTTTTTACAACAGGCTTTGCATTCTTCTTGTCTGCGGGATAAATGTTTTATCGGAAGTTTTCCATCATCTTTGCGATCGAAATGCCGAAGCCCCGTCCCGGGTCGTTTAAAAAAACGTGCGTTACCGCCCCCACGATCTTTCCGTTCTGCACGATCGGGCTTCCGCTCATCCCTTGCAGGATCCCGTTCGTTTCGTCGAGCAGTTCCTTATCGGTCACTTTGAGAACGAGATTTTTGTTGTCCTTGTCGTTCTCGTCCACTTTAACGATCCCGATCGAGAACTCCCTGATCGTAATTCCGTCGATACACGTGAAAAAACTTGCTTTGCCGACAGAAGGTTCTCCGATCTCCATTTCGTCGTTTTTTGCAAAATCGAATTTCTTCCCTGCCTTCCCGTAAATCCCGGTAGAAGCGTTTTTTTCGAGGGTTCCGATCGGCGAATCGTCCATAAAAACGCCTTTCAGTTCGCCGGCGCTTCCCCTCTTTCCCTTTTCGAATCCGATGATCGAACAGAGATAAGCCTTTCCGCCCGTGATCTCGATTTGTTTGCCGTCCTCTCCGTAAACGGAATGACCGAGCGCGCAGAAGTCGCCGTTCTTTTTAAAAAGAGTGATCGTTCCGATGCCGTTCAGATTATCCCGCACGAAAACGCCGATTTTCAAAATGCCGTTTGCGTCCTTTTTCGGGGTAACGAAAGTTCTGATCTCGCTTTCGTCCCTTTTTAAAACAACTTCGACAGGCGTTTCGCCCTTCTTTTTCAAAGCGGCTGTGATATCCGCCGAACAACAGATCTCTCTGCCGGCAACCGTCATGATCCGGTCTCCCACCAGAATGCCGGCTTTTTTGGACGGCGAATAAATTTCTCCGCCGATCACGATATCGCTCAGCGCGACGACCGTCGCGCCTTTCGTCCTCATCTGAAAACCTGCCGCCATTCCGCCGAGATAAACTTTGCCGTCATCCGCATACGCCTTCTGTGCGGGAAATGCGAAACATACCGCAACGATCAGCAGAAAGGAAACGAGTATTTTTTTCAGTTTTATCTTACCTGACATGTCGCCCCCATTACCCATTATGTACCGGAAAAGCTCCGTCGATCTTTTTTCATGTCCGGAAAACAGACAGATCGTCCCGAAAAGTATGTGCCGGGAGACAGAAAACATGCAAACGAAAACAAAATAAAATCAATAACCGTTTAAGATATTTAATTAACCTTAAAAGGATAATTAATATTTAATATAATTTGTCTGATAAAAACAGAAAAGAACAATTTAATGATAGTGTAAAATATTTTGTGTAAACACTCTCTGAAAAAAAGACAAGAGAGTTAAAACCTTGTATAATGTTAAATA
>CABUWK010000007.1 GCA_902495325.1 uncultured Acidiphilium sp.
AAAGCGAAGAACGCATACATAAAGGTTTTGCTCTTGCTCAACCGCAACTAACTGATTTATTTAGCTAAACCACCAAAAAATTTACAAGGTGTTTACACAAAATTCTTGACATTACCAATTTAATTTACCTTTCATAAAACACAATAACATGCGTTTTGAAAGATATTTTCTATAAATAACCTTTTCGGAATCAAATATAATAAAACATTTTCCGTTAAATTATGTAATATCGAACAATATTCCTTTTAGGGTTAATTGTTTCTTTAAATCGATAATTATATGAAAAAATCAGATAATCGTCCCGCAGCGAAAAAAAAAAAGAACCGGAAAAAATACCGGTTCTTCGCGATAGTGTTATCGGAAAATTATTGCAGACTTTTTTTGTATTCCCCGGCAGAACGAAGAAGTTCGCCGGCGTGTTCTCTTGCAGCGGGCGAATCGACGCCTCCCGTCATGCGGACGATTTCGGATACCCGTTTGTCATCCGTCAGCCTTTCCACGGTCGTATGCGTTTTTCCCCCTTCTTCCCGTTTGGAAATCAGGAAGGAAGCGTCTGCCATGGCACAGATCTGCGGCAAGTGAGAGATCGCAATCACCTGCGTGTTCCTTGCGATCGCGGCAAATTTTTCCGCCACGATCCTTGCAACCTGTCCGCTGATCCCGCTGTCGATCTCGTCGAAAATATAGGTGGAAATGCTTTTATAAGACGAAGTGACCGTTTTTAACGCAAGCATGAAACGGCTCATTTCGCCGCCGCTGATGATCTTGGAAAGAGGTTTCGTCGGCTCGCCGAGGTTTGCGGAAAATAAAAATTCCACGCGGTCGCGCCCGTTTAAACGGTACGTCGCCCCGTCGGTACTTTCATCCGAAAAGCGCACGTCGAACTTTGCGTTTTTCATACCGAGTTCTCTGAGCTCCTTCTCGACCTTTCCCGTAAACGACGCACACCCTTTTTTACGGATCGCCGTAAGCTCAGCATAAGCATCGGAAAGTTTTTCCAGAAGCGACTTCTTCTTTTCGTTGCACTTCGTATACTCTTCGTCGTAATGAACGAGTTTATCGTATTCCGCTTTCGCGTTTTCGAGAAAACCGGTTACTGCGGCATAATCGGCTCCGTATTTTTTCCTGATCGAACGAATCTTATCGAGCCTGTCCTCCACCCGATCGGCTTCGGACGGTTCGAAATCGAATTCGGAAAAAAACCCCTCCGTCGTTTCGCCGATATCTTCGAGTTCTTCGGAAACGGCTTTCAGCCTTTCGGAAATCCCGTCATACTTTTCGTCCAGACGGGAAATCTGCCCCATGGCGCGCAAAGCGGAAAGTACCCTGTCTCTCGCTCCGTTTTCTCCGAGAAGGGATTGCGCCGTCAGAGAAAAAGCCTCCGTGCATTTTTCCGCGCTCTGCATTCTCTTTCGTTTGGAAAGAAGTTCTTCCTCTTCGCCTTCCTTAAGATCGGCATTCGTGATCTCTTCGATCTGAAATTTCAGAATATCGGCTTTGATCGCCCGTTCGCTCTCGCTTCCGCCGAAGGAAGAAAGGATTTTGTCCGTCTCTTTCAGCCCGGAAACGATCGCCGCGATCTTTTCTTTCGCCTCCTCGATTTTTTTATCGCAGAAACAATCGACCACACGGAGTTGTTCGCTTTCGGAAAGAAGCGAAAAATGCTCGCTCTGCCCGTGCACGTCCACGAGACGTGCGGTGACCTTTTTCAGCATCGCGGCGGTAAACGGAACGCCGTTCACGCGGATGGTTCCTTTGGAATCGACGGAAAGCGTCCTCGTCACGATCAGTTCGTCGTCAACGTCGTCCAGACCGAACGAAGCAAGGATCTCCTTCACCGCGGAATTGTTTTCGATCCCGAAAACGGCGGAAGCAGAACATTTGCTTTCGCCGTAACGGATCATTGTTTTATCCGCTTTCGCCCCGAGAACGAAATTGACGGAATCGATCAGGACGGATTTTCCGGATCCCGTTTCTCCCGACAAAACGTTCAGCCCCTCGTCAAAAACGACGGAGGCTTCGTCGATCAGCGCGATATTTTTCAGTTCGAGACTTTTCAGCATCGTTTTTCGCTCCGTAAAAATTTACAGATCAATGACATTGCGGTCGGTTTATCCGCATTCTGCCGCCTTTAAAGAAGATTCTTCAGTTTCGCCACCACGGCGGACGCATCCGTTTCGTTATGCGTTACCACGAGCAACGTATCGTCGCCGGCAACGCTCCCTACCACTTCCGCGAGTTTCAGCTTGTCCACGATCAGCCCCGCCGAATTCCCGCTGCCGGAAATGGTTTTCACCACCACCAGGTTCTGCGCCCTTTCGATGGAAAGCACGCAGTTTTTAAACACGTTCAGAAGTTTTTCGTTGTTGAGCTCTCCGCTGTCCTTTTCC
Source organism: uncultured Acidiphilium sp. (assembly GCA_902495325.1). GTDB lineage: Bacteria > Bacillota > Clostridia > Christensenellales > Borkfalkiaceae > UBA10281. Next base: position 2,391 of record CABUWK010000007.1, read on the forward strand.
ACGGCGTAGCGATATTTCTTTGTTTTGCCGAGAATTTTCACAAGCCCGAGTTCTTTGATGTCTCTTGAAACGGTAGCCTGCGTCACGTTGAAATGATAGCCGTTCAGAATGTCGGCAAGCTCTTCCTGCGTTTCCACTTCCGTGGTCGTAATGATCTCAACGATTTTATTCTGTCTTACGTTCTTTCCCATGGTTTTCTCCCTGACGGAGAGCAGCAGCGAATGCCGCCGTTCGTCAACCGATTTTTTGTTTTAATCTCTGATAAAAATTTTTTTCGTTTTCCGCGAGTTTCAGTTTATGCTCGCTTTTTCCGATCGTAACTTTTTCCCCTTCGGAAAGCTTCGTCGCAAATCTGCCGTCCAGGGTGACCACGCATTCGCTCGAATTTGCAAGAACTTTCACGGTCACCTTCTTATTGTCCGGGAAAACGATCGGACGCGTGCCGAAGGAATGAGAACAGATCGGCGTTAAAATAAAAGAAGCAATGCCGGGATCGAGAATCACTCCGCCCGCCGATAAGCTGTATGCGGTGGAACCCGTCGGCGATGCGACGATCACGCCGTCCGCCCCGAGCGTGTAAACGGGATTTCCGTCGATTTCGACGCCGAGTTTTGCGATCACCGCGCGCGATTCCGGGCTCGACGTCCTTTCGATCACGGCGTCGTTCAGAGCGTAAGCCGTATTTCCGTTCCCGCAGGAAATTTCAAGCAACGACCTTTCCGAAAACGCGAGTTCGCCGTCGCGGATCTTTTTTGCGGCAAGCCCGATCTCGTTTTCTTCGAAAGAAGTCAGAAATCCGAGCGTTCCGGTATTGATCGCAAGAATCGGGGTCCCGCTTCCGATCGCGCGGGAAACGGCGGTAAGAACGGTTCCGTCCCCGCCGAACACGACGATCAGATCGCACGCCTCGTTTTTCTCCGAAAGTTCGATAAACGATACGCCGTATTTTTCGAGATAGGAAAGAAATTCCGCTTTCGTTTTCTCCCCCGTCTGCCCTTTTATTTTTTCGTATATCCCGACAACCATAGCTCCATTATACATGATTTTGAAAAATTATACAACCGAAACGAGGGTATCTTTCTTCAAATATAAAAGATATTCGACGTTTTTTCCCTCTCTCGGCGGCGCTTCCGTCACACCGAGCACCGAAAAACCGATCGCTTGCGCGAAAGCGGAAATTTCCGCAACCGCTTGTTTTCTGCATTTTTCGTCCTTTACGATCCCGTTTTTATTAAGCGCTTTTTTCCCGCATTCGAACTGCGGCTTTATCAGCGCCACGGCTTCGCCGCCTGCACAAAGAATGTCGTAAATCGGTTTCAGGATCAATTTGAGCGAAATAAAACTGACGTCGCATACGGCGCCTTCCGTCTTTTCGCCGATCGTTTTTTCCGTCATGTTCCGCGCGTTGCACCGCTCGATCGGTATTACTTTCGGGTTATTTCTCAGATCTTCCGATAAAAGGCTTTCGCCCACGTCGATCGCATAAACCTTCTTCGCGCCGTGCCGTAAAAGGCATTCGGTAAAGCCGCCCGTGCTCGCGCCGACGTCCGAAAAAATTTTACCTTCCGCCCGGAAGGTCGGAAAGTCGAGAAAAGCTTTTTCCAGCTTGTATCCGCCAAGGGATACGAAGGAAGAAACCGTTTTTTCGATCGCTTCCGTACCGTCTACTTTTCGGGATGGTTTCGTTTCGATTTTTCCGTTCAGAAGGATTTCGCCGCGTTCGATCGCTTCGGTGGCTTTCGTGCGCGAAGGACAGAGCCCTCGCTCGGAAACATAAGCGTCAAACCTCATATCTTCCTCGTTACACCGTTCAGAAAATATTGCAGAATTTCAGAATTATCAAGCGATTTTATCATGTTTTCCAACTTTGCGGAATCTTCCCGGATGCGTTCTTTTGCCCCCTCCGTGCCGTAAACGGACACGGCGGTGAGCTTCCCTTCTTTCTCGTCTTTGCCGACCGATTTGCCGAGCTCCGCAGAAGAGGAAGTCACGTCGGCAACGTCGTCGGCAAACTGAAAGATCCTGCCGAACAGCGAACCGATTTTCAAAAACAACGACAGCTTGTCTTCCGCATAGAGAATTGCGGGGATCGCAAAGGGAACGGTGAGAAGTTTTCCCGTTTTCAGAGAATCGATCCCCAGGAGTTCGTTTTCGTCCGCCGTTCCCTTCTTCTCGCTTTTCTCCCGTTCGATGTCTTCTCCCTGCCCGCCGAGCATACCGCCGTATCCCGTAAAATCTGCAAGCAGTTTCATACATCTGACTTTTTTTTCGCTCCCGCAGGCAGACAGCCCGACCTCATAGGCAAGATTCATCAGCGCGTCTCCCGCAAGGATGGCGTTTGCCTCGCCGAAAACGACGTGATTCGTCGGTTTTCCCCGCCGAAGGGTATCGTTATCGAGTGCGGGAAGATCGTCATGGATCAGAGAGGACGTGTGAATACACTCGAGAGCGAACGCAAACGGAAGCACCTCTTCCGTATCGCCGCCGAGCATGTCCGTCACGGCGAGCATCAACGCGGGGCGTATTCTCTTTCCCCCGGCGAAAAAGCTGTATTTCATGCTCTCCGCAAGGGGGCTTTTCGTCTGTACCGAAGAGAAGATCCATTCCGCATAACCGAGAAAACGCCCGACGTAACGCGAGCGTTTCTCTTCCTGTATCGTCATACGATCGTTATTCACCGTTATTCTCCGAGCGCGGCTTTCACCGTGTTATATAAAAGCATCGTGATGGTCATCGGTCCCACCCCGCCCGGCACCGGCGTGATGTAAGACGCTTTTTCCGATACGGAAGCGAAATCGACGTCTCCGCAAAGTTTGCCGTTTTCGCGGTTCATGCCGGCGTCGATCACCACCACGCCGTTTTTCACCATATCTCCCGTAACGAGGTTCGCCTTGCCGACCGCAACCACCAGAATATCCGCATCTTTCGTATATTTTGCAAGATTTTCCGTCTTGCTGTGGCAGATCGTTACCGTCGCGTCGCGCGAAAGCAGCATGAGCGACATCGGTTTTCCCACGATATTGCTCCGCCCCACCACGACCGCGTGTTTCCCCGCGATCGGGATCTTATAATAATCGAGCAAAGCGATGATTCCGTGCGGCGTGCACGAGCGGTTTCCGTCCCGTAAAGAAAGGGTCAGCATCCCGACGTTTTCGGCGGAAAAACCGTCCACGTCCTTTCGTGCCGGAATGAGCGCGAGCGCCTGTCTTTCGTTTAAATGCGCCGGCAAAGGAAGCTGCAACAGGATCCCGTCGACCGTTTCGTCTTCCACAAGAGAAAGGATCGTTTTTTCGAGTTCTTCCTGCGTGACCGTTTCGGGAAGACGGACGGTATCGGACGCGATGCCGACTTCCGCACACGCCTTCGATTTGTTTCTGACGTAAATTTCGGATGCGGGATCGTTCCCTGCGATCACGACGGCAAGTTTAACCGTCTTTCCTTTCTCTTTCGCTTCCGAAACTCTTTTTTTCAACTCACCGCGCATCGTTTCCGCGACGTGTTTTCCGTCGATGATCGTCATGCGGTCACCTCGTCCTTTTCCTTTTTGCAGGCTGCGAGTACGCCGTTTACGAATTTCAGACTGTCTTCCGTGGAAAATTTACGGACTAAAGACAACGCCTCGTCAATGGATACGACGGGCGGGATATCGTCGAAATAATACATCTCCGCGATCGCGAGTTCCATGGCGCAGCGGTCGGTGGGATAAATTCTTTCGTAGCTGTACCCTTTTGCGTTTCTGCCGACGATCTCTTCGATCTCGGCGCGATGCTCCGACACCGCGTTTAAAAGAGCTTCCGCGAAAGCCTTATCGCTTTCGGAAAGTTTCATGTCTTCGAATACGAATTGATTGAATCCTTCGTCGTTTTCGTTAAAGAGATTGCCGAACAGAATTTTATAGGCGGCTTCTCTCGCGTCTTTTCTCATGTGGTTCTCCGTTTTCTGTCTTATTACATAACAAGCCCGCAAGGGAAATTTCCGTAACGGAATACCCTTGCGGTACTTTGGTTTTCTTTTCGCGACCCGAAAATCAGTCGGCTGCGTTTTCTTCGGGGAAAATGACCCCGTTCACTTTCACGTCGATATTGCCGATTTTGTATTTGGACATCGATTCGACGCTGTGTTTGATGCTCTGCTGAATGTTGAAGGCAACGTCCGGAATGCTGTAGCCGTAATACACGTCAACGCTGACGGCAACGGAGATCGCACCGGAAGAAAATTCCACTTTGATGCCGTCCGTACTCTTGCGGACCGCCTTCTTTTTATTCTGAATGGCAACGCCCGCCACGTCTTCCACGGCAAGGCGCACGATCCCTTTGACGATCCCGACGTTATACGTTACTTTCCCTTTATTGCTTCCGTTATTGAAATTTCCTTTGTTGTATACCGACATGCAAAACCCCTCTTTTCCCGCCGCGACTATAACCGCGCAGGCAGACGGAAAGATTTTCTTGCTAACATTATAGCACATTCTTTCCGATTTGAAAAGCGTTTTTCAGGAAATTGATTGAATATAAACGTTTTCGGGGCTCGCATTTACCTCGGAAGCGCAGATCGTGTAGATCAGAACGGCGTCGTCCTGCGTGAAATCGGCGTCGCGCACGATCACGCTCACGTTGTCGCTCGAGATCCCGATGTTTACGGCAACCTCTTCGTACCCTTTCGCGCGGATGAGATTTTCCAGCAGATTTTCCTGTTCCGCGATCCCCGCGAGTTTGATCTTCATCGCGAGAGCTTCTTTTCTCTCTTCGGAATTTTCCGCGCTCTTTTCGATCACTTCGTCAAGCTGGGCGATCTGTTTGTTGCGGGAAGAATTGCGGGTCGTTCTGATTTCCGTAAAGTAATTCGCGGTCTCTTTCACGTTGTCGTTATCTTTTCCGAGAACAGACGAAGACAGCACGAAATTCAGTACGGCGGTGGTGACGAGCAAGGCTATCATGCAGCCGAGCACAATGATCTTCTTTCTCTTTGACATGTTGGTTTTATCTCCTTTTTTTATTGAGCCAGAATCTGAACTTTATCGGCAGTAACGCCGAGAACGGTTGTGGTCGCATCCAGAAGCGCCATTTTCACGTCGAACCGGTCGGCGCCTTTCGCCACAACGAGGACCCCCGTGATCACGGGATTGTTCTCCCGAAGAACGACCGGCTTTCCGCCGACGAGTACAGGCGAAATTTTTTCGATCGTTTTTCCGTTTTCCGTCGTAACCGTTTTGTCTTCCGCGATCACGGTTTCCGTTCCGCCCGAAACGGTGATCACGACCGTAACTTTTCCCGCCCCGTCCACTCTGGATAACGCTTTCGAAAGCTTTTCTTCCAGGGTTTCCGCATAGGAGGAAGTCGTCGTCTTCTCTTCCCTCGTTTTAACAAGCGACGAATACAGCACGTAAACGCATACCGCCGCGAGAAGAAGCACGAGAAGATACTCGGGTTTTACTTTTTTGAAAAGAGATTTTTTATCCATACACCGCCACGATTCCGGGGTCGACCCCGAGCAGATCGGCGATATATTTCCCGATGACACTATTATTTATATGCGGGAAATTTTCGTCGATAACCGGATTGCTTAAAGTTATTTCGATCTTTCCGATTTCCGTTCCCTTTATTTCGACAAAAACCTTCTCCGCGATGAGATTATTTTGCCGAAGCACGTCGAAAACCCGTTTTTCCGTCTCTTCCGCGATCGATTCTTCGATAAAGGAAGTTATTCCTTCGTCGGCGGAGAAATCGCCTGCGGAAGAAAAGGAGAAATCGCTGCCGCCGAGCGACACGAGCGGACGTATCAGCACGAAAACGAATATGACAGAAAGCACGCTTGCGGAAAGCTTCGCCGTTTTTCCTTCCGGCAGAAGAATTCCCGCCAGAGAAATCATGAGGGCGACAGCCGCCACGGTCACGAGATATCCTTTCATGCTCCCTCCTAAATCACGGCGCTGCCCGCAAGCAGGATCATCACGACGACGGACAGAAAGAGAAATCCCGTGAGAAGGATCGCCGCGATGAGAAAGTCGAGCACGACCGCCGTTTTTTCAAAAAAATCGCCGACGCGCCCGCCCGAAAGGGGTTCCGTAACCCCGGCGAGAAGTTTTAAAAGAAATCGCAGGGCGATCATGTTCGTCACGGGGACGATCGCCGCCGAAAAGACGACGAGGATTCCGAACACGCCGAGCGCGTTTTTTACGAGCGTTGCGGAAACGAGAATGACGTCCGCGCCTTCCTTTAAGATCCCGCCGACATAGGGCACGGAATTCCCGACGGCATATTTCAGCGTGCGAAGGGCGATCCCGTCGAACGAAGAAGCGGCGAGCCCCCGCACCGTAAGATAAAGGGAAAACGTTGCGCCGAAAAGTCCGATCAGCCATTTCAGAAGGCTTTGAAAAAAAGAGAACAGAGAATTGAGCCTGATCCCCTTCCCGATATTCGAAACCGCGGCGATCGCAAAGAGAAAAGAAACGACGGGATAAACCACGTTTCCGATCACCGACGCCGAACAGACGGAAAAGAAGGACGCTGCCGGTCCGAACGCCGATACGGACGAACTTTGCCCCGTGGCTGCCATGATCGAAAGAAGAACGGGCAGAACGCCGTCTATCACGCCGGACATACGGTCGATCGTCTCTTTCGTTTCGTTCAGCGCTTCCGCCACAACGACGGACACGGCGGATATCACGACGGCAAACGTCACGAAATGCACAATCTCCCCCGTGCCGTTTTCGCTTTTTCCCGGAGCGAACGCCCGCGCGAGCGAGCAAAATACGATCAGGCAGAACAGCGAGACGATCAGCGGAAGTTTGTTTTTCAGCGAAGAGAACAACAGCCCCTTCAGATAGGAAAACAAATCGGCGTAATCGGTCGCCGTCTCCCCTTTCATCGCCGAAAGAAGATCCTCTTTCAACGTTCCGTTTCCGCCGAAAAACCGCTCTGCAAGGTCTTCGTAATCGCTTAAAAAGCGAAGATCTATCTTATCGAGCATTTCTTCCACCGTCTCCCCGATCTTTTCCGCCGCGTTCCCCTTTTCCTCTTCCGCATGCACGGAAAGACGGGGAGAAAAGAAAAAGAGAATAAAAACAAGCATGAGGATCGCCGCGAATTTCTTCCCGCCCTTCATAACAGTTTCATGACGACGGATATCACGTTTTCCGCCACGGGCACGGAAAGGGCGAATATGACGAGTTTCCCCGCAAACACGACTTTTTCGGACAGGCTTTTCAATCCGAAATCGTCGATCAGGGACGCCGCGAACTCGATGAGATAAGAGATCCCGAGGATCTTGATCACCAGGGCGACGATATCGGAAGAAATGCCTGTCGTATCGGAAAGATCCGAAAAAAAACGGACGAACCGCACGACGTACGAAAGAGACATCGTAAGAAGGAGCACCGAGGACGCGATCCCCGCCAGAAAGCCGTATTCTTTTCCGACGGAATTGAGATAGACCACGAGCACGGCGCAGACGATCCCTACGGCTACGATCCGGGCGATTTCCATATGACATACAGATTAAAAATGTTTTTGATCTCGTCGAACAGCTCTCCTATCATGCCGATCACGAAGGTGAGAACGATGATAAGCCCCGCTAAAGCGACGAGCGTTGCAATGTCGTCCCGATCGGATTTTTTCAGGATCTGGCAGATCACCGTCACCAATATCCCGATCGCGGCGATTTTAAAGATAACGTCTACACTCATAATATCACGATCGTCGCCGCCATTCCGGCGAGAAATCCGAGCTTTCCCCCGAGAGAGGAATATCTCTTTTTCTCCTCGGCGCAGGCGGCGGCTTTCTGTCCGAAATAAACGGAATATTCTTCGAGAAGATCTTTTTCTCCCTGCAGGCTGTTCTTTCCCGCCTTGCCGAAATATTCGTTCGCGATCCGGATCTCCTCTTCCGTCAGGTCTCCGTTTTCCGCCGTGAAAGGCAGGTCGTTCTCGAGAGAGATCGCCCACAGGCGGAGCGTTTCCTTAAGTGCCGGATAGGAAGAAAGGCTTTCCCTCACGAATTCCGTAAGAGGTTTCCGCCGGAAGGAAAGATTTCTCGAAAATTCTTCGTTAAACCGTTTCAGCTCGGAAAAAAAGGAATATCTCCTGCCGTATTTTCCGACTGCCGCACGTCCGAGCACGGTCGACAGAACTACCGCAACTCCGCAGAAAAAGATTTCCCACACATCGTTTTCACCTCCCCGACCTCACCGTTTTTCAAAAATACGAGATAGCGGAACATTCCGTTTTGCGCCGCGCGTCCGACCCCCTCTTTTCCGAAAAGATCTTCCGGGGTCGACGCATGAACGGATGCGATCACCGTAACGCCCGATCTTGCCGCAAAAGCGATCGCGTCGGCGTCCTCTTTTCCCATGATCTCGTCGCACACGATCACGTCCGGGCGGAGCACGCGGATCCCGTTTCCGAAACCGAAAGTTTTGCCCGCACCCGTAAGCACGTCCGAATTTTTTCCGAGACAGAACGCCCCGTTTGCCGAAAGTTCGGAACGCTCGTCGAGAAAGAGAACGTTTTTGTCAAGCTCGTCCGAAATCGTTCTTCCGAGATCGCGGATAAAGGTCGTTTTCCCGTGGTACGGGGGCGAAATCACAAGGCAGTTCCCTTCCCGTTTCCGGTAATACTCCGAGAAAAAGCCTGCCGCACACCCGTGCACGTCGTGCGGGAAACGAATGCAAAGCGAAGTGAACGAGGTAAAAACGATCCCGTTTTCCCCTTCCGCCGCTTTGCCGCAAATACCGACGCGTTCCCCTTCGGAAGAAGTGACGAATCCCCGTTTTAACGTATCTTCCGCGCGATATAAGGAATACTCGCAAAGCCGCATCACGGTTTTTTCGACCTCTTCTTCCGTCGGAACATAGCCGAGCTCTCTTCTCTCCGCACCCTTTCCCCGTCTCACGAAAACGACCGTTCGTTCGCCTGTCCTCAGACGGATCTCCGTGAGAAGCTCCCGCGGGATCTCCGCAACAAGCCGCCTGAGCTCCGCGGGTAAAAACTTCACCATAACTTGTCCTTTCCGGGAACTTTTTTCCGGACGGGAAAGACCGGAATCCCGTTATGTTTTAACGGCTGCAAGGCTTGACGGTGTCCGGCTATCCGATTTATTATTATGCGGAGAACCTTTCCGGTAGAACAAAAAAAGAAACCCGAAGGTTTCTTTTTTTTGTTAAGCCTGGCACATTCGCCGTCTGCCACGCCGGCAACGGCGATTTATTTTAGTCGGGTTTATTCGTTTCCGTTTCTTCGTCCGGCAGCCAGGATGCCCCCAGCACGTTATCTACGGGAAGGGAGAAACAGATTCCCTTTCCCGGAGAATTGAGCCCCGTTGCGGAAATAATGGCGTGCATGATGCCGTTTTTCCGTTCTTTTTCGGTCAGGATGAAAATGATCTCTTTTTCTTCGCGGATGGTCAGTCCGAAAAGTTTTTCCACTTCGTGCCGTCCCGTTCCGCGAGCCGTCAGGATCGTGCCGCCCTTTGCGCCGCCCTTCCGCGCGGCGTCCATCGCTTCGTCGGCAAAGTCCTTGTTGATGATCGTTACGATCAGTTCGTGTTCTTTCATTTCGCACCTCCCAGAATATCCATTCCGCTTAAAATACGAAGGGTCGCGGGTCCCCCGACGCTCGAAACGGGGATCGTGAACGCGATGCCGTTTCCCTTTTTCAATATGGCGAAATCGGTGGTCAGAATGTTTTTGATCTCCTCGATAACCGAAGAGGACGCCGTGGAAAGAATCACGTTTTTATCCGTTTCGCCGACGCCTAAAAGATCGAGCACTTCCGACCGCGCCGTTCCGCGCGCATTGACCACGTGTATGAAGTTCACGCCGCAGTCCGTAAGCCGTTGCACGAGTTTCGCCGTTTTTTCGGCGTCGATGATCACGATGAGAAATTCAAGCTTATCCATTGGCGTTTTCCTCCTTCAAAGTTTCTTTTCTCAGCTTTAAAAGGTCGCCGAGTTCCGCTTTTTTCTCTTCGAGATCGCCCTGCAAACGCGAGATCTCCTCTCTCAGCACTCTGATTTTTTCGTCGATCTCCTCGATCGTCCACTTTCTGCCGGCAAGACACTCGCGATCGGCATACAGATCGTCCAGTTCGATGATCTCCCCTTCGCGGAGAAGAAGTTCGTGGAATGCCCGCGTTGCCTTTCTCTCCGCTTTGCCCGATTTCAGTTTGTATATGAAACCGATCGCCTGTACGGCGATAAGCGGAGTCATGGCGACCATGGATACCACGCCGAACGTTTCTCCGGCGGCATAGCCGTAAACAGAAACGCAGGCGCCCGTCGCGAAAGGAAGAAGGAAGGTCGCCGTCATCGGTCCCGAAGCGACCCCGCCCGAGTCGAATGCGATGCCCGTGAATATTTCCGGAACAAAGAACATCGACACGATCGCAAGCCCGTAACCGATCGCGAGGAACCAGCGGATATCGATCCCCGTCGCCACGCGGAGCATCGCAAGCCCCACGGCAACCGCCATTGCTACGGCAAGGGTCAGAAGCATCGTTTTCTGTCCGATCACGTTGTTCGTCGTCTTTGCGACCTGTCTCGCAAGGATATGTACGGCAGGCTCGGCAAACACGATGAAAAGCCCTACGACCATTCCGACGGGAACGATCAGCCATTTGTTTGCCGCCGCGAGCACTTTTCCGATATACTGTCCGGTCGGCATGAATCCGACGTTCACCCCTACGAAGAAGAAGGACAGTCCGACCACGGCATACGCCATGCCGATCAGAATTTTAACGAGGGGTTTCTTTCCCATTTTTATGGAAAAGATCTGAAAGAGAATGAACACGAGGAAGATCGGCGCAAGCGCGATGAGAACTTCTTTGAAATACACGGGGATCCCGCGGAGAAAGGACAGAGCCACGTCGCCGTAAGAAGAGAACCCCGCCGTGATCTCGTTCGGTTTCGGATCGATCTTCATGACGATCCCGAGAACGATGACGGCGAGAATGGGACCGAGCGAACAGATCCCGATCGTGCCGAATTCGCTGTCTCCCCCGTCCTTACCGCCGAGGACGGTCGAAATGCCGGCACTCAGGGCGATGATGAAGGGAACGGTGATGGGACCCGTCGTCACCCCGCCCGAGTCGAATGCGAGAGAAACGACGGATTCGTCCGCGACGAATACGAACACGAAAGCGACCGCATACAAAACAAGGAGAAGATATTTCAGTTTGACGCGGAACAGGATCCTTAATACCGAAAGCAGCATGAACACGCCGACGCCGATCGCGATGATGTATTTCAAAGCGGCGATCCCCGCCTGTTCCTGCAGAACGGCAAGGTCGGGTTCGGCGATCGTGACGATAAATCCGAGCACGAAACTCATCGCGAGAAGAAACCACAGTTTTTTACTCGTGGTGATTTTCGAACCGATGTGTTCGCCGATCGGGCTGAGCGATTTTTCGACGCCAAGCGTGTAAAGCCACATTCCTACGATCAGAAATACGGAACCGACCAGAAAGGCGCATAAATCGAAACCGGGCATCGGCTTTACCGTGAAGTTCACGATCAATATGATCGCCACGATCGGCAGGGTCGAGAAAACCGACTCCCGCAGTTTCTTCAGTAAAACGTTATTCTTCGTCAATCGCGGTCACCTCCGCATAATAAATACTCATTCCCCGGTCGGAAAACATCTTTTCGTATTCCGTTTCGATGTTATCGGCATAATCGTCCGCATGGAGGTCGAGAGAAAGATCGTCGACGCGGAACCCCGAAGAGGAAAAAGATACGAGGGAGTATTCGAAAAACTTTCTGTTGTCCGTTTTGAAAAAGATCTTTCCGCCTTTTTTCAGTATTTTTTTATAGACCCGGAGAAAAGCGGGATTTGTCAGACGTCTGTTTTTATAAGTATTTTTCGGATAGGGACAGGAAAAATTGAGATAGATCGCCAGAACGGAATCGTCCTTCAGATAATAACGGAGATTCTGCGCGTCGCAGTTCAGATATCTGCAATTCGGCAAGCCGGACTTTTTTGCCCGTTCGGCTGCGTCCACGATCACGTTGGACAGTTTTTCAACGCCGAGAACGTTTCTGCCGGGATCGCGTTCCGCCAGTTCGCAGGAAAATTTACCCTTCCCGCAACCGATCTCGAGAAGCAATGGGTTATCGTTTCCGAAAACTTCTTTTTCGTCTATGTATCGCAACCTCTCTTTTTCGGGAAGATCGTAGATACCGCCCGCTTCGGTGAAAACGATATAATCTCCCGCCCCTTCGAGCCTTTCTTCCAGATGTTTCTTTCTTCGCATTCTCATAAAACAGCCACACTCCGCTTTGCGCGATCCTAATTTACGGAATATTATATCTTTCCGATGTCTGTATAAAAAGGGGATTCAATGAAATTTGTCTGAAAAAGAGGAATAAGCGACGGATCCTAATTTTTTACCAGATTATCGTTCCCGCTTTTCACGAAGAGATCTCTGCTTTTCTGTCTCGATTTCAGCGTTTTCATAAACCCGTCCGGATCGAATTCCGAAATGGGGATCTCGAGTTTTAACGTCGATTCGTCGAAGGGAAGTTCGTCTTCTTCCGGACGGGGAAGACCGAACGTTTCGTTCAGTTCACCGAGTTCTTCGTTAAAATTCTTTACGATCTCGTCGATCGCGGCTTTCGTGGAACCTACGATCTCCCTTTTCAGGGATTCGAGATCGTCCTTTTTTTCGTCCACGACAAAATCGATCTTCTCGCGAAGACCGTTCAGTTTCTCGTCGTATGGTTTCAGCCTGTTGCCGATGGTAACGTTCAGAGTAGAAACGCGGGAAATGGCTTCCGAAAGCGCTTTGTTCGTCTCTTCGCTACCGCCCTCATCCTGCTGTTTTTTTCGTAAGGATTTCAACTCTTTCTGCGCGGTCTCGTAATCGGTTTCGGAGAAAAAATCCCTGCGAGCTTTTTCCTTTTCCGTTTCCAGAAGTAACGATTCGTTTAAAAGAGAGAAAAATTCGTCGCCGAAAATTGCGGATGCCCTGTTCACCAAGGTTTCGCGCACGTCTTTCAGGGCGGCGTAAACCTTTGCCGTATATCTTTCCTTCAGGTCGTTTTTCAGCTCGTTATAACCGTCGCTGTAAATTTTTTCGAGCCCGTTTTCTTCCGTCATGCAATACCTCTCAGAGATTTTTCAGATAATAAACTTCCTCGGCGGAAAGTTTGCGGGTCTCGCCTCTGTCCAGACCGGAAAGCACGAGATCGCCGATTTTGATCCGTTTCAGGAAATCGACGTTTTTCCCGACGGCTTCGAACATTTTTCTGACTTCTCTGTTCCGTCCTTCCGTAATGGTGATATGTAACTTCATGTAATCCTTCCCCGTTTCCGTCACGCGGAGATTGCATTTTTTCGTTTTTTTGCCGTCGATCACCACGCCGCCGCGGATCTTTTCGAGCTGTTCGTCCGTCGCGGTTCCCTCCAGGCGGACGAGATACGTTCTCGGGATCTCGTTGCTCGGATGCATCAGCCTGTTCGCAAGGTCTCCGTCGTTCGTGAAAAGAAGAAGCCCTTCGCTGTCGTAATCGAGTCTGCCCACAGGAAACACGCGCTGAGACAGAGGGGGAAGATAGTCCATGACCGTCTTTCTGCCCTTGTCGTCTTTCACGGTGCAGACGCACCCTTTCGGCTTGTTCATGATATAATAAACGAATTCCGTTTTTTTGTTAAGTTTTTTTCCGTCGAAGGAAACGCTGTCCTTCGTCTCGTCGATCTCGGTGCCGAGCGCGCAGACCTTTCCGTTCACCTTCACGCGACCTTCCTCTATGATCTTGTCGCACGCTCTTCTGCTTCCGACGCCGCATTCGGCGAGAAATTTATTGATTCTCATTATGCTTTTTCCTTTTGTTTTCTTTATTATCGCTTATATTTTTTCTTTATTATAGTTTATAGATATTCTGCGAAAAAATCAACTGTTTCGCAAGATAAATTTTCATTTCGCCCGCTTTTTCTCCCGAACGAAGCCCTTCCGGGAGTTTTTCCGGAAGAAGAAGTTCCGGCTCGATCTTCTCGCCGTGCGCGAGCGGATAAACGAACCCCTCTCCGATACGAAGTTCCCCGTAAAGCCTGCTCCCTTCCGTCGGCAGACGATAAGAAAAACGGGAAGGGTCCACAACCTTTACCATGCGAAAACGGCAAAAACAGTCGTCGAGAAGCTCGCAGGAGCGTTCGAACATCTGCGGGCTTGAGAGAACGACGCACACGAGTTGCATCCCGTCTCTTTCCGCTGCCGAAACGAGACATCTGCCAGCCTCTTTCGTATAGCCCGTTTTCACGCCGTTCGCGCCTTTTAGAAGACTCAGCATTTTGTTCTTGTTTTTCCAGACCCGCTTTTCGCCCGAAACAAGCTCCGTAGCCGTATGCGATCTCGTAGCGACGATCGTCCTGAAGGTTTCGTTTTTCATCGCCGCGCAGGAAATCAACGCGAGATCTTCCGCCGTCGTGTAATGACCCTCGGCGGGCAAACCGTGCGGATTTTTGAAAGAAGTATGCTTCGCCCCGAGGGAGATCGCCTTTTCCGTCATCGCCGCCGCAAATTTTTCTTTGCTCCCCGAGCACGCGATCGCAAGCGTTTCCGCGGCGTCGTTTCCCGAGCGCAGCATCAGCCCGTACAGGAGATCGAGAACGGTGAACCGATCTCCCTTTCTGAGATAAATGCTGCTTCCTTCCGCAAGCGGCGCGGTTTCTTCTACGGTGATAACCGAGGAAAGATCAAGCTTTTCGATCGCGAGATATGCCGTCATGATCTTCGTCGTGCTTGCCATGGGAAGTTCTGTTTTCCCGTTTTCGGAAAACAGGATCCTGCCGGAAGATACTTCCGCCACGCACTCGCCTTCGGATACGGTATATGCCTTGCAGATGATCTCTTTCCTTTTGCACGGAAACAGAGAAAACGCCAGTATCGCGACACACGTAAAACATTTTAAAAAATCAGATTTTATCATTGTTTTTTACACTGTTTACGATTTGTTCCGCAACCTCTGCGATCCGTTCGTATTCGTTCGGCGAAGCTTTGAGAAGACGCACGCTTTTCCCGTTTGCCACAACGAATGCGGACGGCTTCAGGGACACGACGGCGCCGCTTCCTCCGAGCACGGGGAAATCGTCGTTCTTCTGTAAAAGCTTGACTTCTCCGTATTGCCCTCCGCCCGTCAGAAACCCCATCGTGATCTGCGAAACGGGGATGATCGCAGTCCCGTCTTCGGTATAAAAGGGCTTTCCTATGATCGCGTCCGCGTCGGCTAACGCATGAAGATCTTTCAGCGCCGACGACAACATGTTTTTCAATTTGCTTTCCGGCTTATTTTTCGGCATTCTTTTTCATTCTCCCGATGATACTTCCTACGATCATTTCTATCACGGAAACGGTGTTGAAAATCACTGTCGATTCGAAAAAGAACCCGTCGCCTTCCTGCTCGGAAAGAAGGATATCGCTTCCCTGCACTTTTAAAAAATCTTTCTTTTCCGCATATGCGGAAAGAAACAAAGAGGACAAAACCCGCCACAGAACGGCAGCCGTTATCTTGCCCGCCTCTCCCGCGTTTCCGCAAAGATAGGTCGCCTTTACGGAAAGCACCTCGATATGACGGAAAGGTTTTGCGCCGTATTTCCCGGGGATCAGTTTTCCGTACGGAAAAGCGATCGCCTTTTTATCGCTGAAGTGTGCGACGAGATATTTTTTATCGAAGGACAGATACCCCGCGTTTACGGGAAGACCGAAATAAGATCGGATCTGATAGAACAGTTTTTTCGACGTACCGTCGTACGCGAGACGGATCCGGAAAAACATCGGAAATGCGATCCCTAACGCCGTTCCCGCCGCGAAGAAATAAATCATACCGAAAGTATCGTCCGGTTCCTGCTTTTTATACGTGGCTTTCTTTTCCGGCAGGCTTATATGTTTTTCCGGCACGGAAAAATTCACGCTTTCGTTCTTCAGCCTTTCTGAATTTTTCCTTCCGCGATGAGATCTATGATTTTATAGTAATCGTCGAAAATATATTCGTCGTTCGCCGTCGTTTCCACGGAAAATTTCATTTCGCCTTCCGCATTCACCGTTAAAACGACATTGCCCTGCAGATCGGTGCGATAGATCCTTGAATTTGCGTTGATCAGCCGGTCGAGCGCTTCTTTCGTCGGGTGTTTGTGCTTGTTTTCGAGCCCGCAGGAAATGACGGAATACTCCGGCTTCACGACGTTCAGAAATTCGACGCAGGTGGAACTTTCGCTGCCGTGGTGCGCCACTTTCAGCACGTCGCAGTCGGCGTCCGCGTTCCCCTCGTAATACTGCGCGAAAACTTTCTCCACGTCCGTTTTTGCCGTGCTCTGCTTGCCGATATCCCCCGTAAACAACAGGTTTCTCCCCGCGTAGCGAAGCATGAAAACGGCGGAATAGTTATTCGGATTGTCTTTCACATAATCGGTCAGTTCTTTTGCGTAAGGCATCATGAAATCGACGGTGTATTCGTAAGTCGTTTCTCCCACCACGACCTTTCCGCCGAAATCGCTGCCGTCATAGAAAAATTCCCACGGCGTGCCTTCGTCCTTTACCGCTTTCAGATAATTGTAATACGTGGCGGTGGAATTGCCGATGTCTACGCCGAGATTGAAATCATCGCCGAGCTCGCCTGCCTTGGAATATCCGCTCTTCACGTACGGACGGAAGGATTTTCCCACCTCGTAATTTTCGTAAATATACGGCATCTGATAGATATGGTCGGAATCGGGATGGGTCGCGATCACGTAATCGAGTTTCTTTTTATTTCCGTTCTCGTCCCGTAAAGCTTTGTCGAGCTGCGTTTTGTTTGCCGCCGGTTTATCGCCCGCATCCACAAGCATGTTTTTCCCGTCGGGAAGCTCGATCAGGATCGCATCGCCCTGTCCCACGTCGATAAACGTGACGGTCTGATCTTTCACAGAGTCTCTTTCCACGACCGTGGAACCGATCGACTCTCTTTCGCTCCCGCTTTCCGGAGTTCCGATGCTTTCGTTGTGTTTCCGATAGAAATACGCCGCAATCACGATGATGACGAACATGATGACGATAAACGTGACATAATACTTGTTTTTGCTTATTTTCTCGGCTGTTTTCTTTGCTTTCGATTTTCTTTTCGCCATAAATTTTCCTTTGCGTTAATTATAGATCCACGATTTTCAGAACGGCAACTTTCAGATAAAGGCTTTCTCCTCCGCCGATCACGGACGCGTGATCTTTTCCCTGCGTTCTCAGTTCCACGAGCTTCGCCGCGACGCCGCTTTCCGCCACCGATTCTTCGATCATCCTGAGAAACAGCGGCACGGTAAGGTGCTGCGAGCAACTGCATGTGACGAGATATCCGCCTTTCTCCACGAGTTTCAGTCCGTTGATATTGATGTCTTTATACCCTTTGTAACCCGCCTGAACGGTATCGGCGGTTTTCGTGAACGCGGGCGGATCGAGCACGACCACGCCGAACGTTTTTTTCTCTCTGCGGTATTCCCTTAAAAGTTCGAAAACGTCCGCCACGACGGTGTTTACGTTCAGACCGTTCAGAGCGGCGTTTTCCTTTACGAGAGCGATCGCCTTTTCGCTGATATCGACGGCTGTCGTTTCCCTCGCCCCGTATTTCGCCGCGCAGAGAGAAAAACCTCCTTCGTTGCAGAAACAGTCCAGAACGGTTCTACCTTTCACATAGCATTTCAGATTGTCGCGGTTCTCCTTCTGATCGAGGAAATATCCCGTTTTTTGTCCGTTTTCGAGATCGGCGATCATTTTCAAACCGTTTTCCGTAATGGTTACGCGCGGATCGAACTCTCCGTAAATCGGACCTTTGAATTTCCCCAGCCCTTCTTTTTCCCGCACGGCAACGTCGCTTCTCTCGTAAATTCCCTTGGGCGAAAAACGTTCGACGAGGAGTTTCACGATCATTTCCTTTCTCACTTCCATGCCGAGGCTTAAAAACTGAACGGAAAGATAATCGCCGTATTTGTCTGCGATCAGCCCCGGAAGAAAATCGGATTCGCCGAAAATCGCGCGGTAATTGTCGTTATAACCGAGTTCTTTACGATAATCGTCCGCCAAAGCGATCCGCCTGCGGAAAAATTCTTCGTCGATCTCCTCGTCCTTTTTCGTGAGGATCCTCACCAGAATTTTGGAATGGTGATTGATAAAACCTTTTCCTACGAACTTTCCTTCCGACGAACGCACCGTTGCGATGCTCCCCTGCGAATCTTTCCCGACGATCTCTTTCACCTCGTTCGCATACACCCAGGGGAAACCGTTCAGAACGTTTCTTTCTTCTTTTTTCTTCAATATGACGGTATACATTGGATCATACTTCCTTTTATTCGGCAGGCTTAGCATTCGTCATTCCTGATTATCTTAAAGGCTTCTTTTCCGCCCTTTAAGGCACGAAGCGTTTTTACGGATGAAAAATAGTTTGTGATAACGAATGCTAAGCCTGAAATGCTTGTTTTTTGCCGTGTAATACGCTATAATGATAGAAAAGCGTATGATCGGAAAAAACGGTATGTTCAAAAAAATCGATTTCGGAAACAGAATACACGAATTTGACTTTTTAAAAGGTCTTGCCGTGATCTATATGATATGCAATCACATCCTGTTCGATTTCGGAATCGCCTTCTGTTCTTCTTTTACGGATACGCCGCTTGAGGGGTTTGCCCTGTTCGCCCGCGGCGTGCACCTGTCGGACCTCTCGCGCGCCCTTACGATCGTTCTGTGCGCAGGAACTTTCATCGGGATCTCCGGCGCGCTTTCCGTCGTCGCGAAAAAAACTTTCCGCGAAGGGATCTTTCTCGCCGTCGTAGCGGCGGCGATCACGGCTGTCAGCTATGCGGCGTCCGAGATAATGAATACGCGCCTTACCATATGGTTCGGCATTCTTCACCTGCTTGCGGCGTGCATGCTCCTGTCGCCCCTTCTGAAAAAGATCCCGTTACCCGTTCTTCCTTTTGCATCCGTCGCGCTGTTCGCCGGCGGGCTTCTTCTGAAAAAGTTCGTGGTGGTAAACAATCCGGTTTTCACGGTTTTCAATTGCCGCTATTACGGGTTTTATTCCGCCGATTACTACCCGATCCTTCCCTATATCGGCTTTTATCTTGCCGGGATTTTCGTCGGAAAATGTTTTTATACGGATAAAACGAGCAAGTTTCCCGTTTTCGGGAAAAAGATCTTCCGTCCGATCAATTTTCTCGGCGGGTATTCCTTTCTCGTATACGTGATCCATCAGCCGGTCGTTTATGCGGTCGTGTGGGTGCTTTCCCTGATTCTGAAATAAACAGGTCAGTCCTGTTTTTCTTCGATCGCTTCGGACAGGATTTTTGCAGCCAGCGCGCAAAGTTCGGCGCACGGTCTCTTTTTCACGTCGAGTTCCTGCCCGAAGGCATTCTTGCTCACCTGTCCGAGGAGTTCGCGACACACGATCGAACCCGTTTCATCGCGGAAACGATCGCACAGCTCGCGGATGAAGGCGTAATGCGCCCCCTTGGAAGCGCCTTCGCCGTAAAGCGCACCGGCAACGATGCTCATGCCGCTTACGGTTCCGCAGAGCTCGCCTTGTCTCCCGAGCCCTCCGCCGAAAGAAAGAGCCGCATTCACGAGCGCTTCCGCATCTTTCCCGAGCAAATCGGAAAAGGCAGCCACGACCGCCTGCGCGCAGTTCATTCCGGACATAAAATTTTCTTTTGCGATTTCTTCTCTGTTCATATTCTGTCACCCGAGGTGAAAAATGGATAAAATACTCTTTAAGACCGTCAAAAAGTACGAAAACGCCGATTTCTTCTGACGCGCGGCAAGAATATAGCAATTCTTGTCCGACAATCAAAAAAACAGTTTTATAACGCCGCTTCCGCCCGTTTTCCGGGACGCGAAGCGGCGTTTTAAAGTTCTTTATGCCTGCGGTTCCTGTTCGGGCGCCGTTTTTCCCGCGGCTTTTTCCCGGATCAGGCGATCGAGTTCCGTTTTGAATTCGGGATTCTGCGCGACGTAATCTTTCGCCTTGTCTCTGCCCTGCGCGATCTTCTCGCCGTTATAGGAATACCACGAACCGCTCTTTTCGAGGATGCCGTATTCCACGCCGAGATCGACGAGACAGCCCGTCTGCGAAATGCCTTCGCCGTAAATAATATCGAACTCCGCCGTTTTGAACGGAGGCGCAAGCTTGTTCTTCACGATCTTTGCGCGGGTGCGGTTACCGAACATCCCGTCGCTGTCTTTCAACGCGTCCGCTTTTCTCACGTCGATACGGATGCTCGCGTAAAACTTAAGCGCTTTGCCGCCGGGGGTCGTTTCGGGGTTGCCGAACATCACGCCGACTTTTTCACGGAGCTGGTTGATGAAGATGACGCACGTTTTCGATTTATTCGTAATACCCGTGAGCTTACGGAGCGCCTGAGACATCAGTCTTGCCTGAAGACCGACGTGGCTGTCGCCCATATCCCCTTCGATTTCCGCTTTCGGCGTGAGCGCCGCAACGGAGTCGATCACGATAAGATCGACCGCGCCGCTTCTCACAAGGCTGTCGGTAATATCAAGAGCCTGTTCTCCGGTATCCGGCTGCGAAACGTAAAGATTTTCAAGGTCTACGCCGAGTTTTGCCGCATACGTCGGATCGAGTGCGTGTTCGGCGTCGATAAACGCCGCGATCCCGCCCGCTTTCTGCGTTTCCGCGATCACGTGCAAAGCGACCGTCGTTTTACCGGAAGATTCGGGACCGTAAATTTCGATGATCCTTCCACGCGGAACGCCGCCGATCCCGAGTGCGAGATCGAGGGTCAGACAACCCGTCGGGATCACGTCGATCGTTTTATCCGCCGCGCCCTGCCCGAGTTTCATGATCGCGCCTTTGCCGTACTGCTTTTCGATCTCCTTCAGCACGAGATCGAGAGCTTTCTGTTTTTCTTCTGACATTTTCTGTGTCTCCCGTTATAATTCTTTTATCGTCATAATGGCTAAAAACAATGCCATTTTCGTACCGTTTTCAATAATTTCGGAACGCGAGCCTTTAAATTCGAACCGATATGCCCCGATTTTCCCGTTAAATCCGACCCCGATGAAACAAAGCCCGACGGGAAAGCCGGAATCGTCCGAAGAAGGTCCCGCAATACCCGTCGTGGACAGCACGAGATTTGCCTTGCCGCTCGCATATAACCCCTGCGCCATTTCGCAGGCGACCTGCGCCGAAACAGGTTTGTATTTCGCCAAGGTCGACGTATCCACCCCGAGCAGTCTGTTTTTCGCGTCCTGATCGTAGGATACGATGCCGTCGTAAAACACCTCGCTTGCGCCCGGCACCGCAACGACGGAGGCGGCGACTCTTCCGCCCGTAAACGATTCGGCAACGGAAAGCACGCATCTCCTCAATTTCAGCAGATCCACGAGTCTTTCGTTCAGCTCTACGTCGTATTCCGCATAGATATAATCTTTCAGCCCGGTGATAAAATCTTTTTGCGCGCGGTCGTAATCCATTTTCGTGGAGCGGTTGTCGTATACGAGCTGGACTTTATAGTCGAGCCCCTCGCCGTATACCACGAACCCGACGCCCGTTTCCTTTTCGATGCGCCCCGTCGCGGCGAGAATCTCCTTCCGCTTGAGACCGAACACCTTGAAGGTGACTTTTCCGTAACTGGTGTCGTATTTCTTTTGCAGATGAGGGATCCAGAGATCCTCCACCACGCTGTTCGCTTTCTGATTGTCCGCAACGAAAAGAACGGACTTCTTCCCTTTTTCGTAAATGTAATTCAGCCTGTCATACCCCTGCACGATCTCCGAAAGCTCGAAATCGTTGTTTTCGTTTTCGAAAACGAGGATATTGTCCGTCGTTTCCGAAAGCGCGGTAAACACGTCGTAAAATTCTTTGCGGTCTTCGCACGGCAGAAACGTGATCTGCGTCGGCGAAAAATGGCTGCCGCACAAAAGATCGATCGTATCGTTCACCTTTTTCAGGTCGACAAAACTGTCTTTCAACCGAAAGAACAGAACCGCCTGTTCCATATTATTTGTCTTCTCCGAATACGGATGCGTTCTTTACCAGGTAAGAGATCCCGGAATATACCGTGAGCAATACGGAAATTCCGAAGCAGACAAGCCCTGCGACGCAGGACGCATAGTAAACGGAATCCCCGACGGAAGGAAGATCTCCGAGCCCCGCCGCGACGAGAAGGACGATCAGCGAAATATCGGTAAAAAACGTTTTGATCTTTCCGCTTTTTTCCGCCGCAAGCACAAGCCCTTTTTTCGCTGCCATCATGCGGAGGGAAGAAACCGCCATTTCCCTTGCGACAATGATCGATACGCCGATCCCCCCGGCGATCAGCCCGGGATTTCCCACGGAAAGGAATACGTTCGTTTTCGTATAAGGATCGGCAAGCATCACGACGAACGTCGCGAGGACGAGCACTTTATCCGCGATCGGATCCATAAATTTTCCGAGATCGGTCACGAGGTTGTATTTTCTCGCGATGTGCCCGTCGAAAAAATCGGTCAGCGAAGCGACGCAGAAGATCCCGAGCGCAACGAAATAGTGTCCCGGAAAAGGCGCGTAAAACGCGGCGATGAAAAAGGGGATCAGGATCAGGCGCGTAAGCGTAAGTTTATTCGGTAAATTCATCTGTCATCCTCCCGTACAGGTCGTAAGCGTTCGCGCGGACGATCTTCACGTTGTAATATTTTCCCTGTTCCACGTTGTCGCCTTCGAAATAAACTTTCCCGTCGATATCGGGTGCAGAAAAATACGCTCTGCCCGTAAATTTATTCTTGTCGTAATCGATACCGTCCGCAAGCACCTTCAGCGTTTTGCCGACGTAAGACTTGTTGATCTCTCCCGAAATCGCTTTCTGAACTTTATAAAGTTCTTTCACGCGGGCGTTTTTCGTTTTTTCGTCCACCTGATCGGGAAGCTTATATGCGGGCGTGCCCTCTTCTCTCGAATAGGCGAAAAATCCGGCGTTGCTCAGTTTTGCCTCTTTCAGAAAGCTTACGAGATTCCGGAAATTTTCTTCCGTCTCCCTCGGAAACCCCGCGATGAAGGTGGAACGGATCGCGATGCCGGGGATCCTTTCTTTCAGTTTTCCGATCAGCGCGAGATATTCCTCCCGCGTGCCCTTGCGGTTCATTCTCTTCAGCACGGAATCGTCGGCATGCTGAAGGGGAATGTCGATATACTTGATCACTTTGTCGTTCGAAGCGATCTCCCCGATCAGCTCGTCTCCGATCACGTCCGGATAGCAGTATAAAAGGCGGATCGAACCGATATTGCCGAGAGCGGAAAGCCTGTGGATAAGTTCGCAAAGACAAGGCTTTCCGTACAGGTCTTCCCCGTAACGGGTGATATCCTGCGCGACGAGGATCAGTTCGGCGATGTCACCGAGCCCTTCCGCTTCCCGTACAAGGTCATCCATGGTTTCGGAACGATATTTCCCGCGGATGGAAGGGATCAGGCAGTACGTGCACCGGTTGTTGCATCCGTCGGCGATTTTCAGATAAGCGTAATGAAGAGGGGTCGTTATCACCCTTTCCTTTCTTTCGAAAACCTTCTTTTCCCGCCCGACGTAATTGACGCGTTTTCCCCGATACGCCTCTTCGATCGCTTCGGGCAGAAGGTCGTAATCGTTGGTGCCGAGAAAAACGTCTACCTCGGTCAGTTCTTCGAACATATCGTTCACGAATTTCTGCGGCATGCAGCCCGTCATCACGATCTTTTCGAGTTTCCCGTTTTTCCGGTATCCGTCGCACTCGAAAACCGTATCGAGGGCTTCTTTTCTTGCCGATTCGAGAAAGGCACAGGAATTGACCACGACGATCTCCGCTTCGCTTAAATCGTTCGTCAGGCGTTTCGCGCCGATGATCGAAAGCATTTTCTCGGTATCGACTCTGTTTTTATCGCAGCCGAGGGAAATCACCCCGACCGTCTTTTCGTTCAGTATCATAAATAACTAATTTCCTTCCGCTCTGAGCCCTGCGGCATGCAGATCCGTTACAGCGGTCCGTATTTTTCTTCGAACTGCTCTTTCGTCATCACGACCTGTTTCTGCTTGCCCGTCTGGCTGGTCACGATGTAGCCGTTCTTTTCCATCCAGTCCACGATCTTGCCCGCCTTCGGGAAACCGAAGGAGAACTTCCTCTGCAACATCGAAATGCTGATATTTCCCATCTGCACGGCAAGGCGCAGAGAATTGATGTATTCGTCCGGCGCGTTGCCCTCGCCGATCTCCGCGCCGCCGGCTTTGCCGGAAACTTCTTCGATCTGCGGTTTGCATTCCTCGTTGATGGCGCGAAGAGCCGAATCGTTGAAATAACTCACGTTATTGTCCTTCACGTATTTTACGACGTTTTTGATCTCCGACATGTCGATATACGCGCCCTGCGCTCTCTCGACCGCCGGCATCGTGCTGGTGCGATACAGCATATCGCCCGCGCCGAGCAGTTTTTCCGCTCCGCCCTCTCCGAGGATGGTCTGCGAATCGACCGCGTTCGACATTTTGAACGCCATACGCGACGTGAAGTTCGTTTTGATGGAACCTTCCATGATGTTGACGGAAGGTCTCTGCGTGGCGAGGATGAGGAACATACCGGCTGCTCTCGCCTTCTGCGCGATCCTCGCGATCTTGTCTTCGATATTCTTCTTGTCCACGCTCATGAGATCGGCGAACTCGTCTATAATGATGACAATCTTCGGCATCTTCCTCTCTTTCGTGGGGTCGATCTGGTCGTTATACTCCTCGATGTTGTGAACGAGCGCGGCGCGGAGTTTGGAATATCTCGCTTCCATTTCCTTCACCGCCCAGTTCAGCATGGCGATGGCTTTCGGCGCGTCGCAGATGATCTCGTCGAACAACATATGCGGAATGCCGCTGAACACGGTAAATTCCACCTGTTTCGGGTCGACGATGATGAAACGAAGTTCCGCCGGGCTGTATTTCGCGATCAGACTGATCAGAAGGGTGTTCAGGCAAACGCTCTTACCGGTACCGGTAGAACCCGCGATGAGAAGGTGGGGCATTTTCGTAATGTCCGCCACGACGGGATTTCCCACGATGTCTTTCCCGATCGCAAACGTAAGCGAACTCTTTTTCGCTTTCACGAAAGGATCGCTCACGAGAACGTCGCGCAGGCCGACCGTCGATTTCACCTCGTTCGGGATCTCGATGCCGATATACGGCGTGCCGGGAATCGTCGTGATACGAATGCTGTTTTTCGTCGCGAGACGAAGGTTCAGGTCTTCCGAAAGCTTCGTTACCGCCTTGATGGAAACGTTTTCGGGGATCGCGAGATCGAACCGCGTGATCGTGGGTCCGTGAACGATATTCACGATCTCTGCGTTTACCCCGCCGAGCACTTTCAGCGTTTTCAGGATCGCCGAAGCCTTTTCCTGCTTGAATTGCTGGATCTTGCCGTAATCGTCGTTATTGGCGTAAATTTTGAAAAGATCGAGAGGCGGCGCCTTGTAACGGAAGTTAAGCGGCATTTCGTCGAACGGATTCTCCGCTTCTCCCTGCCCGTTCTTGTCCTTTCCGCCCGCTTTCGGGTCGGCGGGTTCTTCTTTTTTCGGCGCGCGCGGCGGCTCTTCCGCAGGAGCTTTCGGCGCGTCGTATCCGATATTTTCGGGAACGTCCGCCCTTGCGGGTTCTTCCCGCGGAAAGCGGTCCGCGTTTCCCGAAGGTTCTTCCGTCCGGTTGAACGGATCTTCTTCGCGGCGGAAACCGGAACGATCGTTCTGTTCCGCCGTCTCTTCCTGCCTTCCTTTGAAAGACGCCGAAAGGTCGGATACGGAAGAAGCGTCCACGAAATTGTCATCCGAAGCGGAGTCGACCACGTCGCTTAAGATATCGGGCAGCGGTTCTTCTTTCTGTCCGAACGAGGGAGAATAGGTTTCGCGTGCGCCGCCGCGACCGAACGGCAGATCGTTCTGCCCGCCGTTTATGCCGCCGGTAAAGCCGTTCCCCTGCGGGAAAGAACCGTTTCCGCGGTCCGCCGCGGGATCGTAATAACCCGTTCCGTATTTCTGTCCGGGGTTCTCTTCCATGGCTTTGCGGAAATTCTGAGGAATATAAATATCGTTTTTCGGTTCCGAAACGTCGATCGGCTCGCCGTTGAAAGTGTCGTTGCCGGTCGCGCGGAACATCGAGGATTCGATCGGCTTGCCATATGTTTCCGGTTCGATCTTCTTCGGCGTTTTGATGTATTTCAGTTTTTCTTCGAAATCTTTGTTGTATTCTTTGCTGTAAGTGGAAACGCTCTCGTTTTTAGCGTTGTTTGCGGCAAAAATATCGCTTTCCGCGCTGCTTTGCGCGGAGGCGGGTTCATCCCGTTTGAACTCGAAACGATCTTCTCCGACGATCAGCTTTCTCTTCCCTCGTCTGTCGCCGGGGAAAGAAGAAAAATTGTTGCTTTCCGCGTAAGTTTCCCTCACGGGAGTCCGGTACTCCTGTCTTGGCGCTTCGTCGTAAACGGGGCTGCTTTCGCGCGCGGTTTCTTTCTTCTTGCGGGGAACGATCGTTTCCTCTTCTTCCCCGCCGTTTTCTCCTTCTTCGTTTTTATCCGCGAATTTGCGGAACAGAATTTTTCTGAAGACGACGGCAAGCGCGAGAAGGGCGACGAACACGTATAAAATGATCGATCCGACCCCGGAAAGCCCGCGGAATACGGGATAAACGATAATTCCGGACAGCGCGCCGCCCACCGTGGACGAGCGCACGCCGCCCGCTGCCGCCCGATAGCAGGAAGAGATATATCCGCCGAAATCGCTGCCCGCCGGACTGTTGATAAGATATTGCAGCAGCAGAAAGAGGTCGACAAACAATACGATACACGCGACGGCGGTCGTTTTGTTATCCGCGCCGTCCGCATGTTTTCCCATGATCATCAGAAGCCCGCCCGTAAAAAAGGCAAGGAAAAAGGGATAGCTGAAAAAGCCGAAAATTCCGAGCAGGAATTTCTGCAGGATCCCGCCGACGGGATAAAATACGGCGTCGCCCGTCACGAGACAGAAAAACGCGAACGCCGAAAAGAGAACGAGGGTCATTCCCAGAAGTTCTTTGTTGATAAATTCGTTTTCTTTTTTTTGTTTTACGATTTTTCCCATGCGGGTCCCTCCTTCCCCCGTATTATCCGGTCACATTTAACTCACATTTAACATTATTATACCATTTGCGGGCGTATAAGTCAATCTATGAAAGGTCGGCTCGTGCGAAAAAATTGCGAAATAAAGGGGTTTCTTTCATTTTCCGGAAAAAGAGAAACGCCTGCGCCGCACCGCATTTTCAAGCACACAAAAACGCGGGCAATTTCTGCCCGCGCCTGCGAATCGGTTTTAATTATTTTTTTTCGAGAATATTCACGATATCGCGAACGGTCTTTAAGTTCGCGGCATCGTCTTCCGAAACGGTGATCCCGTATTCTTCTTCCATAGACATAAGCATCTGCACCACGTCGAGAGAATCGGCGCCGAGATCCTTTACGATATCGCTATCGGGAGTAATACGGCTTTTATCGATACCGAGTTGTTCGCTCAGAAGAGCCACAACTTTATCGTAGACTTCCATAAGTGCCTCCAAATGGTTTTTCTATATTGTAACAAATGGAAAATGATTTGTCAATGATTTTTCCGGTCTTTTCGTTTTTCCGTCAATTCCCGCCAAAGCCGGCTTTCCCGGGGGATAACGCGTTTATCGCCCCGTTTTTCGCCGGAGCGGAAAGTCCCGCCCTGCGGTCAGCCCTGCTTCTTCGGATTCTTGCGCATGGTGAGCCCGATCCTGTTCTTTTTCGGTTCCACGGAAAGCACCCTCACCTTCACGACCTGTCCGACTTTCAGAACGTCGGACGGATGTTTCACGTAGCCGTCCGAAATTTCGGAAATATGCACCAAGCCGTCCTGATGAACGCCGATATCGATAAACGCGCCGAAATCGATCACGTTCCTGACCGTTCCCGTCAGTTCCATTCCGACTTTCAGATCATTGATATCCATGATATCCGAGCGGAGTTCGGGCTTCGGCAGGCTGTCGCGCACGTCTCTGCCCGGCTTTAACAGTTCGGTCACGATATCGTTCATCGTGGGAACGCCGAGCCCGCATTCGTCGGCGGCTTTCTTTTCGCCGTATTTTTTGATCTTTTCCGGCAGATCCTTCAGATTTCTGTTCTTCACGTCGTCATCCGTATAGCCGAACAATGCGAGCAGTTTTTCCGTCGCTTCGTACGACTCCGGGTGAACGGCGGTGTTATCGAGAATGTTTTTCCCGTCGCGGATCCTTAAGAAGCCTGCGCACTGCTCGTAAGCCTTCGCGCCGAGCTTGGGAACTTTCAGAAGCTGTTTTCTCTGGGTGAATTTCCCGTTCTCCTCGCGGTAAGCGATCACGTTGTTCGCGATCGCGCCGTTCAACCCCGCCACATGAGATAAAAGCGACGGGCTCGCCGTGTTCAGATCCACGCCGACGGAGTTTACGCAGTCTTCCAGCACGCCGTCGAGCACGGCGTCGAGACGGGCGGCAGGCATATCGTGCTGATACTGCCCCACGCCGATGGCTTTCGGGTCGATCTTGATCAGTTCCGCCAGAGGATCCTGCAAACGCCTTGCGATGGAAATCGCGGAACGAAGGGTCAGATCGTACTGCGGAAATTCCTTTGCCGCAAGCGGAGAACCGGAATACACCGAAGCGCCCGCTTCGCTCACGACGGCATAGGTCACTTTCCCGCCGTAATCTTTCACCATGTCGGACACGAAGATCTCGGACTCTTTCGAAGCCGTTCCGTTACCGATCGAAATGACGTCCACTTTATACTTATCGATGAGTTTTTCCAGCGTTTTCTTCGCCTCTTCTTTTTTGTTCTGCGGCGGCGTGGGATAAACGACGGTGATATCGAGCACCTTGCCCGTGCCGTCCACCACGGCGATCTTGCATCCCGTACGGTATGCGGGGTCAAACCCCATGGTCACCTTATCTTTCACGGGCGGCTGCATCAGGAGAGGACGCAGATTCACGTCGAACATTCTGATCGCCTGTTCCTGCGCGTTTTCCGTGAGGTAATTCCTGATCTCGCGTTCGATGGAAGGCTGGATCAGACGTTTATACCCGTCCGCCACGGCGGCTTTCACGCAAGGCGTGGTAACGCTGCCTTCTTTCACGAAGCCGACTTCGCATACGCGGACGGCGAAATCGTCGTCGATCGTGACCTTCACTTTCAGATACCCCTCGTCCTCGCCTCGATTCAAAGCGAGCACGCGGTGAGATTTGATCTCCGCGACGGGTTCGGAATAGTCCGCATACATTTCGTAGGTCTTCGCGCCGTCCTCTTCCGCCTTTTGCAGTTTCGAGGAGATCTCCCCGTTTTTCAGATAAATGCGGCGAAGTTTCTTACGAAGTTCGGCGTCGTCGGAAAGACGTTCCGCAAGGATATCCTGTGCTCCCGCAAGAGCTTCCTTTTCCGACTTCACGCCGAGTTCTTCGTTTACGAACGGTTTTGCAAGGTCTTCCGCCGTACCCTCTTTCACGTTCTGCGCAAAGAGAATATCGGCAAGCGGTTCGAGCCCTTTCGCGATCGCGATCGTCGCTCTCGTCTTTTTTTTCTGTTTATACGGTCTGTAGATATCTTCTACTTCCGTCAGCGTTTCCGCTTTCTCGAGCGCGGACACGATATCGTCCGTCATCTTTCCCTGTTCGGTGATCGAAGCCGTAACCTCGGCTTTTCTCTTTTCGATATTCCTGAGATAGGTCAGCCTGTCGGCAAGTTCTCTTAAAACCTGATCGTCGATGTGACCCGTCATTTCCTTGCGGTAACGGGCGATGAAGGGAATGGTATTCCCCTCGTCGAGAAGGGAAACGATGTTTTTCGCGTGTTCGTCTTTCAGTTTGAATTCTTCGGTAATTTGTTTCAGAATGTCCATTGCGATACCTTTTCCCGCAGCCGGGATCCCCCGCGCGGGCGCTTGAAATAATTTCTAAATTTCTTTATTTTATGTTGATTTTTTTGCGTTTTTATGTGTTTGCGATCCCGCGGAAAACTTCCGCCCAGCGTTCTTTCCGGAAACTCACGTTCGCCGGACTTGTGGAAGGAAGGCATACGATCTTCTGCGGAAGATCTTTGTATTCCGAACACAAAACGGAATAGCTTTTCTGTCCGTTGCACACGATCGTTTTCACTTTCGTTTTGCGAAGGATCTCCGTCAGGTCGACCGACACCGCGTTCCGTATCGAACCGTCGCTCGATCCTTCGATCTCGCATTTTTTAACGATATCCCACAGCGCGATATGGTTTCTGTGAAGAAAAGCGATCTTGCTTTCCGTGTCGTCGCCGATCGTCTCCCCGTAAAGTTCGGGAAGAAGATGCCAGAAACGATTTCTTTTGTTTCCGTAATAAAAGCCGACCTTCCGGGAGATCACGCTCGGAAAACTACCGAGGATCAGCACGACCGAGTTCTCGTCGTAAATCGGATCAAATCCCGTTTCCATCTTTTATCCCCTCTTCGGAAAAAATTGAAAAATCGTAGGTATTTAAAGTGATTTTACTAAGTTTTATGCCGCGTGTAATCTCGTGTGTTTCCTTATTCGCGTTTAAGATTGCGCTTTCCGGTCCGCAGTTTACGGCAACCGTCACGCAGGAAGTCCGATTCTTCCTCGTAAAGACGATCACACCCCTTTCGTACCTGAGTCCGTACACCGCTCCGTCCCGGAAACAGGAATGTTCTCTTCTCAGTTTCCCGAGGAACCGATAAAACGAAAGGATCTCTTCGTCTTCTTCTCCCCACGGATAACACTTGCGGTTAAACGGATCCTTATTCCCCGTAAGCCCCGCCTCGTCTCCGTAATACACGCACGGCACGCCGTACAGCGTAAACTGAAGCATTGCCGCGCAGAAGAGCATCTTTTTCGCCCTCGCGTATTCTTCCCCGGATAAAGTCTCTGCCGCCATCTCTTCCCTCGTTTCCGCAAGTTTTCCGTACTTTCCGAAAACAGTGAGAATTCTCGGCGTATCGTGCGTGCCGAGGATGTTCATCAGAGAATGCAAAGCCGCGGCGGGATAATGATCGATCTGCATCCGGATCAGCTCGTATAAACCTTTCGCTCTGCCCGAAATCACGTAATCGACGATCGCGTTTTTCAAGGGATAGTTCATCACGGAATCGAGCTCGTCCCCCTGAAAATACTTCCGCCGCGCGCCGTAAGCGATCTTGTTCGTGGCGTCCTCCCACACTTCGCCTATCACAACGTTCTCCGCATCTATCTCCTTCGCCTTTCTCCGGATATCCCGCAAAAAGGTATCCTCGATCTCGTCCGCCACGTCGAGACGAACGCCGCGGAAGCCGAACGAAAGATATTTTTCGATCACGCCGTTTTTTCCGGCGATAAACTTCTGAAATCCGACGCAGCGTTTATCGATCGAAGGCAGGGTTTCTATTCCCCACCAGCTCTCGTATTCTTTCGGATAACTGGTGAAGTTATACCAGAAATAATAAGGGGACTCTTTTGCCTGGTACGCCCCTAAGGACGGATATCTCCCGTATTTGTTGAAATAGAGGCTGTCGTCTCCCGTGTGGTTATAAACCCCGTCGAACAGAAAGGAGATCCCCTCTTCCCTTGCGGAAAGAAGCAGTTCTCTGAGTTCGCTCTCCGTTCCGAGAAGAGCGTCCGGCTTCAGATAGTCTCCCGTATCGTAGCGATGATTGCTCCTCGCCTCGCTCACGGGATTCAGATACACGTGCGTAACGCCGAGCGAGCGAAGATAGGAAAGTTTCCGTTCGATCCCTTTGAAATTGCCGCCGAAGAAATCGGAATTGGTGATTTTCCCGTTTTCGTCCGGCAGATATTCCGGCATTCCGCCCCAGTCCCGTCTCAGGCGTTTTCCCGCGGGATCTCCGAACCCTTCCGCACGGAAAAACCGATCGGGAAAGATCTGATACATCACGCCGCCCCGGAACGAGGAAGGAGTGTCGTACCCCTCTTTCGTCACAAGAAGCTGATATTCCGCCGGGTCTTCCGAAAATTCGGCAAACAGCCCTGCGCCCGCGCCGATCCTGCCGACGTCGGACAGAAAGGTATAGAAATACAGACCGACGGGAAGCACGGGTAACGTTACGGTAAACAGATCGCCCCGGCGATCTGCGGGAACGATCCTTCCTTCCCCCGTTTCGTCCCACCTGAGGGACAGTTTACAGTCGGAAGCGCCTTCGATCTTTATCGTAAGCC
Organism: uncultured Acidiphilium sp.; assembly: GCA_902495325.1. Classification (GTDB taxonomy): domain Bacteria; phylum Bacillota; class Clostridia; order Christensenellales; family Borkfalkiaceae; genus UBA10281. The sequence continues at coordinate 34,542 of CABUWK010000007.1, forward strand.
TTACGGGTTTGTTTTCCGTCACCGCCCCGATTTCGCTTTTGCAAAAAGGGTCGGTCGGGTCGTAATAAACATTCATAATTTGTCTGTCGGAATCCTTCAGCGGATCTGTTTCAGATGCCAGATATTGTCGGCATATTCGCGGATGCTCCGGTCGGCGGAGAAGATCCCTGCCCCGGCGATGTTGTGAAGAGACATTCTGTTCCAGCGCATCGGATCGGCATACGTTTCGTCCGCCTTTTTGTGTACGGCGAGATAATCGCTGAAATCGGCAAGACACATATACGGATCGGCAACGGGAGATCCGGTAAGAAGATAGTTTGCGATGTTTTCGAAACTTTCGCCGTTGAACCCTTGTTTCAACGCCGCCGCGATCTTTCTGATCTGAACGTTTTCGTTATAATATACCGTCGCGTTGTACCCGTGTTTCCAGAGATCCTCCACCTCTTTGGCATTCATGCCGAAAATGAAAATATTGTCCTCTCCGACCTGCTCTTTCATTTCCACGTTCGCCCCGTCGAGCGTGCCGATCGTAAGCGCGCCGTTGATCATGAACTTCATGTTCCCCGTGCCGCTCGCCTCTTTGCCCGCCGTGGAGATCTGCTCGGAAATTTCGGTTGCCGGCATAAGCGTTTCCGCCATGGTGACGCAGTAATCTTCCAGATAGACCACGTTCAGTTTTTCGCGGATGCGCCGGTCCGGATTTTTCCGGATATCTTCCGAAAGGAAGCAAAGCAGCTTGATGATCTGTTTCGCCATGTAATACCCGGGCGCCGCCTTCGCTCCGAAAATAAATGTTTTCGGCTGAACGGGAAGATCGGGGTTTTCTTTCAGTTCGTTATAGAGATGGATGATATACATCGCGTTCAGAAGCTGCCGTTTGTATTCGTGCAGTCTTTTTGCCTGAACGTCGAACAGACTGTCGGGGTCGATCTTTACGCCCTGTTTTCTGAAAGCGTATTCCGCAAGCTGTTCTTTTTTAATCTTTTTTATCTCGGCAAGCCGTTTCAGCACCGTTTCGTCGTTTTCGAACGCCTTAAACTTCGCAAGTTCGGAAGCGTCTTTCACGAAACCTTCCCCGATACAGTCGACCAGAAGAGACGAAAGCTCTTTGTTGGACTGGCAAAGCCATCTTCTGTAAGCGATGCCGTTCGTAACGTTGGTAAACTTTTCGGGATAAACGTCGTTGAAATCCTTGAAAATACTGTTTTTGATAATCTCGCTGTGAAGCGCGGAAACGCCGTTTACTTTGTGAGAGGCGATCACGGAAAGGTTTGCCATTCTCACCTGCCCGTGCGAGAGGATCGACATTCTTTCGATCTTATCCCAGTCGCCCGGATAACGTTGCCACATCTGCCCGCAGAAACGCTGATTGATCTCCTTGATAATGGCGTGAATTCTCGGCAGGCGTCTTTCGATAAGATCTTCCTGCCATTTTTCGAGCGCTTCGCTCATAACGGTATGGTTCGTGTATGCCACCGTTCTCGTCACGATATCCCAGGCATCGTCCCACGAAAGACCGTGTTCGTCCATCAGAAGTCTCATCATCTCGGGGATGCAGAGCGCAGGATGCGTATCGTTGATATGGATCGCCGCGAGATCGGGAAGGGTGTGAATATCGTCGTATCTGCGGATATGCCCGTCGATGATGTTCTGCAAGGACGCCGAAACGAGAAAATACTGCTGTTTTAAACGGAGAGACTTTCCTTCCGCATGGTTATCCGAAGGATAAAGGACTTTGGAAATGAGCTCCGCATCGTTATTTTCCTGCATGCAGCGCACGTAATCCCCTTCGGAAAAGGAATTCATGTCGAAGTTCCGCACGCTTTTCGAAGCCCACAGTCTCAGAACGGAAACCGCCTCGGAATCTTTGCCGGAGATCATCATATCGTACGGAACGGCTTCCACTTCCCGATAGTCCACGTGGTGCACCTTCATGCCCTGCGCCGTCCATTCCTCTTCGATCCTGCCGTCGAACTTCACCCGCACGGCAAGATCGGAACGCTGCGTAAGCCAGACTTCTCCGCCGGGCAGCCAGTTATCCGGAAGTTCCGTCTGCCAGCCGTCCACGATCTTCTGCTTGAAAAGCCCGTATTCGTAGCGGATGGAAAAGCCCATTGCGGGATAATCCTGCGTGGCGAGAGCGTCCATAAAGCAGGCGGCAAGCCTGCCGAGCCCGCCGTTTCCGAGCCCCGCATCCGGTTCGAGCTCGTAAAGATCGTCCAGCGTGAGCTTGCTTCCCTTCAGTGCGTCGTTAAACGCCTTTTCGATCCCGAGATTATAAACGTTGTTCTTCAGAGATCTGCCGAGCAAAAATTCCATGCAGAGATAGTAAACCCTTTTACCCCGCGCCGATTTCGTTTTGTAGTGATAGGCGTTTCTCTTTTCGAGCAGAATATCTCTCACCGCCATCACGACGGCTTTGTACGTCTGCTCTTTCGTCGCTTCTTTCAGCGAAACGCCGAAATAACGCGAAAGTTTCCCGGCGATCGCCTCTTTTGCTTCTTTTGCGGTAATTTTACCGACCGTATTCATTCCGTATTTTTCTCCTCTTTCCCCGGTGTTTTCCGGGAAAACCCTTTCCGGTTTTTCCTTCGTTCACCTTTTCCCCGTTTGTTTCCGGCAGGCGGAACGTTCCGCCATGGTCAGCCGAGCATCGAACGATAAAGTTCCTCGTAACTTTCCGCAGACTTTTTCCAGCTGAAATCCGCCGTCATCGCCCGCTTCACGAGGGGCAACCATTCCTCTTTGTTGCCGAAGGAATAGATCGCGTCTTTTAAAACGTAAAGCATTTCGTGCGCATTGTAATTTTTGAATGTAAATCCGATACCGCCCGAACGGTCGCCCGCATTGTGAGGAACGATACTGTCCGCAAGACCGCCCGTTTCTCTTACCACGGGAATCGTGCCGTAACGCGCGGCGATCATCTGCGAAAGCCCGCAGGGCTCCTGTTTACTCGGCATCAGGAAAATATCCGCGCCGGAATACAGTTTGCTCGCAAGATCTTTGTTGTATGCGACGATCGCGCGGCATTTCCCGCTGTACCTTTCCGCAATGTAACGGAAATAATCTTCGTATTCGCTTTCGCCTTTCCCGAGGATCACAACCTGAACGTCTTCGCTTAAAAGATCTTCGAACACGCATTTGATCAGGTCGAGCCCCTTTGCCGCCACAAGCCGCGAGATCACGGCGATCACGGGCGTTTCCTCTTTCTGAGGAAGCGCAAGCATTTTCTGCAATTCTTTCTTGCAGATCTTCTTGCCCGAAAGGTCGGTTGCGGAATAATTCGCGAAAAGCTTTTTGTCCGTTTCGGGATCATAAACCGTTTCGTCGATCCCGTTCAGGATGCCGCAGAGTTTATATTCGTTGCGGGACGTCATATATTCGAGCCCGTGCGCAAAGAAGGGGTTTTTGATCTCGCTCGCATAAGTTCTGCTCACCGTGGAGAACCTCTCCGCAAGTTCCATCGCCCCCTTCATCAGGTTGATGCAGCCGTCGTAATCGACGATGCTCGCACAGTAAGACGGAAGCCCGAACAATTCCTCGAGAAGTTCGTGTCCGTATTTCCCCTGATATTCTATATTATGAATGGTAAACAGCGCGCGGATATGATCGAACCCGTAACGATTGCGGTAAATGGTCTTCAGATAAATGACCGAAAGCGCGGTCTGCCAGTCGTGGCAATGGAGAAGATCGGGATAATAATCGAGATAGCACATCATCTCGAGAACGGCTCTCGAGAAGAAGGCAAACCGCTCGCCGTCGTCGAAAAAGCCGTAAAGCCCCTTTCTCTTGAAATAATATTCGTTGTCGATGAAATAGAAGGTGACCCCTTCGTATTTATAGCTGAAAAGTCCGCAATACTGGTTTCTCCACGCGACGGGAACGTTGAAATTCCCTTCGAACTTGAAATTCGCGCGGAAAGACGGATCGATGTCCGCATACAGCGGAATCGCAACGCGGATATCGTATTTTCCGTTTGCCGCAAGAGCTTTGGGAAGCGAACCGATCACGTCGGCAAGACCGCCCGTCCCCGCAAACGGATTCGCTTCGGACGCCACGAAAAGTACGGACTGCAGGAAAGAAATCCCGATCTCCGGCGCGGAAACCGTTTCTTCCATTCCGGCTGCAACGTTTTTTTCTTTAACGTTTTTTTCTTTGTCCGCCGTCTTTTTCGGCGTCTTTTTTTTCGTTTCTTCCGCCTTTGTTTCAATCTTTACGGATTTATCCGCTTTTGCGGTTTTATTAACCGTTTTCGGTTGTTTCTGATTTTTCGTATTTTTCATCTCTTCCGAGTTGTTTTCCTTCATTTTATTGCCCTCCGCTATTTAACTGATTCCTTCTTTCTTTTCTTTAAATTACCGTCCCTTTCGACACGTAGAAAGGATGCGTTTCGCAACCGGAAAGATTTCTGCGGTCACGGATAACCACGTTTTTATCGGTAATGATGCAATTCAGCGTTACGTTTTCTCCCGTGATCGTGTTCTGCATCACGACGGAATTCCGGATCACCGTACCCCTGCCCACTTTCACGCCGCGGAAGATGACACTGTCATAAACCTCCCCTTCGATCTTGCACCCGTCGGCGATCAGCGAATTTTTTACCACCGCGTTTTCGCCGTATTCGGTCGGCGTGGAATCTTTCACTTTCGTATAAACGTTCGATTTACGGAATACGGCATTCCTCACGTCCGCGCTTAAAAAGCGCATGTTCTCCTCGTAATATTTCTGCATGGAGGTGATCTCCGCATAATATCCTTCGAGAAGATACCCGTAAATACGCAGGCTTTTCAGTCCCGGCATCACGATCTCTTTCAGAAAATGCGTTTTACCGTGCGCAACCGCTTCGCCGATCAGGGAGATCAGCAACACGCGGCTCACAACGCAGATGTTCGTGTATAAGTTCACCGTTGCCCTTTTCGACTCGAAGGCAAGTTCCTTCACCCTTCCGTCTTCTTCGAGAGCGAGATAGATATTGGAAGTTCCGTCCACTTCTCTTCTGTTTTTTGACACGTAAACCATCGTGAGGTCCGCGTTTTTTTCGACGTGCCGTTTCACAACTTCCCGCAGGTCGACGCTGCACACCATATCGGAATCGCTCATCACCACGTATTCCTCCGTCGATTTCGAAAGAAACCCGATCACGTTTTTCAAAGCCTCGAGCCGCGTGGTGTAAAGAGAATTGTTTTCGTGCGCGCCGAAAGGCGGAAGAATATACAAACCGCCGTAATGCCGGGCAAGATCCCAGTCCTTACCACTGCCGAGGTGATCCATCAGCGACTGATAATTACTCTTCGTGATAACGCCCACCTTATCGATATCGGAATTCACCATATTGGAAAGGGCGAAATCGATCAGACGATACCTGCCGCAGAAAGGCACGGAAGCGATCGTACGCTTCACCGTAAGCTCGGGAACGTTCCCGTCGTGTATATTTGAAAAAATAAGTCCTAACGCGTTCATTGATCTCCCCCTCTCACGTCGCAGTCCGCCATCGTTCCGCCATCAACAACAGAATGATCCGAAACGGAAATTTCTCTACCTAAAACGGTAATTTTTCTCGTTTTATCTTCACACTTTCCTATGCAACACCCCTTGCCGACGGTAACGTTTTCATCCACGATGGCATTTTCGATCACGCTGTCTTCGCCGATCACCGTTCCGCTGAACACGATGGAATTTCTGAGCACCGCCCCCGTTTTTACGGTCACGTTGTTCGAAAGAATGCAGTTCTCAACCGTTCCGTCGATCTCGCACCCGGAAGCGATCATCGAATTGACCGTTCTTCCGTGTTCGCCGATAAACTGCGGCGGCGCGATCGGATTACGGGAACGGATCCGCCACGTTTCATCCGAAATATCGAATTTCGGCGATTCGCCCAACAGATCCATATTCGATTCGTACAGAGAAGAAATCGTTCCCACGTCTCTCCAATACCCGTTGAAAAGATAAGAAACCATCTTTTCGCCCGCGGCAAGCATGGCGGGAAGAACGTTTTTCCCGAAATCTTTCTGGCTGGCGGGATCTTTCTCGTCTTCTTCGAGATAGCGGTAAAGCTTATCTGCGGAAAACACGTAAATTCCCATGGAAGCCAGATCGCTTTTCGGCTGTTTCGGTTTTTCTTCGAACTGATAGATCGTTCCCTCTTCGTCCGTATTCAGGATCCCGAACCGGGACGCATCGGATAACGGAACGCGGATCGCCGCGATCGTACAGGCGGCGCCGGTTTGTTTGTGCCGTTCGATCATCCGGGCATAATCCATTTTGTAGATATGGTCTCCGGAAAGGATCAGAACGTATGCGGGATCGTATCGCCTGATGAAGGACAGATTCTGATAGATGGCGTTCGCCGTCCCTTTGAACCATTCCGAACCGCTTTTCGCCTGATAGGGGGAAAGGATATGTACCCCGCCGTAAGTACGGTCGAGATCCCACGGTTCGCCGTTCCCGATATAGTCGTTCAGTACGAGCGGCTGATACTGGGTCAGAACACCGACGGTATCGATCCCCGAATTGATGCAGTTCGAAAGAGGAAAATCGATGATACGGTATTTTCCCCCGAACGGAACGGCAGGCTTTGCGATCTTGTTCGTAAGCGCGTAAAGCCGGCTTCCCTGTCCTCCCGCGAGCAACATTGCCACGCATTCTTTTTTCTTTTTCATAACATCCTCCCGACTTTTCTTCCGAAAAGCCGATCCATCATATATTGATCGCGGAAAAGGGTTCTCATCTGCCCTTTTCCTGTTTATTTTCTTAAATCCGGCAGGTACGGAATTATTTCCGCTTCAGATATACGAACGAGAGTTTCGGCATAAAAATTCCGATCGAACGGGCTTTCCCGTGAGACGGGATCTTCTCCGTTTTATAGATTCTCTTTTTCGTTTTTTCCTCGCCGCCGTATTTCTTTTTGTCCGAACGGAAAACCGCTTCGTAGGTACCTTCGCCGATCCCGAGGCGATATTCCTTGTCCGCCCCGCTGAAACTGACGATCGCCACGATCTCTTCTCCGTTATACCTTCTGATAAATGCGACGATATTATCGTCCTTATCGTCCGCCGCAAGCCATTCGAAACCGTCCCACCCGTCGTCGTCCCCGTACAAAGCGGGGGTCGACAGATAAAACTTATTGAGGTCGGTATAAAACCGGTCGAGCGCGGCGTGCAACGGATAGTCCTTCAGGAAAAATTCAAGCCCTTCGCCGTAATCCCATTCTTTGAACTGCCCGAACTCCGCCCCCATAAACATCAGCTTTTTCCCGGGATGCGCGAGCATATAACCTGCAAACGCGCGGTCTCCAGCAAATTTATCCGCATATTCCCCGTATTGCTTGTTCAGAAGGGATTTTTTCCCGTGAACGACTTCGTCGTGCGAAACGGGAAGAATATAATGCTCGGAAAAAGCATACATCATCGAGAAGGTAAGCTTGTTATGATCGTAACGACGGAAATACGGGTCGGTTTCGACGTAAGAAAGAACGTCGTTCATCCAGCCCATGTTCCACTTGAAATCGAAACCGAGCCCGCCCTCTTTTACGGGGCGCGTCACATAGGGATACGCGGTCGATTCCTCCGCGATCATGATCGCGTCCGGCGTTACTTCGTGCACCGACTCGTTCAGCTTTTTGATAAAGGCGATCGCCTCGAGATTTTTATTGTCTCCGTATTGATTGGGCAACCACTCGCCCGGTTTTTTATCGTAATCGAGATAGAGCATCGAAGCGACGGCGTCCACGCGGAGCCCGTCCGCATGGTATACCTCGAAAAAGAAATTCGCGCTCGAAACAAGGAAAGACTGCACTTCCGTCCTGCCGTAATCGAACCGTCTCGTGCCCCAGCTCTTGTGTTCGATCCGATCCCATCCGTGATTTTCGTAAAGCGGTCCGCCGTCAAACTCGAACAACCCGAATTTGTCCTTCGGGAAATGGGCGGGCACCCAGTCTATGATCACGCCGATCCCCTCGGCATGAAAAGCGTCGATCAGAGCCATGAAATCTTTCGGCGTGCCGAAGCGGGAGGAAACGGCGTAATACCCCGTTACCTGATACCCCCACGACCCGTCGAAGGGATATTCCGTTACCGGCATCAGTTCCACGAAATTATATCCGTGCGCCTTCACGTAAGGAACGATCTCGTCGATATCCTCGAGATAGGAATCGTAATCTCCGTTTTCTTTCCGTCGGAAAGAAGCGAGATTGAGCTCGTATATATTCATCGGGCGGTTGTGGATGTTCGTCTTCCCGCGGGCAGCCATATAGGCGCCGTCCTTCCAGCGGTATCCGGAAAGATCGTACACCTTAGACGCGCTCGCCGGGGGCGTTTCCGCATGAAAAGCGTAAGGATCGGCTTTCAGAACCGTTTTCCCTTCCGACTTCACGGCGTATTTATAAGCGTCGTACTGTTTAAGCCCGGGAATAAACAGAGAGAATATCTCCCCGTCCTTTTCCCGTTGCATGGGGTGCGAGGTCTCGTTCCAGCCGTTGAAATCACCGACGACGGAAACGGAAATCGCGGCAGGCGCCCAGACGCGGAACATCACGCCGGCAACGCCGTCGGATTCGGCGATATGCGCGCCGAAATACTCGTAGGCTTTGTAATTCGTTCCCTGATGAAACAGATAAGCGGACAAATCGTCTTTCATGTTTTCTCCGCGGAACCGCCCGCGCGGGTCGCACAGAAGAACCGACCCGGCGAAATAAGCGATTCCGCCTTGTGTTTTTATCGGTTCTATTATACACCATTTCCCTTCTTTTTTCAATAGAAAAGGGAAAAATTACCCGAGAATTTCACAAAAAAAGAGAGAAAATTTTCCCTTTTCTCTCTTTTGCGATTTTATTCAACGATATAGGCTTCTTTTTTCGCGGGCGCCGCGTCGAGCTCCGCTTTTTTCTCTTCGTAACCCTTTCTGCCGAGAAGAGCATACGTGGCATTTTTACCGTTTTCGACCCCCGGCTGATTATACGTGTTCACATGAAGCATTTCGCCCGCGAACGCCGTTTCCATTTCGAAATAATAGATCAGTTCGCCGATCGTGAACGCGTTGATCTCGGGAAGAACGATCGTGTGGTTCAGTCTCCCCTTTACGGTGAGCGCATATTCCGTCGCCCTTCTTTCGGCGTCGATCAGTTCGTTCATCGTGTGCCCGCAAAGGAAATGAACGTCCGGGATCTCTTCGCAACCTTCGGAAATAACCACTTCTTTGCGGTAATTTCCCACGGCGAGGAAGGTAACGACTTTATCGAACGGACCTTCGGTATAAAGCTGAACCTGGCTGTGCTGGTCGGTCACGCCGAGAGATTTTACGGGCGTCTGTCCGGCATACACGTAATTGCCGTCGTTATCGACTTCTTTTCCGAGGCTCTCCGCCCAGATCTGGCAATACCAGTCGGCAAAATATTTCAGCCCGTCGCTATAAGGCATCATAACGGAAATATTCTTACCTTTTTTCATTGCCGCGACCTGCAACGCCGCATTGATGAGCGCGGGGTTCTTCGTCATGGTGCGGTTTTTGCAGATCTTGTCCGTATAAGCCGCCCCCGCGAGCATTTCGGCGATATCAATTCCGAGAACCGCCGCAGGAAGAAGCCCGACGGGGCTGAGTTCGGAAAACCTGCCGCCCACGCCGTCCGGAATGGTAAACGTTTTGAATCCTTCCTTCCGGGCAAGCCTGATCAGGTTACCTTTTGCGGAAGAAGTGGTCGCAATGACGTGCTCGCTCGCCTTATCGCCGAGTTTCTGTTTCAGCAGATCGTAAATAATGAGATACTGCGTCATCGTTTCGGACGTCGCGCCGCTCTTCGTGATCACGTTGAAAACCGTTTCCGCGGGATCGATCACGTCGAGCAGAGCCGCCATTCTCTCGGGATCCACATTGTCTTCCACATAGAATTTCGGACCCTTTCTCACTTTAGCGGGAAGATCGTTGTAATGCAGGTGGCAAAGCGCCTGGAATACCGCGATGGGACCGAGCGCCGAACCACCGATGCCGAGCACGACGAAATTTTTTGCGCTTTTGCGGATCGCTTTCGCCGTGGCGTTGATGTCCGCCACGATCTCCGCCTGATTGAACGGAAGATCCATCCATCCGAGCCAGCCCTGCCCGCGCGCGTTCTGCACTTTATCGAACGCGTCGAGAGCGGACGCTTTCATCTGCGAAAGATCTTTTGCGGTAAATCCCTCTTTTTCTCCGACGAATTCCGCCATCATGTTATTGTAATCGAGTCTGAGCGCCATGGACTTTTTCCACGCGCCGTTGTTGTATCTCTTTGCCATATTTATTTATCTCCTTCGGCTTGCCTTAGCCTGCCGCATGATCGCGGCTGTATTCGCGGCGAAACGGTTTCGTTTCAACCGAAAATTTTCTTTTTCAGATCTCTTAAATAAGCGAGACTTTCCGTAAATTCGGAAACGTCTCCGTAATCGTTGGTGTAAACCTCGATCAGCATGTCTCCCGAAAAACCGACGTCGCTCAGTTTCCCGAACAGTTTTTCGAAATCGAACGTTCCCCTGCCCGGAAGTCGGATCTTTCCGTTTACGTCCACGTCGGAAAGATGAACGGTGTCGATGCAGCCCGCCATGTCTTCAAGATATTCTTCGTACGGATATCCGCTCAGCCTTGCCTGCTTCACGTCGAATACGGCGTGAAGACCGGGTGCGTATTTTTTTACTTCGCGGAAAAATCCGGGGTGATTGTAATACGCCCAGTCCACGTTTTCGAGACAAAGGCGGATGCCGTAACCTTCCGCAAGATCGCAAAGGGCTTGCAGTCGTCTGCCGATCGATTCGAAATCGTCGTAATTCAGGTTGCGCTTGATGCGCGCCTTTCCGTGCATCGTATAGTCGGTCGCCCCGAGAAGTTTTCCGACCGAAAGCACGCTTTTAAACCATTCTTCCGCATCTTCCCGCCCGCGCGGGTTGACGGAAAACAGTTCCGGCTCGAAATTCAACGTAAGCGTGTGTAAAGAATGCACGCGAAGATCCCCGAGCCTGCTTTTTAACAGTTCTCCGTATTCCGGCTTATATTCGCGGAAAGTTTCGAGAAACACCTCGCACACGCGGGCATCCAACCGGTTCAGCGTTAAAAGAGCGTCTTCGTTATACTGCCGCATGAAAAGAGATGCGGTCGAAATTCCGATTTCCATTTTTATTTTTTGATATACCCGATTTTTCCGTTGTCCGCATACACGGTGATCGTATCTCCGCCGGCGATCCTGCCCGAGATGATCTCTTCGGACAGCATGTCCTCGATATCCCGCTGGATGGCACGGCGAAGCGGTCTTGCGCCGTATACTTCGTCGTAACCGTCGTTTAAAACCACGTCTTCCGCACTGGCGGCAATCGTGAGATAAATGTTCTGTTCGAGAAGGCGTTTTTTCAGCTTTTCGAGCAGAATGTCCGCAATGCGGGAACAGTCTTCCCGGGAGAGTTTGCGGAAAACGATAATGTCGTCCAGACGGTTTAAAAATTCGGGCGAAAACTTCTTTTTCAACGCCTCGTAGATCGTGTCTTTCAGCTCGTCGTCTTCCTCGTCGTCCGGGGCAAACCCGAAGGACGGTTTCTGATTCACGAGAGACGCCCCCACGTTGGACGTTAAAATGATGATCGTGTTTTTAAAGTTTACAAGTTTCCCCTTGTTGTCCGTAAGCCGACCTTCGTCGAGGATCTGCAACATCAGATTGAAGATCTCGGGATCGGCTTTTTCGATCTCGTCAAACAGCACGACGGAATATGGTTTTCTCCGCACGCGGTCGGTCAGCTGTCCCGCCTCTTCGTACCCCACGTATCCCGGGGGCGCGCCGACAAGTTTCGACACGGAATTTTTATCCATGTATTCGCTCATGTCGATGCGGATCAGATTGTCCAGGTCGCCGAACACGACGTTCGCAAGGGCTTTCGACAGCTCCGTTTTTCCGACGCCCGTCGGTCCTACAAAGATAAACGAACCGATCGGTCTGTTCGGATCCTTGATACACGCCCGCGCCCGCTTGATCGCCCGCGCAACGGCGGAAACGGCGGCGTCCTGCCCGATCACCCGTTCTCTCAGGTCGTCCTCGAGGTCGGCGAGTTTCTGCATTTCGTCTCCCCCGATCTTCGTCAGAGGGATCTTCGTCCATTCGGAAACGACTTCCGCAACTTCTTTTTCGCCGATCGACGGCGTGGAAGAACTGCGCGCTTCCAGCATGCGATCCTCGATCTCGTCGAGTTCGTCGTTGATTCTGAATATCTTTTCGTTGAGTTCGTCCACAGACTTCGAATCGCCGATCGAGCGGAGGTAATTTCTCTCCTGAATGAGGGAACGTTGTTCGTTCTTCTTTTCGGAATACACCTGCGGCGTGTAGCAAAACTTCAGTTTTGCTTTCGCGGCGGCTTCGTCGATGATGTCGATGGCTTTATCGGGAAGATTTCTGTCCGTGATATAGCGGTCGGACAGCGTGACGGCGGCGCGGATCGCCTCGTCCGTAATAATTACTTTGTGATGAGCTTCGTATTTATCCTTGACGCCCTTTAAAATGGCGATCGCGCTTTCCGTATCCGGCGCCTCTACCAGAATGGGCTGAAAACGCCGTTCGAGCGCGGGATCCGTTTCGATATATTTGCGGTATTCGTCGAGCGTGGTCGCGCCGATCGTCTGGATCTCGCCGCGGGCAAGCATCGGCTTTAACATCTCGGCGATATCGAGACTGCTGTCTCCCGTACTGCCCGCACCCATGATATTGTGGATCTCGTCGATAAAAAGAATGATGTTTCCTTCTTTCACGACGTAATCGATGGCATTTTTGAACCTTTCTTCAAACTCTCCGCGGTATTTCGAACCGGCGAGAAGCCCGGAAAGATCGAGAGAAAAAATGATCTTATCCCTTAAAGTTTCGGGAACGCTTCCCTTTACGATCTCTAAGGCAAGCCCTTCCACGACCGCGCTTTTGCCGACGCCCGGTTCGCCTACGAGTACGGGACTGTTTTTCGTCCTTCGCGATAACGACTGGATGATCCTTTCGATCTCTTTCGATCTTCCGATCACGGGATCGAGCCTTCCCTCTCTCGCTTTTTTCGTCAGATCGTACCCGAATTTCGAAATCGGGCTGTCGTCCGAAATGCTCGGCGAAGGATATTCCTCTTTCGCGTCGCCGGGATGAAGATCTTCGTTGCCCGCGGTAGTCGTTTCGATAAATACCTTATCCGAAACTTCCGCCTGCAAACCGTCGAAATCGATCGCCATTTTACGGAGAATGTTCGTCGCCTGGCAGTCCCTCGTTCTTAAAATGGCAAGGAGAAGATGTTCCGTCGAGACGTACCCGACCTTCGCCGAATACGCGATGGTTTCCGCCTCGTTGATCACGCTTTTCGCCCTCGGGGTGAAATCGCCGAGGACGTAATTCGTCGCGAACGTTTTTTGCAGATAGGGGAAATAGTTGGAACGGTTGACCGAAAATTTCTGCAGGCATTTGCACGCCTCGCAGTTCGGAAGGCTCAGCAGCCCGTACATGACTTCTTCCGTTCCCACATAATCAAGTTTGAATTTCCGGGAGACCACCTGGGCGTTCTGGATCGCCTGATAAAGTCCTCTCGTATACTTAACGTTATTATCCATATTTCACAATATTGAGGAGAAACGCCGGCGGGTTTTCGCCCGCCGTCCGACCTTCGCGTCCGCAACTTTTATAAAGCTCAGTCCGCGATCAGTTCTTTCAGGTATTCTTTCAGTTTGCCGCCGAGTTCTTCGTCTCTTAAACCGTATTCGATGTTTGCTTTCAGGTAACCGAGACGGTCGCCCATGTCGTAACGGGTCCCTTCGAACACATATGCGAGCGCACCGGTCTGTCTCGACTGGATATCGAGAGCGTCGGTAAACTGATATTCCCCGTTCGCGCCCGTTTTCAGCCCGCGGATGATATCGAAAATATCGGGGGAACATACGTATCTTCCGAGGGGCGCAAGATCGCTCTTCGCCTCTTCCCTCTTCGGTTTTTCCGTCACTTTCGTCATACGGAAAACGTTGTCCTCTTCCACTTTATCGTATTCGATGGATGCGTATTTGGAGATCACGTCCATACTCACGCGCTTGCAACCGATCACCGTTTTGCCGTATTTCTCATAGACGTCGCACAGCTGACCGATAACCGGTCTGCCGGCATTGTACATCACGTCGTCTCCGAAGAGCACGGCAAAGGGTTCGCCCGCCGCAAATTCTTCCGCAAGCCCGATCGCGCTCGCCGTGCCGTTCTGTTCCGTCTGGATCTTGAAGGTGAAATTCGCCATCGTTTCGGGATATCTGATTTCTTTCAAGTAATCGAGTTTTCCTTTTTCGGTCAGCATTTTTTCAAGCTCCGGCGCGGGAAGAAAATGGCTTTCCAGCACGTCCTTTTTGTAGCCTACGATAAACAGGATGTCGGTAATGCCGCTTTTCACCACTTCTTCGGAAATGATCTGCAAAGCCGGCTTATTAAGGATGGGAAGAAGCGGCTTCGGAACGGCTTTGGTGAAAGGTAAAAATCTCGTGCCGTAACCCGCCACGGGAATGACTGCTTTTTTGATTTTCTGATTCATATTATTTGCCCCTTAGGATGAATTTTCTTGTGTGTTATCCGTAATGGAACGGATGATGTCCGGTTACTTCGTGCCGAACAATCTGTCGCCGGCGTCACCGAGCCCGGGAACGATATAGGCGTTTTCGTTGAGTTTTTCGTCCAGAGCCGCCACGTAGATATCGACGTCCGGATGAGCCGCCATAACCGCCTTAACCCCTTCCGGCGCCGCGATCAGGTTCATCAGCTTGATGTCCTTGCATCCGCGGTCCTTCAGAAAACGGATCGCCGCTACCGCGCTGCCGCCCGTCGCGAGCATCGGATCTACCACGATGATCGTTCTCTGATCGGCATCCACGGGAAGCTTGCAGTAATATTCGACCGGTTTATGGGTGTTCGGATCGCGATACAACCCGATATGCCCCACTTTCGCATTGGGAACGAGGGTCAGAATGCCGTTCACCATGCCGAGCCCCGCGCGAAGAATGGGAACGACCCCGATGCTTCTCCCCGCGACGAAATTGGCTTTCGTACGGCAGATGGGCGTTTCGATCTCCTCTTCTTTCAAAGGAAGATCTCTCGTGACTTCGTATGCCATAAGAAGAGAGATCTCTTCCGCAAGCGCTCTGAAATCTTTCGTGCTTGTCGTCGTCATTCTCATCATAGACACTTTGTGCTGAATGAGAGGATGATTCAATACATGTAAGTTTCCCATAATAAACTCCTTTGTTTTCCTTATATGTCATGCCGGATCCGGAAAAACGGAACCGTTATTGAAACCGGGTAAAAATCGTTTCTGCCGCGGCGGGATCCGGAACGGATCCCGAAGTGCGCGGCGTTTTACTTCCGCACGGAATATTTTTCTTCCGTTTCGGTGATCTTCGCGATCCTTGCAAGGTGTCTGCCGCCCTCGAACGGGGTATTCAGAAACGCTTTCACGATATCGAGAAAAACACCCGGTCCCGTGATTCTTTCCCCGCAGGCGAGAACGTTCGCATTATTGTGCATTCTCGTGGCGCGCGCGGAAAACTCGTCCGTGCAATGCGCGCAGCGGATCCCTGGCACTTTGTTCGCGACGATACTCATACCGATTCCCGTTCCGCAGATCAGAATGCCGAAATCGTAATTTCCCGCGGCGACCTCTTCCGCCACTTTCGCACCGTATTCCGCATAGTTGCAGGATTCTTCCGTTTTGGTTCCGAAATCGGTATATCCGATCCCGTTTTTTTCCAGGTAATCGATCAGCAGGGGTTTCAGGTGGATCCCCGCGTGATCGCATCCGACAGCGATTTTCATTTTATTCTCCTCGCGCCGTGCGGGAAAAACCGCACCGCGCATAAAACTTTTCAAAATCCGTTATTTTATCTTTATTTTTATAAACTTTATTCAGTCTGCTTTCTTGCAGGCTTTCGAAAGCCTGTTCATCACGCCGACGTCTACGTCGCTTCCCGTATCCACGACGAACGCGATGACGATATCCGCTTTTTCTTCCGCTTCGTGCAGCTTGTCGTAAAGATGAAAGGCAATCTCTTCCGCCGTTTTTCCGAGAGAGAGAACGTTTCCGTTTACCCTCTTTGCGATCTCTTCGTCGCACATGAAATAAGGCTTTTTGCCTTCGGCAAGGGATCTGTCGTACAAAGCCTGAGCCTTTGCGACCTCGTTCCTTTCAAATAACGCCGTTTCGCACTTCGGGCAATAATGGCGATATTTCATTCCCGGCGCACGGATCTTATCCGTCGGTTTGTTGGCGGAATAAAGGCATTTTCCGACCACTTTCGTGATCATATCCGCCGTGACGAGCCCGCTTCTCAGAATGATCGGCGTATCCGTCGTCACGTCGAGCACGGTGCTTTCGATGCCGCCCGTACATTGCCCGCCGTCGAGGATCAGAGGGATCTTCCCGTTCAGGTCCTCGTACACGTGCCATGCGGTCACGGGGCTCGTGTGTTTGGAAACGTTTGCCGACGGCGCCGCCACGGGCACGTTCACCGCTTTCAGAAACTCCTGCGCCCCGGGATGAGACGGAATGCGGATCCCGACGGTATCAAGCCCGCAGGTAGCGACGGGACTGATCAGTCCTTTGCTCTTGTAAACCATCGTCAGCGGTCCGGGAAGAAACGCTTCGCGCAGTTTGTAAACGTAGTCATGATCGACGCGTACCAGTTTTTCCACGTCGTAATCTTTATGAACGTGAACGATCAGCGGATTGTCGGCGGGTCTCCCCTTCGCCTCGTAGATCTTCTTTACCGCCTCGTCGGAATAAGCGATCGCCCCGAGTCCGTAAACCGTTTCCGTCGGAAAGCCGACAAGCTCATTCCGTAAAATGTAATTCCTTGCAAGATCCAAGGATTTATCGTTGATTTTTAAAACTTCCGTATTCATGATCTTTTATCCCGCAACCCTTTTCTCAACCGAAAATATCATCGATGTTTTCCGACTCTTCCGGCGGAACGGGAACGAAATCGTCCTGCGGTCCGGCGGGTTCTTCTGCGGGGTATTCCTTTTCGCGACGGCGGTTTCCTCCCGGAATCTGGGAATCGTCGATATAACTCGCGGGCATGTTGATGAATTTCGACTGCTCGCCTTTAAAGAGAAGTTCGAAGGAATCGCACTGCCCGGCTCTGTTCTTCGCGAGGATGATCTCCGCGACGTTCTTCTTGACCTTGCCCTGCTCGATCTCCTTTTCTTCCGCCGCTTTGTCCGGGCGGTGAATGAACATGACGATATCGGCGTCCTGTTCGATTGCGCCCGATTCGCGCAGGTCGGAAAGCTGAGGTCTCTGCCCTTTTCTTGCCGTGATCATACGGGAAAGCTGAGAAAGCGCGAGCACGGGAACGTCGAGTTCCTTTGCGATCATCTTCAGGCTTCGGGAGATCTCCGTCACTTCCTGTTGTCTCGAATCGCTCTGTTTCACGGCGTTCATCAGCTGAATGTGGTCGACCACGATAAGGTCGAGCCTGCCCTGGCGGCTTTTGAGCCTGCGGCATTTGGAGAGAATCTCGGGGCAGGTCGTCATGGAAGTGTCGTCCACGAAAATTTTCGTATCGCCGAGCACTTTACTCGCCGTCCAGAGTTTCTGCCAGTCCTCTTCCTGCAATTTTGCCTTCAACGCGTCCTGATTGGAAACGTTTGCGACGGAACAGAGCATTCTCTGCGCGAGTTCTTCCTTCGTCATTTCGAGGGCGAACACGGCGCAGACCGCTTTCTCTTTGATGGCGACGTTTTCCACGATGTTCATCGCGAGCGTCGTTTTACCGATAGAAGGTCTTGCCGCCAGAATGATGAGGTTTCCCGCATGCAAGCCGTTCGTCAGATTATCGAGCCCGGTAAAACCCGTTTTCAATCCCTGGAAATAATCTTTGTCTTTCTGAATGTTCTCGAATTTATCGAGGATCCCCTGAAGTTTCCCCGTAATGTTTTCGAGATTGCTCTTATCCTGTTCTTCGGAGATATCGTAAACGCTCTTTTCGGCAAAAGCGAGAGATCTCGCCTGGTTATCCGAATCGCGGCATTCGGTAATGATATCCTGCGCCGCTCGCATCAGTTTCCGGAGCGTACCGTCTCTCTGTACGATATCGAGATAGTATTTGTAGTTTGCCGCGGAAGGGGTGATCCTCGTGAGATCGGACAGATAATCGATCCCGCCCGCCCGTTCGAGCGTCGAATTTTTTTCGAGAGCGTCCGCAAGCGTCACGAGGTCGACCGGCTGGTTTTTCGCAGCGATGGAAGCCATGGCTTCGAAAATCAGCTTGTGCGATTCCGGATAGAAATCGCTTTCTTTAAGGCTCGATATAATGTCGCTCTGCAACTCGCCGTCGATCAGGATCGAACCGAGAACGGCTTGTTCCGCTTCTATGTTGTGTGGCATTTCATTGCCGTTCGCACGAGGCATAATAATCTTCCTTTTCTTAGATTTTATCTGCGTTTTTTGAGATAATTACGTTTTACGGAACCGATTTAAAGATTCTCGAATTCATCAAGCGTCGAACGGAAGGAATCCATAGCCGCCTTGAAGGCGTCCTTCTTCGTGAGGTCCACGCCGGCGAGCTTGAGAAGGTTCACGGGGCTGTCCGACCCGCCGGAAGAAAGGAACTTGAAATAATCGTCTACCGCAGGTTTTCCTTCCTTATAGATCCTCTCCGCGATCGAGATCGCGCTGATGATACCCGTCGCGTATTTATACACGTAGAAAGAAGTATAGAAATGGGGAATGCGCGCCCATTCGTAAGCAATCTCGTCGTCGGAAACGATGTCGTTGCCGTAATATTTTTTGTTGAGTTCGAGATATTTTCCGTTCAGATAATCTTTCGTGAGCGGAACACCCTTCTCCGCCGCGTCGTGTGCGAGATATTCGAATTCCGCAAACATCGTCTGGCGGAAAAGCGTGGTGCGGATCATATCCATATAGTAAGAGCAAAGGTATTTCTTCAGCTTTTTGTCATCCGAATTTTTCAGAAGGTATTTCAGAAGAAGAACTTCGTTCACCGTCGAAGCAACTTCCGCCACAAAGATCTTGTAGCTCGATTTCGCCTTCGGCTGATACTTGTCCGAATGATAGGAGTGCATGGAATGCCCGAGTTCGTGCGCGATGGTAAACAAGTCGTGACTGGTCTTCTGATAGTTCAGAAGCACATAGGGGTGCGGCATGCCGTAAACGTCGATGCTGTACGCGCCGCTTCTCTTCCCTTCCGTTTCTTCCACGTCGATCCAGCCTTCGTCGTGCGCGCGCTGAAGAAGCTTTCCGTATTCCTCGCCTAAAGGAGCAAGCCCTTTCTTCACGAGTTTAAACGCATCTTCGTAGGAAAGGCTGATATCCGTGTTTTCGACGAGCGGCGTGTAAATATCGTACATGTGAAGTTCGTCCACGCCGAGGATATTCTTTCTGTCCTTTACGTAGCGATGAAGCACCGGAAGCCCTTCTTCCACGCTTTCGAGAAGATTCTCGTACACGACGGGTTCCACGTCTTCCTGCGAAAGAGCCTTTTCGAGACAGCTTCCGTATTTGCGGGCGCGCGCAAGATACACGTCCGTATTCACATTGCCGATATAAGTTGCGGAAATGGTATTGATCAGAGAGATAAACGCTTTATAATAGGCTTTGAACGCCTTTTCTCTTACCGCCCTGTCTTCCGACTGCAGAAGCACGCCGTACATGCCGTGAGATACGGTGACCTTCTTTCCGTTCACCTCGATCTCGGGGAACGGAAGATCCGCATTGTTTATCATGGAGAAAATATCGTGGAAACCGCTGAAAACCTGTCCGCCGAGCGCGAGAAGATTTTCGCATTCCTTGGAAAGCACGTGCGGTTTTTCCTTGAGCAGACAGGAAAGCATATAATCGTAATCGGAAAATTCGGGATCCGCGATGATATCTTTCAGCGTTTCGTCGGGAAGCGCCGTCAGCTCCGGCGTGATAAAAGAAACGCCCGAAGAGTAACGGACAAGGAGATTTTCCACTCTGGACAAAAGCGCCGCCGCGGAAGAATCTCTCGTATCGAGGTCCTTCAGCATATACGCATACACGTCCATTTTTTCGAGAGCGGTCTCCGTCTCGTCCATTTCTTTCAGGCATTTCAGAAGTGTTTTCTTGTCGGAAAGTTTTCCTTCGTACTTACCGAAATCGATTTTTGCGGACACTTCGTCGAAAAGCTTGTCAAACGCTTCCCGGGAAGAAAATATGTCCGTCATCTTCCACTTATACTCTTCTTTTACTTCGCTTCTTTTCATCGGCATAACTGTTCTCTCCTTTTTTTCTGATAAATTGTTATTGCTTTTATCTTCGTTAATGTTTTTTATCTTCCTCGAACGCCTCGAAAACGTCTTCTTCCGCCTTTAAGCCATAAGAGAGAAGAACGTTCGCGTGCGTAACGTAAGTAATAATGTCTCCGTTATTCAGTGCGGGCATCGGCTTTTCTTTGTCAACAAGCACGTGGCGGCGCATGTATTCCTGCGTTTTGTCCGACCACTCCAGCACGACCATCACGTGAAAATCCACGTTTCTTACCGTTTCGATATCCTCTTCGTTCGACAAAAAAGTGCTCACGTTTTTCTGTTTCTGCCCCGTGCGGATATCGCTTAAAAGAACGTAATACGCTTTCGCCCGTTTGAAAGGGATCCCGAGGAACACGAAAGAAAATGCGGCGATCAGAAAGGAAAACACTCCCTCGAGCACGAGATAAAGGTTTTTCTGCCCTCTGATCGCATCCGTCGACTGGTAAGGAAGCTGCAGAAAAAGCACGTATACCGCGGCACAGGCGGCAAGCCCGATCCCGAGCACGATGAAATAGATGAGTTTCATCTTGTTTTTTTGTTTTAAGGCGTTTTCGTAATCGCCGTCTTCGTATAAATTCGTCATATCGTTCTCCGATCGCTGTTTTCCGTTCCGGCTTTTCCGAAAGCTGAGCCGGTCGCGGTTTTCAGATATATTTGTAAAGCCATTGCAGCCGGTAACGCTGATCCACGACCCATTGATGCACGACGCCCATCACGGCGGAAGTTTTCATCGGTCCGAGCGCGCGCCCGTCCTGGCTGTGATAGCGGTTGTCTCCCATCACGAAGATCTCGTCATCCGCCAGCGTGTAAGAGAAAAGCCCCGTTCCCCTGAGATAGGTGCCCTTTCCGAATTCGGGATCGAAATAGGCGTAAGGCTCGTCCAAAATCGTCTCCGTGCCGTCCGCCGATATTCTGTGCACCCTGCCCTCTTCGTCGTTTCTGATCGTGTCTCCCGGCATACCGATGATCCGCTTCACATAGTTCGTGTTATCGCTTATTTTTATGATCACGATATCGCCGTAAGAGTAAGAGGACAATTTATCCATCAGGAGCAGATCGCCGTCCTCGATCGTCATGTTCATCGATTTTCCGTCGACCGTGACCGGTTCGAACCAGAAAATTTTCATAAACAACACGAAAACCAGCAATACGAGCACCACGGTCAGAAGCGCGTTCAGCACTTTATCCGTGCGGTCGTTTTTTTTCTGTCCGAGAAGGAGAGATCTGTCGAAAACAATTTCGCTCATTCTTTGCCAGCCCCTTCAGATCAATAAGATATTGTTGACGGCAAACTTGCTGTCCGATTCGATCCGGAGCGCGAAAACGTTTCCGAATTTGCGGATCCCCATGCCGTCCGCCGTTTTGAAATCGACGGCGTTCACGATCACGTTCTGCCAGATATTGCGGAGTTTGATCTCCGTCACGTAAGAAAACTCTCCGATCCCGTTCTCCGTTTTCGCCATCAGAACGAGGCGGAGTACGCAGAATTCCGCACAGTAAACGTCCGTTTTCAAAATGGAATTTTCGTTGAACGAACACCCGGGCTCGCCGAACTTATACGAGATAAGCCCGCATTGCGAATAGGCTCCGTAAATACCGCCCGGTCCCTCCACGAGCTGAATAAACTCGGAAGGCGAAACGAAAATGTTTTTATCCGTGGCGTTTTTGTCGTAAAAAGCGATCCCTTCGAGACCGTTGCGACTCGAATAAATGATGTTCGCCCTGCGGGAAACCACTTCTCCGATCTTTTTGCAGACGATCCGGGAGCTGACGGAAAAACCGCTTTTATATCTTACGACCGCAAACGCAAAGATCTGTTTCGCGTTGCCGCCGATCAGGTATTCGAATTTTTTCTCTCCCGCCGAAGACGCCGTTTCCTCGCACGCGTACCAGTTCCTGAGAGCCGGCTCGATCACGCCTTCGTTCACGTAAAGCTTGCATTCCGCAGCTTTCTGCGAATCGTCGAATTTCAGCGTGAGCGTGAGATAATTGCCGTCCTGCTCTGCCGTAACGTCCGGACAGGCGGGGAAAACCTCTTTTCCGTCGCGCAGGTAATAGTCGTAAAAAAGTTCGATGTCCTTCTTGCAGTAGGTATCGAGATAAACGCCGTACGACGGGGCGAAATTGAAATAATATTTCGTCTGCGGATTGATCCGCGAAAGGGTGTCGCATGCGCGGTCGCAATCGAAATTCGCATTGTTGGTGGAAGAAAGATAAAGGATCGGACACTTCGCGTATTGCGCGTAAGCGTGCGCGTCGACCGCGGCGATAAACTTTCTTCTCTCCTCGTCCATATCGATATCTTTCTCGGAATAACGGGAAATGCCGCGGTATGCAGCCCAGCCCGCGCCGAACATCATAACGCTTGCCGAGATCCCCTCTTCCGTCGCCGCGAGCTGCCATGCGATGTTCGCTCCGTTTTTCACCGACAGAATACCGATCCGCCCGACGTTATCCATGCTTCTCAGAAAGCGAAGCGCGTATTTTTCGACGGCGACCCATTCGTACCAGCTGGTCTCTTTCGCGCTGCGGTCCACATAGTCCATCGCTCTGCCGCGCGTTTCGTAATTGGCATAAGACACGTCTTCCGGATATACGGTATAGTGTTCGCTGCCCTCCCTCTTTCCGTAAAGATCGACGGTTAAAACGGCGTAACCGAGTTTCACGTATTCGTTGATCGCGTCGTAATCGAAACGTTCCGGGATATCGGGGATGAAGAGCACGGCGTCGTGCTTCTTTCCGTCGTCCGGAACGACGAACGCTCCGTAAATGCGGACCCTGCCCTTTTTCGTCTTTCTGCCGGAAAAGCAATATTCGCCGTAATAAATCGAGTCGTATCTCATCTCGCTCAGCTTCGTCGGCTGAAGCGGAAGGTCGGCGTCGAACCCGTCCCATAAAGATACGGGAGTATAAAATTTCGAAAACTGAATCATCGGCACTCCTGATGTCGGACAAAAGTCTCGCCCGGGCAGATTTTACGCGGCAGAGCGGAAAGAACGTTCCTGAAAACGTCGCCTTCGCTTCCCTGCGCAGGCGCGCGCAAGACTACCCGCAGCGTATTTCTTAATCATTATACACCTTTTGAAAAAATATTGCGAGAGTTCTGAGGGATAATTTTCGCTTTTTCTCAAATTTTCATGAATTTTTCCGTTTTTCCTTTCGGAAATCTTGATTTTTTCGGCAAAATGTAATAAGATTAAATCACTTATTACAGCGGCGTACGACCCGCCCTCTTCCCGATCGACCGGAGCTTTGCCGGCAGATCGTTGCGGAAAGGGACAGCGGGGTCGGCGCCGGGCGGAGATCCTATGTCATTCTGTTCTTTTTCCGACGAGTATTGCGGAAAAAATTCGACTTCGGTCGACAATAAATTCATACGTTCCTACCTTCCCGAAGCCACGGGAGACAGCGTGAAAGTTTACCTTTACGGGCTTTACCTCTGCGCGTCGGGAGAAGACGTTTCCCCCGACGTTTTTTCCGAAGTTCTCGGCATGGACAAAGCGACTGTTTCCGACTGTTTCCGCTTCTGGGAAGAATTCGGTCTGGTAAACGTGTTGTCGGAAGATCCACTGATCGTCCGTTACCTTCCCGTCGAACCCCTTTCGCACAGGAAACCGAACGCTGAAAAATACACGCAGTTCAACAAATCGCTGCAGATCCTCATTCCCGACAGAATGATCACCACAAACGAATACTCGGCATATTTTTCGCTGATGGAAAACTACTCCATCCGCCCGGAAGCGTTGCTTATGATCGTGAAATACTGCGTCGACTTAAAGGGGACGGCGATCGGATTCCGCTATATTCTGAAGGTCGCGGAAGATTTTGCCAACCGCGGTCTCACCACGCCCGCAAAGATCGAAAAAGAACTCACCGACTACAATCTCCGCTCGGGAGAGATCGGAGAGATCCTCAAGATCGTTTCGCCGACAAAGAAAGCCGAAGTGGAAGACGTTGCCCTGTATGACAAATGGATCAAGGATTATTCCTTCTCCCCGTCGGATATCGCCGCCGCGGCAAGATTAAGCAAAGCGAAAAGCATGGCGAAACTCGACAGAGAGCTCGCCGCTTTGTTCGCGGCAAAGAAAACGTCGAAAAAAGAGATCGGGGAATACTACGCGACGAGAAGCAAGCTGACGGAACTCGCGAGAAGCGTGGATCGAGCCCTCTCCGTGTACGTGGAAGTGATCGACCCCGTGGTAGACAATTATATTCTGCCGTGGACGAACCGAGGCTACGACGGCGAAACCCTGCTCTTCCTTTCGAATTATTGTTTCCGCAAAAACAGACGGACGCTGGAAGACATGAACCTGCTGATCGAAAAGCTTTATAAAAACGGTCTCGTCACCCTGCCTTCCATCGCGCAGTATATGAAGGCAAACTCCGCGGACGACGAGTTTATCCGCAAACTTCTCTCTCTTGCCGGCATCGACAGAAAGATCGCCGAATGGGACAGAACGAACCTGAAAACGTGGCGGAGCTGGAATTTCTCGGACGAGATGATCGAAGAGGCTTTCCGCCTGACGGCGGGCAAGAACAATCCGATCCCTTACGTAAACGCCGTGCTTTCCGCCTGGAAAGCGGACAACGTGTTCTCGCCCGACAAGATCCGCAAAGCGCCCGCTCCGTCCGTTCAGAGCGGCGGCGGATTCCGTTCCAAAAATTACACGGCGGAAGAGCTCGACGCCCTGATCGACGATATCGACGACATCGACTTATAATCTGTCCCTTTACCATGCCGGACAAGAGTAATACGACCCTTGCCTGGCATGGCAGGCACAACTATTTCGGATTTATACGGGAGGAACTATGATCGTAAACGCAGAACTTCTGAGAATGATCAACGCGGAATACGAAACGCGGCGTAAAAACGCCGAAAACAAAGCGCGCGCCGCGGAAGAATATGCCGACGGCGACCCCGAATACGTGGCGGCGACGAACGCGCTGAATTCCGCCCGGTTCGATGCGGGCAAAGCCCGTTACGAAAAGGACGATAAAGCGCTTGCGGACGCAAAAGAACGCGTTGCCTTTTACGGCGCGAAGAGGGAAAAACGCCTTGCCGCGCTCGGGCTTAAAGAATCGGACCTCGTCCCCTCCTATTCCTGCCCGATCTGCCGGGACAGCGGATGGACGGAAGAGGGCAACCGTTGCCGCTGTTTTTATACGCTTGCGAAAAAAGAAGCGCTCGACGCGCTCGGGATCTCTTCGCCGGAACTCCCCTCTTTCGACCGGGCGGGATATGCGGATAAAAACGGATTCGGAAAACTTTACCCCAAAATGAAAGCTTACGCGGAATCGCTCGGCGAAGGCTCGAAAAACCTGATCATAACGGGTGCGGTCGGCACGGGCAAAAGTTACCTTGCCGGCGCGATCGCAAATGCCGCCGAAAAAGAAAACAAAAACGTTCTTTTCCTCTCCGCGGTCGATTTCAACTCCGTTCTTTTGAAATATCACCTCGCCGAACCGGAAGAAAAGAGTTTTTATCTCAATCTTCTCGTCGACTGCGATCTGCTCGTTATCGACGATCTCGGAACCGAACCGAAATACAAAAACGTGACGGAAGAATATCTCCTGCTCGTCGTATCTCAACGTTCGGACAAAGGAAGACCGTATATCGTGACGACCAACCTTTCGCAGAACGGACTTCTCGACCGTTACGGCGACCGCGTGCTTTCCCGTTTCAACGAAAAAAGAAACACCGTTTTTCTCGAAATCAAAGGAGAAGACCTCAGAAGGATCAAAAAATAGCCGGTGATAACAACCGCTAAGCCTGAGGTATAAATAAAACCATATCATTTTGTCATCCTGACCGGGCAATAAAAGCATACCCGGGAAGGATCTCAAAATGATATGGCTTTTTCTTACGTCCGAAAAAAAAGGTAAAACCGAATCATATATGCCCTGTCATTCCGCCCTTCCCCCTTGCCGGGAGCGCGGACGGCATAAAAAAATACGACCGGAACGTCCGGTCGTATTTTCTTTCCCGATTTACTTTTCAAAGGCTTTGATCGCATCGGCAGAACCGAAGTAAACCCATTTGCCTTTCTGTTTCAGATTCTCTTTGGTATCTTCGCTCTTCAGCTTATCGTAAGCGGTTTTCGCTTCTTTGGAAGAAGAGTAAAGCGTTGCGGTGATTGCGTTCGAATTTCCGAGATTGGAAAGAGATACGTTCGTCGCAACGAAAGAACCTACGGCGCCGTCGTCCGTTTTGTCGTAAGTGGAGCCGACAACGGTGTAACCGGCGTCTTTCATTTTGGAAGCAGCCTTGTCATAAGACGAAGGAACGCATGCCGCAAACGTGAACGCGGTCACGACGAGAAGGATCGCCGAAACAAACACCTTAGCAAATTTTTTCATAAAATTTTATCCTCCGGTACGGCGTTTCCCGCCGGACCATTATCGTTATACTATTATACCCTAACCGTTATTTTAAAGCAAGCGTTTTAGCAATTTTACCGAAAAAACTTTTCCCGCATTCCGAAAGGCAGAATCAAAGGAACCGCCTCGCTTTATTTTCTCTCGTAAACGAGGGCGTTTTTAACCTGATTCAATTTTTTTACGTAAAACTCCTGTTTGTCGAGGGGGATGAGATAGGTTTCATAATCGCCGAATTCGTTATCGAGAAGAGAGAACAGTTTTCCGAACGATTCCCCGACCGCGTCTTCCTCTTTATTTCTTACGCGGAAGGCAAATACGTAAATGATTTTACCGGAATCCGATCTGCCGTCCGCCGCGTAAAGTTCGGTAACGTTGTCGTCCTCTCCGGCGCGGGCGATCACCGCTTTCAGATCTTCCTTCGGGAAGGTGGTCGGAGATAACCCTCGTTTTAAAGACAGTTCTTCGTTCCGTGCGTTTTCGCTCTGCTTTTTATAATATTCGTCCCGGAAGGCGGCAAGTTCCTTCGTTTTTCCCAAAGCCTTCAGATATCCGGAAACAAACTCTCCGACGCGTTCGGTATAATTCACGTTTTCCATCGCGCGGCGAAGATAGATAAGCCCCTCGTCGTTACGCATCGAAAGCAGCAACGTTCCGTACTCGAAAGCGAGCTCGTAGGAATCGTCTCCCCGCCCGATCAGTATGCGATAGATCTGCTCCGCTTTTTCCGGTTCTGCCGAAGAACGATATGCCATCGCGACGGAAAGAAGATCGAACCTCTCCTTAAATTCCTCCGGATGCGTCTCGTAGCGGATCCGAAGTCTTTTCATCTCCTCGTATTCGGCGATCCCCTGTTCGTTTGTTTTCACTATCTCGGCAAACATGCGATCGAATTTCCCTTCCATCGCTCCGATCTCTTCCGGACGAGGATCGAGAAAGGAAACGTCGGGATCGCCCGTGCCGAGAGTGCGGATCCGTACGGAATAGGGCGGCGTCGATTCAAATTCGTCCACCTCGCGTTTCCCGATCTCCTCTTCCCACTGTTTGCCGTATTTTTCGTAAGCAAGAAGAAACCGTTCGCGGTATTTACTGAAGTAATACGGGTTGACCGAGCCGTCCGTTTCGTATTCGAGCGTGCGGTAATCGCATCGTTCGTCGTTTCTGTATTTTATTGCGAGCTCGAACTTTTTCAACGATCGGGAAAAAGCGGAAGCAAGATCCGTCCGCGCGATCCTCTCGTCCGTCGCTCTTTCCGCCTCGCATTCGAGTATGCTCCTGTCCGGGAATTCGTCCGGTCTTACCGAAGCGTTCGTAACGGCAAACAGATTTCTGAAAAAAGAAAAACCGAACTGCGGCGCGAGCGAAAACTTCTCCATGTAAAAATTCAGCCTTTTCACCCTTCTGTCCGTTTCGTAAACGATCTCACGCGCGATGAGGGCGCAGGTCTCTTCTTCCGAAAGCAGCTCGAGCAGCATCAGACCGAGCCCGATCCTGATCTCACCGTGCGCCTTCTCGCTGAACGTGCCGAATTCGGGCGCCGCATACACGACGACTTTTCCCCGATATCCCGCTTTCTCCTTTGCCCGTTCGGTAAGATCGCGGAAGGCAGGATACGCGTCGCCGTTCAGAACGATCTCTTCCGGGATCGGCTCCCCCGATTTCGGAAAGGCGACCAGGCGATAAAACGGATAAACAAAAAAGATAACGGGAACGATACAGATAAAAAACGAAAGAACGCTTTTAAAGAGAGACACCGAAAAGAACAGCCAGCAGTAAGCGCAAAAAAGCAAGATAATGAAGTAAGCGGTAAGCCTGCTGACGTAAGATCTTCTGACCTTCCGGAAATATGCGCCCGGATTTTCCCCGCAAAGCTTTTTTCTTTCCGCGGCGGTGATTCGCATAGCGCGGCTCCCTCTTGCCCCAAGGCTCTGCCGGATCGCGGTGCCGCCCGCAACGGAAATGGTCACGACGAGAAATACGCACATCGCCGCGATCAGGTGAAATCCGTATCCGCCCGCGATCTCCGTTGCCTTCTCGGCAAGATCAAGAGAACGGGAAAGAAAAGCGACGGCAAAAGTGATCGCGGCAAACATGACGGCGACCGCGATATCAAACGGTTTCATTTTCATAAACTCAAACCTCCCTGCCGTTGTCGATCAGTATAAGAACCTTCCCTTCCGAAACCTCAAGAGACGGATTGTCTTCCAGGGCGACGTTCGAGATCCCGAGCGAAGAATCGAAACCGAACGTTATGTTCCGATAAGGATATTTCAGATTTTCGCTTTTCGTGATCTTTGCTTTGAAAAGAGGGATCACCGATATCGTCGCGCCTTTCGCGGCGGGAATAACCACGTGATTTTCCGCAATGAAAAACCTTGAATAATTCGTGATAAATTCGATAAAAATGCCTTCTTCGTATGCACGGACGGCTATGCCGGTATTCGCGAGGAAATGATCTTCTCTCCCGCCCCCGCCGCAATAGACGACCGCGCGGGAAATCCCGAGTTTTTTCATATCTTCGATCGCCAGTTCGAAGTCGGTATAATCTTTTTCTTTCGGATAGACTTCGGCATTTTCGGGCACATAGCCCAAAGAATCGAAATCGCCGAGAACAAGATCGGGCGTAACCCCTCTCTTTTTCACGAATGCGTACGCTTTGTCGCACGCGATCACGAATTTTCCTTTAAAATCGATCTCTCCTTCGTATTCTTCTCCGCCGAGGAACACGAGCGCCGTTTTCAAACGATTGTCTTCTTTCACGTTAAACCTTTAAAGCTTCGATCGCGGCTTTGCGGTCTTCTTTGCCGAAAACGCTGCTGCCGGCAACGCAGACGTCCACGCCGTTCGCCTTTGCGAGTTTTACCGTTTCCTCATTGATGCCGCCGTCGATCTCCACAATGCAATTAAGATTATTTTTTAAGATATATTCTTTGATTTTTTTAGTTTTTTCAAGAACGGAAGGAATAAATTTCTGCCCGCCGAACCCGGGGAAAACGCTCATAACGAGAACCATGTCGCAAAGCGGAATATACTTTTCGATCTTCTCGTAAGCGGTATCCGGATTGATCACAAGTCCGCACTTCGCTCCGCAGGAAGAAATAAGTTTCAGCGTTTCCTCGGTGTTTTCTCCGCACGCCTCGTAATGCACCGTAATGTAATCGGCGCCCGCTTCGGCAAATTTCTTCACGTATTTTTCGGGAGAAACGATCATCAGATGACAATCGAGCGGAAGCTTCGTCACTTTGCGGAGATCGGCGACCATTTTGATCCCGAAGGTAATATTCGGTACGAATACGCCGTCCATCACGTCGAGGTGGATCATATCCGCACCGCCCTCTTCCGCCGATCGGATCTCCTCTCCCGTTCTCGAAAAATCAGCCGACAATACGGACGGCGCGATCAGCATTTTTCCATCGTTTTTTCTTAAAGATCTATCGTTCATTTTTTCTTGTCCTTTTACCGCTTCCGCGTTTTTCGCTGGCAAAACGGCATTTATCTGTTTTTGTTCGCAGCGGCGTTTTGTCTGCTCTCTTTTAAAATTTCAAGATATCTGCGATACCGTTCGTTGCAGATATTCCCTTCCGCGACCTCTTCCGCGACGCGGCATCCCGGTTCTTTCTCGTGCTTGCAGTCTTTAAAACGGCACTGTCCGAGACAGGGTCCGAACTCGGGATAAGAATGAGGAAGGTCATCGGGGAGAAGATCGCAGTCGATCGAAGTAAACCCCGGGGTATCGGCAACGAGAAGATCTCCCGAGCGGACGATCTCGCAGGAAGTGGTGGTCTGCCTGCCCCGTTTTGTTTTTTCGCTTAAGTCGCCCACCCTTCTGCTTCCGCCGAACAGCCTGTTGCAGAGCGACGTTTTCCCCACGGCGGACTGCCCGGTGAAAACGACGAGTTTTCCTTTCAGATATTCCGTCAGCTCGTCGATCCCTGCCCCGTCGAGGGCGGAAACGAAAAATATCTTTTCTACGGCTTTTTCATAGTTTTCGAGAATCTTCCGTTTGTTTTCCTCGCCGAGATCGATCTTGTTTACCGTGATAACGCAGGGAATGTTTTCGAAAAAACATTTCGAAATCATTTTGTCCACGAGATAGAAATCGGGTTTCGGCGGGTCGCCTACGACGATGTTTACCACATCCACGTTGCATACGTTCGGACGAAAAAACCTGTTTTTTCTCTTTGCCGTGCCGGTCACGACCCCGTTTTCGATCTCCGCGATATCGCCCGTCACAAGTCCTTCTCCTTTGATCTTCAAAGAACCCTTCGCCGAATACTCCGCGATCCCTGTTTCCGTCATCACGGAGAACTTCCCTCCGCCGACTTTAACGATCCTGCCCTTCAAAATCCACCTCTCCGTTCAGAAATTTTCTTCTCAGCTGACCGCAGGCGCCGTCGATATCCACGCCGATCTGTCTTCTCACCGTAGCGGAAAGCCCGCCTTTTTCAAGTTGTCCGAGAAAACGGTAAGCGTCCTTATCGGAAGTCGCTTCCAGGTGCTTTTCCTTCACGGCGTTCAGGCGGATCAGGTTTACGTGGCACGGTCTTCCCCGCAGAAGGCGGATCAGCTCGTCGGCGCAATCTTTGCCGTCGTTCTGCCCCTTCACGAGAGAATATTCGAAAATATACCGCCTTCCCGTCTTGTCGAAATAACGGGAACAGGCGTCCAGAATTTCGGAAACCTTATATTTGTTCGCGATCGGCATCAGCTCTTTTCTCTTCTCGTCGAAAGGATTATGAAGGGAAACGGTCAGATTGACGTCAAGCCCCTCAAGGGAAAGTCTGTCGATCGCGGGCACGAGCCCGCACGTAGAAAGGCTGACGTTGCGCGGACTGACGTTCAGCCCGTTTTTTGCCGAAAGATTGCGAATAAAGCGTATGCTGTTATCATAGTTGTCGAGCGGTTCTCCGCTGCCCATCATCACAACGTTCGTCACCAGGCGTTTATCCGTCGTTCCGCCGAGCGCGCGATTTACGGCGTAGATCTCGGAGGCGATTTCCCCCGCCGTAAGGTTTCTGACCAATCCGCCGATGCCGGACGCGCAGAACGCGCACCCCATACGGCACCCGACCTGCGTGGAAACGCACTGCGTGTTGCCGTATTTATATTTCATCAGTACCCCTTCGATCACGTTGCCGTCGCTTAAGGCAAAAAGGTATTTCACCGTTCCGTCGATCTTCGAAACCTTTTCGCCGACGATCTTTACCGCTTCGTCCGCAAATCGCTCCTTCAGTTTTTCCCGGAAAGCAAGGCTAAGTTCCGTCAGTTCGGAAATACTCTTCCCGGAAGCGAGCCCGCGGAAGATCTGCCCCGCGCGGAAGGGTTTTTCGCCGTATTCCGCAAGGAGCGTTTTCAGTTGTTCTTCGGAATAATCCTGTAAAATCTCTTTCATTGTTTTCGCCTGAATTTACAAACGTAAAAGCCCGCGCCCTCCGACAGATAGGGAAGAAAGGTCATACCGTGCCCGAAACGAAGGTGCGCGAGCGGACTTTCGCAAGGGATCTCTTCAAAAGTTTCGTGTCCTCTTAAAAAGGCTTCCGCCACCCCGTCGTTTTCCGCGCGGAATACCGAACAGGTGGAATACACCAGCTCTCCGCCCGGTTTCACGTAGCGGGAGCAGTTTTCGAGAACGGACAACTGCAGTTTCGTCAGTTCCGTAACGTCTGCGTCCGTGCGGTTTCTTTTGATATCGGGATTGTCGGACACGACCCCGAATCCGGAACAGGGAACGTCGGTTAAAACGACGTCGAATTTACTTTCGAATTCCTCGCGGAAAGATGAGGAATCCGCCTGCAACGCCGTCACGTTTTCGCGCCCCGTGCGGGAGACGTATTCTCCGATCAGATTCACGCGGTGCGCATGAAGTTCGCACGCCGTAACGGAAGAAAACGCAAACGACAGCGCAACGCTCTTTCCGCCCGGTGCCGCGCACGCGTCGAGAATGGTTTCGGAAGATCTGTCTTTCCCGTCGATCACGGCATCGACGATCGCCGCGCTTCCGATCGACTGAAAGGTATAAACGCCGCGGTCGTAATCTTCGTTCCGCTTGAAACCGCGAACGAAGAAACAGTTTTCAAAAGGCGTTTTCTCAAATTCCCACCTTCGGTCGGCAAGGTATTTCTCCCCGTCCGTTCCCGGGAAAAACCGCACGAGCGTTCTTTCCTTTCCCTCTTCCGCAATGCGGGATGCAATTTCTTCGCCGTAATCTTTCATCAGTCGCTTAACGGCGAATAACGGATAAGACCACGTAACGGAAAACCTTTCATATTTATCGACAGGTAAAGGAATTTCCGTTTTTATATACTTCCTGAGAAAGGCGTTCGCGAAACCTGCCGTTCCCCCCTTTCCGAGCTTTTTCAAAAGCTCTACCGCATTGTCGCAGACGCAGTACGGAGCGGATCTCAGATATTTTAAAGAATACATTGCGATCTTAAGGACCGTTCTGACGGCAAGTTTCGGTCGTTTGTCGCACAGATAGTTCATATCGTAATCGAGAGCGATATCACGATCGAGAACGCCGTAGCAGATCTTCGTCGTATGCGCTCTGTTCTTTTCTTCGATAAAGGTATCCGAAAGTGCCTGTTTCAAAAACGCGCCTTCGGAATAAACTTTGGTCAGAACGCGGTAACTGTCGTAAAAAATATCGATCATAAGCAGGAAATCAACCTTTCGCCGACGGCGATCTTACGTCCGGAAAGAAAATCTTTCGCACTCATTCTCTTTCCTCCCTCTTCCTGCAATTCCGTTATTTCGATCGCACCCTTCCCGCACGCTACGACAAGTCTTCCCTTTGCGGTCAGCACTTCTCCCGGTTCGCCCGCTCCTTCCGACGGCACGGCATAAAACACTTTCATGATCTTTCCGTCATGAAAACATTGCGCCGCCGGCTTCGGATTCATCCCGAGGACAAAGTGACACACCGTTTCGGAATCTTTCTCAAAATCAATGATAGAATCTTCTTTTTTGATTGTTTTTACGAGAGACGAAGTCGCATTGTCCTGCTTTTCGTATACCGCCGTTCCGTCTTCGATCGAATTTAAAACCTCTTCCGCCTTTTCCGCGCCGAGAGAAGATAACCGTTCGGAAAGTTCGCCCGCAGTCTCCCCGCTTTTAATCGCAAGCGGGAACTTCGCGATCACGTCTCCCGTGTCGAGCCCGATGTCCGTTTTCATAAACGTGACGCCCGTTTCTTTTTCTCCGTTTACCACGGCGTACTGGATCGGTGCCGCGCCGCGGTATTTCGGCAACAGCGACGCGTGAATGTTCACGATCCCGTGCGGGCAAAGATCGATCACGCTTTGCGGGATCAGCTGCCCGTATGCGCAGGTGATCATGATATCGGCGTTCAGCCCTTTCAGGGTTTCCAGCCCTTCTCCGATTTTCGGAAACTGGTATACGGGTATGCCCGCTTTTTGCGCGACCGTTTTTACCGGCGGCGGCGTCAGAATGCCTTTTCTTCCGACCGGTTTATCCGGTTGCGTTACCACGGCAACGACTTTATGTCTTGCGGAAGAAAGCAGACTTCCGAGGGGCTTCACCGCAAAATCGGGCGTGCCCATGAAAATGATTTTCAAGTTACTCTTCCTCCCTGAGATTATCCGCTTTGTCGATATACAATATCCCGTCAAGGTGATCGTATTCGTGACAGATCGCCTTCGCAAAGAAATCTTTCGCCACGATCTTAAAGGGCTTGCCGTAACGGTCGTAAGCTTTTACGGTCACTTTTCTCGGTCTTTTCACGTCTCCCCACTTTCCTTTTACGGAAAGGCATCCTTCCACGCCGTACTGCGAACCGGAAGTTCCGAGGATCACGGGATTGATAAATTCGAAATACCCTTCGTCCACGTCGACGACGAAAACGCGTTTCGTCACGCCGACCTGAGGCGCGGCAAGCCCCGCCCCTTTCGCGTCTTTCAAAGTTTCTTTCATATCATTGAGCAGAGTGCTTAAATTGAGATCGAACGAAGTGACCTCGTCGCACTTCATTCTTAAGGTTTCTTCTCCGACCTGTAAAATTCTGAGTTTAGCCATCGAATTTCTCCTTTTCCCCCGTCAGCTGAGGCTCGAGGGGTTTTCCTCTACGTAAACGAGAGTTTTCTGCGTTTTATGCGACAAACTCCTCTCGTAAATTTCGTTTTTGATTTTTTCGTAATCGCCGCAAAGCCGCATCAGCGCCTGATAGCGATATTTATTCTTCATCCGTTTCACGGGGCTTTTCATCTTGTTGAAGAAAAGGAAACAATCTCTGTTTGCCTCGTAAACCGGTTTTAAATCTTCGTAAACAAGCCGCAAAGTCTCCATCGCCGCGCCGTCCTCTTCCGATTCGACCATCACGCGGAGAATCAGAGCGTACGGCGGAAATCCCGTCGATTTGCGGATCGCCTTTTCCCTGGCAAAAAAGCCTTTGTAATCGTAACGTACGGCAAAATCGATCACGTCGTTTTCGGGATTGTACGTTTGCAGAACGACTTTTCCCTTTCTGTCCGCTCGCCCGCTTCTTCCCGCCACCTGCGTGATCAGCTGAAACGTTCTCTCCCCGCTGCGATAATCGGAAAAATAAAGGCTCATATCCGCATCGAGAATACCGACGAGAGTAACGGCGGGAAAATCGTGCCCCTTAGCCACCATCTGCGTACCGACGAGAAAATCGGCTTTCCGGTCGGAAAACTCTTTCAGAATTTTAAAATGCCCTTCTTTGTTCGCCGTGGTGTCGTTATCCATTCTCAGGATCCTCGCCTCGGGGAAAAGTTTCCCGAGATCTTCGCAGATGCGCTGCGTTCCCGTTCCGCTGTAACTTAAATTGAGGGATCCGCATTCCGGGCAGGCGGAAAGTTTATGATAGGTCGCGCCGCAGTAATGGCATTTCAGAAGCCCTACGTCGCGGTGATAGTTTAAAGAAATATCGCAGTTTTCGCATTTCGCCACATACCCGCAGTCGCGGCAGATCACCTGCTGGGAATATCCTCTTCGGTTGAGAAAAAGGATCGCCTGATTGCCCTCTTTCAGGCAAGAGGAAAGTTCCGCCTTCAGATAAGAGGAAAAAATGCTTTCGTTCCCCGCGCGGACTTCTTTCCGCATGTCGGCAATGATAAACTCCGGCAGAGACTTTCCGTTGATCCTGTTTTTCATTTCGGCAAGCGCGTATTCTCCGGAGATCGCCCTGTCGTAACTGTCGATCGAAGGGGTTGCGCTGCCGAGCACGAGCTTGCAATCCGAAAGTTCGGCGCGTTTTTTCGCAACGTCGATCGTTTTGTAGCGCGGGCTCGTTTCCGCTTCGTAACTGCCGTCGTGCTCTTCGTCCACGATGACGATCCCGAGATCGGAAAGCGGGGCGAAGATCGCGCTTCTCGCGCCGATCGCAATCCTCGCTTCTCCCGTTTTCAGCCGGTACCATTCGTCAAAGCGTTCCCCGGCGGACAGCCCGCTGTGCAGGATCGACACGCTGTCTCCGAACCTTGCCCTGAGCTGGCGGAGCATCTGCGGGGTGAGCGCGATTTCCGGCACGAGCATGATCGCCGTTTTCCCTCTTTCGAGCGCGGCGCTGATCAGGCGAAGGTAAACTTCCGTTTTCCCGCTTCCCGTAACGCCGAACAGAAGAGCGACCCTCTGTTCCGCGTTTTCGACGGTGGCGACGGCTTTTTCCTGTTCCTCTGTCAGATCCACTTCTTCCGAACGGGGAACGAGATCGCGATAAGGGATCCTGCTCGCCCGCTCGTCCGTTACGATCACGAAATTTCTATCGATCAGTTTTTTGATCGCCTGGTTGCCGAATTTTTCGTTCAGCTCGGAAAGCCTTGCCTTTTTTTCCTGCGTCAGATAGCCGATGGCGTTGGCCTGCGCCGTAGAACCTTTCCTCAGTTCCGCAACCATCGCAACGGGCGATATTTCGGAAGACAGCGTCGCAAAGCGGACGATTTTTTCCTTTACCCTGCCGCCGCGAAGTTCCGCGGGAATAAACTGCCGGAGTGCGAGAGCAAACGGAACGTGATAGGTTTCTTTTACGAACCGCGCGAGTTCGAGACACTCTTTTCCGATCACGGGAAATTCGTCCGGACAGCGGATGATTTTTTTCAGCTTACCGGAAGGAAGACCGGACGTCTCTTTCAGTCCGATCACAAAACCCTCTTTCGTCTGTCTGCCGAAAGGAACTTCCACGCGCGAACCGAGGGAAATCTCGCCGTCTTCGGCAATATAATCGAACACTCTGTCCGTTTCGCTGTGCGCGATATCCACGATCACTTCCGCGATCATAACGAAAACCTCCCTCCTTTGTTTTTTGATCTTACCCCGTAAAAAAGAAAAAAGCGCAACCTTTTTACCCCCGTTCACCCGAAAAACGGGCAGGATCGGCAAAGGCTGAGCCTTTTTGCGGCATAATGCCGCACGTATCGTTTGCGGAAAAACCTTCCGATTCGAAAAAATCAGTACTTGGAAACGGTAACTTTACCCTCGTAAATCTCCATAGCCGCTTCGCTCAACGGTTTGTTCTTACTCGGAAGATCGGTATACCCCTGATTCTGCGCATGATCGATCAGCTGTCTCGCGCGTTTGGACGCAATGACGCAAAGGGTGTATTTGGAACCTACTTTATCGGCAAGTTCGTCGATAGGCGGAAAATTGATCATAATCTGTTATCTCCTTTTATTCTATATTCTGCACCTGCTCTCTCATCTTTTCGATCTCGTTTTTCAGCGCGAGGGCGATCCTCGTGATTTCGATATCGTTCGATTTTGAGCAGATCGTATTGGTTTCGCGGTTAAATTCCTGCATCAGGAAATCGAGTTTCTTTCCGGCGTCCGTTTCTTCCTCACAGATCTTGCGAAGTTGAGAAACGTGACTTTTCAGTCTGGTAAGCTCTTCGTCGATATTCGTTTTATCGGCAAACAAAGCGACTTCCTGCAACATTCTTCCTTCATCGAAACGCACGTCGGATAAGATCTCTTTCATGCGCTCTTCGATTTTTTTGCGGTATTCCTCTTTGATGTCCGGCGCACGCTCCGCGATTTTCGCCGCAAGCTCTTCCACGACGGAAGCACGGGAAAGAATATCCGCTTTCAGTTTTTTCCCTTCGGCGTCCCGCATGACGTTTAAGGCCTCGATCGCATTTCCGATCGTACCCTTCACCATCTCGGCAAGCATATCTTCGTCCGATTCGGCAACCGTTTCCGTCACCACGTCCGGGCAACGCATCAACGAAGTGACCGTCATATCGTTTTCCACGCCGAATTTTTCGGAAAGCGTTTTCGCCGCCGCAACGTATCTGCCGGCAAGGCTTTCGTCAACGATCAGCGTCTTTCCGCTTTCGGAAAGATCGGTATAGGTGATGAAAAGTTCGACTCTCCCTCTGCGGATCCCGCAGGAAACCGTTTTGCGGATCAGATCGTCCAGCGGGACGAATGCGCGTGGATATTTCGGCACAAGATCCAGAAAGCGGTTGTTCACCGTTTTCAGCTCCGCCGTAAGCGTGATTCCGTTTTCTTCCGTTACGGCTTTTCCGTAACCTGTCATGCTGCGCATTTCGTCATGCTCCTTCGCTTTTCGGGAAAAGCGGCAACCGCCCGCACGCCGCAAAAAAGATTTTTGCCGGAGAAACACCCGGAAACGGCGTTTCGCCCGTGCGCGGCGGTATATATCCGCCATTCCGTTCTATTTTATCACAAAATCCGAAAAATATCAAGGATTTAACAGGGCTTTGAATTCATCTTCGCCGATAATTTTTATCCCGAGCTTCCTCGCCTTGTCGAGTTTGCTTCCCGCGGCTTCTCCGGCAACGACGAGCGTCGTGGTCTTCGTCACCGAAGACTGTACCTCTCCGCCGAGAGATTCGATAAGCTTTCCCGCTTCGCCCCGCGTATAGGAAGAAAGCGTACCGGTGAGCACGACCTTCTCTCCCGCAAACGAACCTTCCTTTGCCTTCTCCTCGTAAACGGGAGAAACGCCGAGAGAGAACAGCTCGTTGATCTCGGTAATATTCTCTTCGTTTTTAAAATAATCGCCGATATCCGTCGCCATGATCTCCCCGACGTCCGGAAGATCGGCAAGTTCCTCTTTCGTGGCAAGCCCGAGCGCCTTCACGCTTTTGAAATGCGCCGCGAGATCCTTTGCCGTTTTCTTTCCCACGCCGTCGATCCCGAGTGCGAAAATAAAATTCGATAAAGGAGCATTTTTGCTTTTTTCTATCGCAAGAATCAGATTGTCCGCTTTTTTGTCCTTAAACCCGTCAAGGTCGATCAGATCCTCTTTTTTCAGTTTGTAAAGATCGGAATACTTTTTTAATCCCAGAGAACAATGAAGGGTAAAAGCCGTCATTTCGGAAAAGCCGTCGATATTCATGCCGTCTTTCGAAGCAAAGTTCGCAAACCGCGCGACGATCCTCGGCGTGCAGTCGTCGTTCGGGCAGAAAAGGTTCGCGCCGATCTCGACGAGAGGGGTTTTACAGAAAGGACAAACCGTCGGTTTTTCGACGGGCGTTCCGCTTTTCCCTTCGTCCGTCGAGCGAAGGATCTCGGGGATGACTTCGTTCGATCTTCTGATCACGACCGTACTGCCCACGTTCACTTTTTTCCGGAGAATGTCTCCGTAGTTATTCAGGGTTGCCTTCGAAACCGTCGCGCCGCCGAGGTCCACCGGATCGAGGATGCCGAGCGGGGTCAGTTTTCCCG